>CAZFEH010000012.1:14393-42096 GCA_964517615.1 uncultured Demequinaceae bacterium
CCTGCGAGGTCTGCAAGGGTGCCCGGTACAACCGGGAAACCCTGGAGGTGCGCTTCAAGGGCAAGAACGTGGCCGAGGTGCTCGACATGCCCATCGAGGAGGCGGCACGCTTCTTCGAGGCCATCCCCGCGATCTCGCGCCACCTGAGCACCCTCGTGGAGGTGGGACTGGGCTATGTGCGGCTGGGCCAGCCCGCCCCCACGCTGTCCGGTGGCGAGGCGCAGCGGGTCAAGCTCGCCTCGGAGTTGCAGCGCCGATCCACGGGGCGCACCATCTACGTGCTCGACGAGCCCACCACGGGGCTGCACTTCGAAGACGTGAGCAAGCTGCTCGCGGTGCTGCAGGGGCTCGTGGACAAGGGCAACACGGTGCTGGTGATCGAGCACAACCTCGACGTCATCAAGTCCGCCGACTGGGTGGTCGACATGGGACCCGAGGGCGGCTCCGGTGGCGGCGAGGTGATCGCCGAGGGAACGCCCGAGCAGGTCGCCGCCGTCGAGACGAGCCACACCGGCCGCTTCCTCGCGGAACTGCTCGGCGCTCACTGACAGCGACGTAGGCTGGCAGACGTGACTCAGCCCGCGGACTACCGGCCCGCGCCCGGCACCATTCCCACCTCGCCGGGCGTCTACCGCTTCCGTGACCCCCACGGCCGCGTGCTGTACGTGGGCAAGGCCAAGAACCTGCGCTCCCGGCTCGCCAACTACTTCCAGCCGCTTGAGGCACTCCATTCGCGCACGCGCGCGATGGTGACCACCGCATCGTCCGTGGAGTGGACCGTGGTGCGCAACGAGGTCGAGGCGCTCATCCTGGAGCACACCTGGATCAAGGAGTATGACCCCCGCTTCAACGTGGTGTTCAAGGACGACAAGTCCTACCCCTTCCTCGCCGTCACCATGAACGAGGAGTTCCCGCGCATCCAGGTGATGCGGGGGCAGCGGCGCAAGGGGGTGCGCTACTTCGGCCCCTATGCCAAAGCGTGGGCGATTCGCGAGACGGTGGACACGCTCCTGACCGTGCTTCCCGTGCGCACGTGCGCGCCAGGCGTTTTCGCCAAGGCGCAGCGTCAGGGCCGCCCCTGCCTGCTGGGCTACATCGACAAGTGCGCCGCGCCATGCGTGGGCCGGGTGAGTCCCGAGGAGCATCGGGCTCTTGCCGAGCGGGTGTGTCAGGTGCTCGCGGGCGATGCGAAGCCCCTTATCCGCGAGCTCACCCAGCAGATGGAGGCCGCGGCCGAGCGGGAGGACTTCGAGACGGCGGCGCGGGCGCGGGACCGGCTCCGCGCGCTGCAAAGCGTGCTCGAACGCAATGCCATCGTGCTGGCTCCCGGCACCGATGCCGACGTCTTCAGCCTTGTGGACGAGGAGATGGAGGCCGCCGCCCACGTGTTCTACGTGCGCGATGGGCGCATCACGGGTGAACGCGGCTGGGTGGTGGACAAGACCGAACCGCTCACCGTGCCGCAGATGGTGACCCAGCTCATTCAGGAGGCCTACGCGAGCGCGCAGGCCGACGAGGTTCCCGCCGAGGTGCTCGTCCCCGATCTGCCCGAGGACACGGCCGCCCTCACCGAGTGGCTGCGAGGCCTGCGCGGCACCAAGGTCGAGGTGCGCACGCCGACGCGGGGCAAGAAGGCGGAACTCGCCGCGACCGGCAGGCAGAACGCACAGCAGGTGCTGGGGCACCACCGGCTCAAGCGGGCCTCCGATCTCACCTCGCGCTCCGCCGCGCTGCAGGAGGTGCAGGACGCATTGGGCCTTGCCGAGGCCCCGCTGCGCATCGAGTGCTACGACATCTCCCACACCCAGGGCACCAACCAGGTGGGCTCGATGGTGGTGTTCGAGGACGCGCTGCCGCGCAAGAAGGACTACCGGCAGTTCGCGGTGGCCGACGCGACCGACGATCTGGCGGCCATGTCCGAGGTGCTCACACGGCGCTTCACCCGCTACCTGGAGCAGTCCCGGTTGCCGTCCGGGGAGCGGGAGAGCGCGAAGTTCGCCTACCCGCCTCAACTCGTGGTGGTGGACGGCGGCCTGCCCCAGGTGCAGGCGGCTCAGGAGGTACTGGACGGGTTGGGCCTTTCCATCCCCGTGGTGGGTCTGGCCAAGCGACTGGAGGAGGTGTGGCAGGCGGGGCAGCCCTATCCGGTGATCCTGCCGCGAGGTTCCGAGGCGCTCTACCTGTTGCAGCGCGTGCGCGACGAGGCCCACCGCTTCGCGATCACCGCCCACCGCAAGAAGCGCGCCAAGGTGGCCACCGCATCGGCGCTCGACGAGATCCCGGGGGTGGGGCCCACGCGGGCCAAGGCGCTCGTGCGCCACTTCGGCTCGCTCGCACGCCTCAAGGAGGCCGCGGTGGAGCAGATCGCCTTGGTTCCGGGCGTGGGCAATGCCCTGGCACAGCAGATTCACGCCCACCTGCATGGTGGCAGTGGCATGCTGGAGCCATGACCGACGAGCCGCGCCCGGACACGTATCCCTCGGGAATCCCCCGGCCCGACTTCGACCCTCCCCAGATAGCGCCCGAGGTGATGATCGTCACCGGCATGTCGGGCGCGGGCCGCACCCAGGCCGCCGCGTCGTTGGGGGATCTGGGCTGGTACGTGGTGGACAACCTGCCGCCGCAACTGCTCGGCGGCCTCGTGTCGATGGTGGGCAGGGGCCCGCGTGACCGGCTGGCGGCCGTGGTCGACGTGCGCGGACGGGAGTTCTTCCAGGACGTGGAGTCCGTGATGGACGACCTTCAGTCCCGCGGGATTCACGTGCATCTGGTCTTTCTGGACGCCGACGACGCGACGCTCATCCAGCGCTTCGAGGAGGCGCGGCGCCCCCACCCCCTGCAAGACGAGGACACGCTCGTGGAGGGGATCGCGAGGGAGAGGGCCGTGTTGGCGGCGTTGCGAGCCCGGGCCGACGAGGTGATCGACACCTCCCGGCTCAATGTGCATCAGCTGCGCGAGCGCATCGCGACCTTCGTGGGCTACGACGACCAGGAGCTCAGGGTGCATCTCCTGTCCTTCGGCTTCAAGAACGGCGTGCCGGCGGATGCCGACTACGTGGCCGACGTGCGTTTTCTGCACAACCCCCACTGGGTGCCCGAGTTGCGCCCTCTCACCGGAGTGGATCCCGTCGTGGCCGAATACGTGCTCGCCTCGGACGGAGCGCTGGAGTTCCTGGACCGCTACGCGGCCCTGCTCGAGTCGGTGCTGCCCCGCTTCAGGGCCCATGACAAGCACGGAGTGACCATCGCCATCGGCTGCACCGGGGGCAAGCACCGCTCCGTGGCTCTCGTCGAGGCGCTGGGCGCGCGCCTGACCGCGGCGGGCGTGTCGGTGCGGGTGCTGCATCGCGACAAGGACGCCGCATGAGCGCGCGCATCGTGGCATTGGGTGGAGGCCACGGACTCTATGCGAGCCTCACCGCGCTGCGGGCGCTCACTGAGGAGCTGACCGCCATCGTGACGGTCGCCGACGACGGGGGCTCCTCCGGCCGGCTGCGCGAGGAAATGGGAATCCTGCCTCCCGGTGACCTGCGCATGGCGCTTTCCGCACTGTGCGAGGACACGGAATGGGGACGCACGTGGCGCGATGTGCTGCAGACACGCTTCGACACGGGCGGAGCGCTCCACGGCCACGCCGTGGGCAACCTGCTCATCGCGGCGCTGTGGACGCGCAACGAGGATGTGGTGGAGGGCTTGGACTGGGTGGGCCGCCTGCTGCGTTCACGCGGCCGGGTGCTGCCCTTGGCCCAGGAGCCGCTGTCCATCTCCGCGGTCACCGACGGCCCGGAGGGGCCGCGGGTGGTCCAGGGACAGGCGGCGGTCGCCTTGGCTCCTGGGCATGTGCGCGGCCTGGCCATCGAGCCCGCCGACCCGCAGGTGCCCCAGGCCACACTCGACGCCATCGGCGAGGCCGACATGGTGGTGCTTGGTCCCGGGTCCTGGTACACCTCCGTGCTGACGCACTTTCTGGTCTCGCCCGTGGCCGACGCGCTCGTCGCGGCGGGCCCGCGCACGGTCGTGGCGCTCAACATCGCCTACGAGGACGTGGAGACCTCCGAGCAGGGCAGGGCCGATGACGTGCGTGCCCTGCGAGCCGCGGCGCCGGGGTTCCGGCCGGCGCTGCTGCTCGCCGATGCCTCCCACGGCACGGATGCGGACCTCATCGCGGAGGCTCAGGACTGGGCGGTGCCCTTGCGGTTCGCGCCCATGCTGGTGAGCGGCGGCACCGACCGGCATGACCCCGTGCTCCTCGCGCAGCAGTTCGCACAGGCGCTTGCCGATCTCCGTCGCGACACACAGGCTTCCCCTGGGGTGGCAGGATAAGCGCATGGCTTTGACGGCACAGGTGAAGGACGAGCTCGCCCGCATCCCGGTCGAGAGGCTCTCGGCCCGCAAGGCCGAGGTGGCCACCACGTTGCGCTTCGCCGGGGGTCTGCACATCGTGTCGGGGCGCATCGTCATCGAGGCGGAGCTGGACCTGGCTGCCTCGGCGCGGCGCCTGCGGGCCTTCATTCACGAGGTCTACGGCCTCGGGTCCGAGATCATCGTCGTCTCCGGGGGCGCACTCAAGAAGGGCAACCGCTACGTGGTGCGCGTGGTCAAGGAGGGGGAGTCGCTCGCACGTCAGACCGGCCTGCTCGATCACCGGGGCCGGCCTGTGCGGGGCCTGCCGCCGCAGGTGGTGGGAGGCTCGATCGAGGATACGGTCGCGGCCTGGCGGGGTGCCTTCCTGGCTCACGGCTCGCTCACCGAACCCGGCAGGTCCGCCGCCCTTGAGGTGACCTCGCCGGGGCCCGAGGCGGCCTTGGCGCTCGTCGGCGCCGCCCGTCGGTTGGGACTCGCCGCGAAGTCGCGCGAGGTGCGCGGGGTGGACCGGGTGGTCATTCGCGACGGCGACGCGATCGCCCAGCTGCTCGCCCGACTCGGCGCCCACGACTCCCTCCTGGAGTGGGAGGACAAGCGCACGCGCCGCGAGGTGCGCGGCACCGCGAATCGGCTGGCGAACTTCGACGACGCGAACCTGCGGCGCAGCGCCCAGGCCGCCGTCGCCGCATCGGCGCGGGTGGCGCGCGCCTTCGAGATCTTGGGGGACGACGTCCCTGCTCACCTGTACGAGGCCGGAACCCTGCGCCTGGCCCACCGCGAGTCCTCGCTCGAGGAACTGGGCAAGCTGGCCGACCCCCAGCTGACCAAGGATGCGGTGGCCGGACGCATTCGGCGTCTGCTCGCCACCGCGGACAAGCGGGCGGAGGAGCTGGGCATCCCGGACACGGAGTCCGTGCTCCATCTGGAGGGTCTCGACCTCGACTAGGTGCCAGTCGAGCATCCCCAGGACCTCGGGACGAAGGTCGCGGGACTTTGGTCGTGCCGCGTAGGACCCGCGCGAGTAGTAGGCTTACTCGCAGTGGCCCCGCCTTGGAGGCGGCGTCCCGCGCATTGACGCGCACTACTCTCAAACCACGAACCGCGCCTTTGGCGCGAGCCGAGGAGTCAAAGTGACCATCAAGGTCGGTATCAACGGCTTCGGCCGCATTGGACGTAACTTCTACCGTGCGATCCTCGCCTCTGGCGCGGACATCGAGGTTGTTGGCATCAACGACCTGACGGACAACAAGACGCTTGCGCACCTGCTCAAGTACGACTCGATCCTGGGCCGTCTTGACCAGGAGGTCAGCTTCACCGAGGACAGCATCACCGTGGGTGGCAACACCTTCGCCGCCTCCGCCGAGCGCGACCCCGCCAACCTCAAGTGGGCCGAGCTGGGCGCCGACATCGTGATCGAGTCCACCGGCTTCTTCACCGACGCGACCAAGGCCAAGGCGCACATCGACGCCGGTGCCAAGAAGGTCATCATCTCGGCCCCCGCCTCCAACGAGGACGGCACCTTCGTGGTGGGTGTGAACCACACCGAGTACGACCCGGCCACGCAGCACATCATCTCGAATGCCTCGTGCACCACGAACTGCCTCGCGCCGCTGGCCAAGGCCCTCAACGACGCGATCGGCATCGAGAAGGGTCTGATGACCACGATCCACGCCTACACCGCGGACCAGAACCTCATGGACGGCCCCCACAAGGACCTGCGCCGTGCGCGTTCCGCCGCCCTGAACATCGTGCCCACCTCGACCGGTGCCGCCAAGGCCGTGTCGCTCGTGCTGCCCGAGCTCAAGGGCAAGCTCGACGGCTACGCGCTGCGCGTGCCCACGCCCACGGGCTCCGTGACCGACCTGACCTTCACCGCCTCGCGGGAGACCACGGTCGAGGAGATCCAGGAGATCGTGAAGAAGGCCGCCGACGGCAAGATCCTGGTCTACTCGGAGGACCCCATCGTCTCCAAGGACATCGAGACGGACCCCGCCTCGTCGATCTTCGACGCGCCGCTGACCAAGGTCATCGGCAACCAGGTCAAGGTTGTCGCCTGGTACGACAACGAGTGGGGCTACTCGAACCGCCTCGTGGACCTCGCGGTCTACGTGGGCGAGCGCCTCTAGCACTAGCTATGTGATACGGCCGCGCACGCACTCATGCGTGTGCGGCCGTATCCATGTCAGAAACAGGAAGACTCATGCTCAAGACCATTGACTCGCTCGGTGACCTCACCGGCAAGAAGGTGCTGGTCCGTTCGGATCTGAACGTCCCCCTGGACGGCACCACCATCACCGACGACGGCCGCGTGCGCGCCTCCGTCGCCACCATTGAGAAGCTGCTGGCCGCTGGGGCGTCCGTCATCGTGACCGCGCACCTGGGCCGTCCCGACGGCACTCCCAACGAGAAGTACTCCCTGGCTCCCGCCGCCGCTCGCCTGGCCGAGCTGCTGGGCAAGCCCGTCACGCTCGCCGCGGATCTGGTGGGGGAGTCGGCCAAGGCCACCGTTGCGGCGCTCGCCCCCGGCGAGGTCGCGATGCTCGAAAACGTGCGCTTCGACGCGCGCGAGACCTCCAAGGTGGACGCCGAGCGCCAGGCGCTCGCCGCCGAGCTCGCCGCCTTCGCTGACGTCTTCGTCTCCGACGGCTTCGGCGTGGTGCACCGCAAGCAGGCCTCCGTCTATGACGTCGCGCAGCTGCTGCCCGCCGCCGCCGGCCTGCTGGTGCAGGCCGAGGTCGAGTCCCTGTCCAAGGCCGTGGTGGACCCCGAGCGCCCCTACGCGGTGGTGCTGGGCGGCTCCAAGGTCTCCGACAAGCTCGGCGTGATCGCCAACCTGCTGACCAAGGCCGACCGACTGCTCATCGGCGGCGGCATGGTCTTCACCTTCCTCAAGGCCAAGGGCTACGAGGTGGGCAAGTCCCTGCTCGAGGAGGACCAGCTCGACACTGTGCGCGGCTACCTCGCCACCGCCGAGGCCAACGGCGTCGAGATCGTCCTGCCCACCGACATCGTGGCGGCGGTCGCCTTCGCGGCTGACGCGGAGCACGACGTCGTGGCCGCCGACGCGATCCCCGCCGACCGGCTGGGATTGGACATCGGCCCCGAGTCCGCCGCCCTGTTCGCCTCCAAGATCCGCGATGCCAAGACCATCGTGTGGAACGGCCCCATGGGGGTGTTCGAGTTCGAGGCCTTCGCGGGCGGTACCCGAGCCGTTGCCCAGGCCATGATCGATGCCGAGGGCTTCTCCGTGGTCGGCGGTGGCGACTCCGCCGCCGCGGTGCGCCGTCTGGGTTTCGACGAGGCGGGCTTCGGCCACATTTCCACGGGCGGCGGCGCGTCGCTCGAACTTCTCGAAGGCAAGGTCCTCCCGGGCCTGGCCGTGCTGGAGGACTGACACATGGCACGCACCCCGCTCATCGCAGGCAACTGGAAGCTCAACCTGGACCATCTCGAGGCGACCCACACGGTGCAGAAGCTCGCCTGGTTGCTCCAGGACGCGAAGCATGACTTCGAGGACGTCGAGGTGGCCGTACTGCCGTCGTTCACCTCGATTCGTTCGGCGCAGACGCTCATCGATGCCGACAAGCTCCAGCTCAAGCTGGGCGCACAGGACATCTCCGCGCACGAATCCGGTGCCTACACCGGCGAGGTCTCGGGCGCGCAGCTGTCCAAGCTCGGCGTGGACTACGTGGCTGTCGGTCACTCCGAGCGTCGCGAGTACCACGGCGAGACCGATGCCGTGGTGAATGCCAAGGTCAAGGCCGCCTTCGCCGCGGGCATCGTCCCGATCCTGTGCGTGGGTGAGGGGCTGGAGATCCGCAAGGAGGGCACCCACGTGCCCTACACGCTCGTGCAGGTGGACGGCGCGCTCGACGGACTCACCGCGGACCAGGCCAAGCAGATCGTCATCGCGTACGAGCCCGTGTGGGCCATCGGCACCGGTGAGGTCGCCACGCCCGCCGACGCGCAGGAGGTGTGCGGCGCGATCCGTGAGCGTCTTGCCGAGCTGTTCGGCGCCGAGGTGGCGGATGCGGTCCGCGTGCTCTACGGCGGTTCCGTGAAGTCGGGCAACATCGCGCAGATCATGGCGGAGCAGGATGTGGACGGCGCGCTGGTGGGTGGCGCGAGCCTCGATCCCGAGGAGTTCGCCAAGATCGTACGGTTCCGTTCGCACGTCACGGCGTAACCGCGCACCAGGATGCGCGACGTGCGTCTGCGCGTCGCGTATCCTGGTAGCCACGTCGACCAAAACCGTCAGGGAGAGTTGTGCAGGTACTGCAGACCGTGTTGTGGATCCTTCTGGGCCTCAGCAGCCTCGTGCTCATCGGATTGGTGCTCATTCACCGTGGGGGCAGTGGCGGCATCACCGATGCCTTCGGCGGCGGCATCGCCTCCGGCATCCAGTCCTCGGCGGTGGGAGAGCGTAATCTTTCGCGTATCACGTGGGCCGTTGCGGTCTTCTGGGGCCTGATCGTGGTGCTCCTCGGACTCATCGCTCGCTTCGCATAATCGGGCAACGCGGCCCAGGCAAGGGGTAACCATGGCAGGCGGAAGTGCGATTCGAGGCTCGCGCGTGGGCGCGGGTCCTCTCGGCGAGGCAGAGCGCGGTGAGAGCGCACCCCGCGAGGTGTTCTCCTACTACTGCGCGAAGGGGCACGTGACGAGCCCGTCGTTCTCGACGGGTGAGGACAGCGAGATCCCCGCGGAGTGGGATTGCCCCAAGTGCGGCCTGCCTGCGGGCCTGGACCCGGACAATCCGCCGGAGCCGATGCGCGCGGAGCCGTTCAAGACGCACCTGGCGTACGTGAAGGAGCGGCGCACCGAGAAGGAGGGTGAGGCACTCCTGGAGGAGGCGCTCGAGACCCTGCGTTCCCGGCGCGCTCCCGTGGGGAGCTGACCGCACCATGCGTATCGAGATCGAGTACTGCGTTCCCTGCGGCTACCTGCCGCGCGCCATCGAGGCGCAGACGCGCATTCTCGAGGAGTTCGGCCTGCGGGTCGAGTCGGTGGCGCTCAAGACCGGCCGCAAGGGCGTCTTCACCTTCCGGGCCGATGGCGAGGTCATCTACGCGAAGCCCGACCTGTTCCACCTGGACGCGATCGTGCGGGAGATCGCCTCGCGTCTGCCGGAGCTCCCTCCCATCCATGCCGAGCATGTCGACTCCGAGGGGCGCAGCCTGCTGATGGGCAAGGAGTCCCGCGACAGCTAGGGGCGCGGGAAGGGCCGGGCTTCCCAGCCCGTCTCCGCACAGTCACTACTGTGGGGCAATGACCTCCGATATCCACGTCCGCCGGTATGGGACCTCCGGCGCTCCGCCACTGGTGTTGGTTCACGGCCTGAGCGACGACGGCGCGAATTGGCCCGATGCGGTGGCTCGCTGGGGTGCCGACTGGGACATCTACGCCATCGATCAGCGCGGGCACGGGCTCTCCGCCCGCTTCACGGCCGACAACGTCGGACACAGCAGCGAGATCTGGGTGAGCGACCTGCGCGCGGTGCTCGCGCAGGTGGGTGACCCGGCCGTCGTGATCGGTCATTCCCTGGGCGGGATCGTGGTGCTGCGACTGGCCCTCCTGTCGCCGGAGTCGATCAGGGCGCTCGTACTCGAGGATCCGGCGAGGCCTTCGGCCACGGGTGCGCCGGACCCGGACTTCGTGGCGCACATGCACTCCTTCCTCGCCGCATTCCCGCAGCAGGCGGAATCCGAGATGCGGCGCATGCGCCTGGAGACCTCGTGGTCGGCAACGGAGATCGAGGCGTGGACCGCATCGAAGCCGCACGTGGACCCGGTGATGATCGATGGCGGTCTGAGCCTGGGGGAACCCGCATGGGAGGCCTTGTTCGACCGGTTAGCGGTGCCGACGCTGCTCGTGCTTCCCGAGGACGGCGGCATGGGGCCGGACGAGAGCCGGTACAGCAATCCCCTCGTGGAGCGGGTGGTGATCGCCGGGGCGGGGCATTGCGTGCGGCGCGATCAACCCGAGCGCTTTCACGGGGCCGTGGACCCCTTCCTGGCCCGGCACCGGGCGAGGTGAGCGATGGAAGGGGCACGCCTTGTGGTGTACTGGGTGTCTCGACGCCCAGACAGTCCAGGGAGATGACGATGCAGTCCACCGCACCGATTGTCGAAGAGCGCGACGAACAGGCCTATGTGGGCATTCGCACGCTCGTCACCATGCGGGATCTCGACTCGGTGATCCCTGGCCTCCTGGATGAGGTGGCGGCGTGGCTGGAGCGTCAGGGCCTCGCGCCCCAAGGCCCGCCGCTCATCCGCTACCACGCCATCGACATGGACACCGAGCTCGACATCACCCTTGGCTTCCCTGTGACAGGGGCCATCGAGGGTGATGGCCGCGTCATGGCCGAGTCACTGCCCGCAGGGCGGTACGCCGCCCTGACCTACACCGGCGTGGACAACGGCATCCAGGGCAACGGGGCGCTGATCGACTGGATCGCGGCGCAGGGTCTTCGCATGGACTACCGCAGCGAGGAGCGCAAGGACCTCTTCAGCGGGCGAGTCGAGTTCCTGATCGACGGTCCCGAGGATGACCCCGACCCCTCACAATGGCGTACCGAGGTCGCCATCCGGCTGGCCTAGACGCGGGTCGCTGCCGCGGCGTCCACGAGCCACAGCGTGCGCTCGGTGCCATGCACGGCGGCGGCAGGCAGTGCCGAGCCCGCATGCAGCGCGTCCGCGACCGCGGGTGCCTTCTCCGCACCTGCCGCGACGATCCACACCTCACGGGCGCGGTTGATGGCGTCGAGCGTGAAACTCACGCGCAGCGGTGGCGGCTTGGGGGAGTCCTCCACCCCCACGGCCGATGCCGTGCCGGGCGTGCCCGCCCGCTCGGCTTCAAAGACGGCATGGCCGGGGAACAGGCTGGCCACGTGCCCGTCGGGCCCCATGCCGAAGAGCGCCACATCCCACACCGGGGCCCCGTGCTCCGCGATGAGCGCGTCATACGCCTGCGCGGCAGCGGCGGGCGTGGCGTAGACGTCGGCCGCACCGATGCGGTGAATGTTCTCCTCCGGCAGCGGCAGGTGAGCGAGCAGCGCGGACTGCGCCTGCACCTCGTTGCGGTCGGCGTGCCCCGTGGGCACAAAGCGCTCGTCACCCCACCACACGTGCACGCTCGTCCAGTCCACCAGTTCCGCGAGCGGCGAGGCGGCGGCTCTGCGCAGGAGTTCCACGCCCACGGTCCCGCCCGTGAGCACCAGATGCGCCACGCCGCGCAGCGCGGCGGCATCGGCGGCGGCCAGTAGCAGCCGCGCGCCGGTGGCCTCCGCCACGGCCGAGGCATCGGGGTAGACGAGCACGGAGCGCACAGAACCTCCCAGGGGGCTAGTGGGATGCGAAGTAGGCGAGCACCTCGCCGTAGACCGGGTCGTCGTCCATGCGCCGCAGTTCCTCGGCCAGGCACTCGCCCAGGGAGCGCGTGGGCAGGGCGATCACGTGGCTCGGCTGGCCGGGTTGGGAGATGGTCGCATGGTGGCCGTCGGGACGCGAGATGGAGATCTCGCCCGAAGGAGTCTCCAGGATCACGTGGATGAGCCCGCGCGCCTCCTGGTCGTAGGTGGCCTCGAACTCGCAGCCGAGCGCCATCTGCAGCCAGGCACCCATGAGCAGGATGGACGGGCTGTTGGCGTCACCGTGCACCCGCGCGAGCGTGACGCGCTGGTCGTCCACCTGCGCCAGTGCTGCGGCCAGGAGCGCACGCCAGCGGGTCAGGCGCGACCAGGCGAGGTCGGTGTCACCCGGGCGATAGCGTGCGGCGAGCCGACGCAGCACCCCGGCAGGGTCGCCCTCGCCCTTGGCATCCGTGATGCGGCGCTGAGACATGCCGCTCACGGAGGCCTCGGTCAGTTCCTGCGGCACCCGCGCCGGCCACCACGCCACGATGGGAGCATCGGGCAGCAGCAGGGGGGTGACGAGGGTGTCGTGGTGCTCGGACATCTCCCCGTTGGGGCGCAGCACGATGACCTCGGAGGCGCCGGCATCGCCGCCCACCCGGATCTCCGCGTCGAGACGGTCCTCGGCGGCATCGCCCGGCGCGATGACGATGATGCGGCAGGGGTGCTCGCGCGAGGCGACGTTGGCCGTGGAGATGGCCTTCTCGGCATCGGCGCCGGTCGCGTCGATCACGAGCGTCATCACCCGGCTGAGCGTGATGACACCGCCCTCCTTGCGGGACTCCACGAGCGCACGGTTGATCTCGACCGTGGTGGTCTGGGGCAGAGGGATGATCATGGACGCCTCCAGGCACGGCCATCGCGGGACATCATCTCGTCGGCGCCGTCCGGACCCCAGGTGCCGGAGCGATACTGCTCGGGCTGGCCCTGCGTCGCCCAGTAGGCCGTGATGGGGTCCAGGATTTCCCACGACAGCGCCACCTCGTCATGGGTGGGGAAGAGCGGCGGATCGCCCAGGAGCACATCCAGGATGAGTCTCTCGTAAGCCTCGGGGGAGGACTCGGTGAAGGCGTTGCCATAGGCGAAGTCCATGGTGACGTCACGCACCTCCATGGTGGTGCCGGGCACCTTGGAGCCGAACTTGAGGGTCACGCCCTCGTCGGGCTGCACGCGGATCACGAGGGCGTTGGAGCCGACCTCGGAGCCTTCCACCTGCTGGAAGTAGGGGATGGGCACCTTCTTGAACACGAGTGCGATCTCGGTCACCCGGCGGCCCAGGCGCTTGCCCGCCCGCAGGTAGAACGGGGTGCCAGCCCAGCGGCGGTTGGGCACGTCCAGGCGGATCGCCGCGTAGGTCTCGGTGATGGAGTCGGGGGAGATGCCGTCCTCGTCGAGGAAGCCGCCCACGCGCTCGCCGCCGCGCCATCCGGCGGCGTACTGGCCGCGGGCCGTGCCGAGGCCCAGGTCCTCGGGCAGGGTGGCGGTGCGCAGCACCTTGATCTTCTCGGCGCGCAGGTCCGCGGCGTCGAAGCTCGCGGGCTCCTCCATCGCGGTGAGGGCGAAGAGCTGCAGCAGATGGTTCTGGATCACATCGCGCGCGGTGCCGATGCCGTCGAAGTAGCCGGCACGCGAGCCGATGCCGATGTCCTCGGCCATGGTGATCTGCACATGGTCGATGTACTGCGAGTTCCAGATGGGCTCGAACAACTGGTTGGCGAAGCGCAGTGCCAGCAGATTCTGCACCGTCTCCTTGCCCAGGTAGTGGTCGATGCGGAACACCGAGTCCGGGGGGAAGACCTCGCTCACCACGGCATCGAGCTCGTTGGCGGAGGCGAGGTCATGACCGAACGGCTTCTCGATGACCACGCGCCGCCACGTGCCCTCCTTGGGTGCCGACAGGCCGCTCTCCCGCAACTGCGTGATGACCTGCGGGAAGGCGCCCGGAGGGATCGACAGGTAGAAGGCGTGGTTGCCGTCGGTGCCGCGCTGGGCATCGAGTTCCTCGACCGTGCGGCGCAGTTCCGTGAAGGCCGCAGGGTCGTCGAAGGTGCCCTGCACAAAGCGGATGCCCTCGGCCAGCTGCTGCCAGGTCTCCTCGCGGAACGGCGTGCGGGCGTACTCGCGCACCGAGTCGTGCACCACCTGGGTGAAGTCCTCCCGGCCCCATTCGCGGCGCGCGAATCCCGTCAGCGCGAACGCCGGAGGCAGCAGGCCGCGGTTGGCCAGGTCGTACACGGCGGGCATGAGCTTCTTGCGCGCGAGATCGCCGGTCACGCCGAACATCACCAGGCCACAGGAGCCGGCAATGGTGGGCAGCCGACGATCGCGGGGATCGCGGAGCGGATTGGGCACGCGCTCAGCCTGCCAATAGGTGGGCGATGCGCGCTACCTGAGACTCGTCGGTCAGGTGCAGACGCAGCACGGGGCGGTCGTGCTCGGCCAGCACCGTGGCGTCGCCGGTGGCCTGCGCACCGATGAGCTGCGCGAAGGTGAAGGGACGTCCGGGAATGTCCAGGTCCTCACCGAACCGGCCGGTGATCTGCAGGAACACGCCCACACTCTCGCCGCCCTTGTGCAGTTGGCCCGTTGAGTGCAGGAAGCGCGGGCCCCAGCCGAACGTCACCGGTCGCCCGGTGCGGGCCGCCACGGCACGGCGCACCGACGCGAGGGACGCGTGCTCCAGACGATCCAGGTAGGCCATGATCGCCACGTAGCCTTCGGCGGGCAGCGTCGCCTCAAGAGCGGCAATGGCCTCGGCCACCGTCGTGGCGTCACCCAGCAGGCCCGCGGTGGCGCGCACCTCGATGCCGTCGTCGACAAAGGCGGGCGCCTCGGGCTCGGGCAGCGCGTCGAGCAGGGCGCGGGCCGCCTTCTTGGCGGACTCCACGTTGGGCTGATCGAAGGGATTGATGCCGAGCACACGGCCCGCGATGGAGGTGGCAGCCTCCCACAGCAGGAACTGGGCACCCAGGGTGCCGCCCACGGTGATGCCTTCGCCGGTCGCCTCGCCGTCGGAGGCGAGCGCCACCAGGCGGGTGTCGATCACGCCTGCCACCGTGGCATCGGGTGCGTCCACCTCGGCGGCGACGGGCAGCACGCCCACGCCGTCCTTGCCCGTGGACTCGGCGATGAGCTGCTCGGCCCAGTCGGCGAAGCCCACCAGTCCCGAGCCGTGGTCGGAGAAGACCAGGGTGCGGCGCGGGGAGCCTGCCATGGCCAGTCCCAGCACGATGGCGGGGTTGGCGGCGTGGTCCTCGCTGAGAGATTCGGCCACGGCGGCGGCCTCGTCGAGCAGCTCCTGCACGGGGACTCCGGCGAAGGCCGAGGGCACCAGACCGAAGGCGGTGAGCACCGAGAAGCGGCCACCCACGTTCGGGTCGGCCAGGAAGACGTTGCGGTACTGCGCGTCAAGGGCGGCCTCGTGCAGCGGCGAACCGGGGTCTGTCACCACCACGATGTGGCGACGCGGGTCCAGGCCGGCCGCCTCGAAGGCCGCCTCGAAGGCGCGGCGCTGGGAGTCGGTCTCCACCGTTCCGCCGGACTTGGAGGACACCACCAGCAGGGTCGAGGACAGGTCGCCCGCCAGCGCCGACCGCACCTGGCCAGGGTCCGTCGAGTCGAGGGTGACGAGCGGGACGTCGTAGGTCGCGCAGATGACCTCGGGGCCGAGGGAGGAGCCACCCATGCCCGCCAGGACGATGCGGGTGAGGCCCTCGGCCTGGGCGTCGGCGACGGCCTCGGCCAGGGGCTCCAGCAGCGCCCGGGAGGTCTCGTGCAGGGACACCCAGCCCAGACGGATGCTCGCCTCGGGTTCGGCCTCGGGACCCCACAAGGTGGCGTCACCCGCGAACAGACGCGAGGCCACGGCATCGGCCACGATGGACTCGGTGAGATCGGCGACGGCCTGTGCAGGCTCGCCCGCAACGGTCACGGCGAGGTGGGCCTCGTCCTCCACGCCCACCCAGGTGCTCAGAAAGGTGCTCACTTGCTAGCCTCCACGGCGATCGCGGCCTTCGCCGCGACGTTCTCGGCGGTAAAGCCGTACTTGGTCATGAGGAGACCACCGTCGGCGGACTCGCCGAAGTGGTCGATGGAGATGATCTGCCCCGCGGCGCCCACGATCTCCAGCCAGCCCAGACGCGAGCCGGCCTCAATCGAGACGCGCGCGGTGACGGCGGCGGGAAGCACGGACTCACGGTACGCCTCATCCTGACGCGCGAAGCGCTCGACGGACGGCAGGGAGACCACCCGGGCCTGGATGCCGCGCGCGGCGAGCAGGTCCTTGGCGGCGAGCGCATGCTGCACCTCCGAGCCGGTGCCGATGAGGATCACGTCCGGGGTGCCCTCCGTGTCGGCCAGAACGTAGCCGCCACGGGCGACGCCCGCGGCGGAGGTGCCGGGAAGCACGGGCAGGTTCTGGCGCGACAGGATCAGGGCCGAGGGCCGGTCCGTGGTCTCGAGGATGGCCTTCCAGGCCGCGGCGGTCTCATTGGCATCGGCCGGTCGCACCACGTCGAGATCGGGGATGGCGCGCAGCGTGGCGAGGTGCTCGATGGGCTGATGCGTGGGTCCGTCCTCGCCCAGGCCGATCGAGTCGTGGCTCCACACGAACGTCACGGGAATGCCCATGAGCGCGGCGAGGCGCACCGAGGGGCGCATGTAGTCGGAGAACACCAGGAAGGTGCCGCCGTAGGGCCGCGTGAGGCCGTGCAGCGCGATGCCGTTGAGGATCGCGCCCATGCCGTGCTCACGGATGCCGAAGTGCAGCGTGCGGCCGTACAGATCGCCCGTCCACGAGTGCGTGGAGCGCTCGGGCGGGAAGAAGGACAGCTCGCCGTCCATCGTGGTGTTGTTGGAGCCGGCGAGGTCTGCCGAACCGCCCCACAACTCGGGCAGCACGGGAGCCAGGGCGGTGAGCACCTTGCCCGAGGCGGCACGGGTGGCCACCGAGGCGCCCTCGTCGAAGGCGGGCAGGGCGTCGCTCCAGCCCGCGGGAAGTTCGCGCGCGGTGAGCCGCTCCAGGAGCGCGGCGCGCTCGGGCTGCGCTGCCTTCCAGGCCTCGAAGCCCTCGTTCCACGCCGCGTGAGCCGCGGCGCCGGTCTGCTTGACCTGGTGCAGGTGGGCGAGCACCTCGGGTTCCACGACAAAGGAGCGCTCCGGGTCGAAGCCCAGTGCCTCCTTGGTGGCGGCCACCTCGGCGGCGCCCAGAGCGGAGCCGTGCACGCCGCCCGTGTTCTGCTTGGTGGGTGCCGGCCAGCCGATGATGGTGGACAGCGCGATGATGGACGGCCTGTCGGTGACCGCCTTGGCGGCCTCGATCGCCCGGTACAGCGCGTCGACGTCCTCGACGTAGCCGTCGGGGCGCACCCAGTCCACCCGCTGGGTGTGCCAGCCGTACGCGGCGTAGCGGCCCAGCACATCCTCGGTGAAGGCGATGTCCGTCTCGTGCTCGATGGAGATCTTGTTGTCGTCCCAGATGACGATGAGGTTGCCCAGTTCCTGGGTGCCCGCGAGCGACGACGCCTCGGCCGACACTCCTTCCTGGAGGTCGCCGTCGGAGGCGATCACGTAGATGAAGTGGTCGAACGGCGAGGTGCCCGGCGCGGCATCGGGGTCGAGCAGGCCGCGCTCCCGCCGCGAGGCCATCGCCATGCCCACGGAGGAGGCGATCCCGGAGCCCAGCGGTCCCGTGGTGATCTCCACACCGGGGGTGTGCCCGAACTCGGGGTGACCGGGCGTCTGCGAGCCCTCGGTGCGCAGCGCCTTGAGGTCATCGAGCGAGAGCGGATAGCCCGAGGCGAAGAGCTGCAGGTACAGCGTGAGGGACGAGTGACCGGCGGAGAGCACGAAGCGGTCGCGGCCCACCCACGTGGGGTCGGCGGGGTCGTGGCGCATGACGTTGCGGAACAGGAGATAGGCGGCGGGTGCGAGCGACATCGCGGTGCCCGGGTGGCCGTTGCCGACCTTCTCCACGGCATCGGCGGCAAGGACGCGCAGGGTGTCCACGGCGCGGCGGTCGGCATCGGTCCACGAAACGGTCACAGAGATCTCCCAAGTCAAAGTGCGGTGATACCCGCTTAGCCTAGCGGCGACGGTGGCAAACGGCGGCCCTTGAGTCCCGCATCCGCGACGTAGACTTGGGGGCATGTCCCTTCCCACGGCGGATGCCGGTTCGCGCACGCACGCGCCTGTGCGCCCGCAGGGGCTGCGTCGCACCGTCAAGGCCTACGTCGCGCTCACCAAGCCGCGCATCATCGAGTTGCTGCTCGTCACCACGTTGCCCACGATGGTGCTCGCCGCGCAGGGGTGGCCTGGACTGTGGCTCATGGTGGCCACACTCATCGGCGGCACCCTGTCCGCGGGCTCCGCGAACGCCTTCAATATGTGGTACGACCGCGACATCGACGCCGTGATGAAGCGCACCCGCAATCGGCCGCTCGTGACCGGGGAGGTGACGGAGCGCGGCGCACTGGTGTTCGCCTGGGCGCTGGCCTTCGTGTCCACCGCGTGGTTCGCGGTGGTGGTCGGTTCGTGGCTTGCGGCGCTGCTGTCCGTGCTCGCGATCGTCGGCTACGCGGTGGGGTACACGATGCTCCTCAAGCGCCGCACCGCGCAGAACATCGTCTGGGGCGGGGCGGCCGGATGCATGCCGGTGCTCATCGGCTGGGCGGCCGTCACCCAGTCGCTTGCCTGGACGCCCGTGCTGCTGTTCCTCATCATCTTCTTCTGGACCCCCCCGCACTACTGGCCGCTGTCGCTCAAGTTCAAGGCCGACTACGCCGCCGCCGAGGTGCCGATGCTCCCGGTCGTGGCATCGGCCAGGCGCGTCGCCGTGGAGACGATGCTGTACACGGTCGCGATGGTGGCCACCACGCTCGTTCTGGTGCCTGTCGCGGGCATGACCTGGATCTATGCCGGTGTGGCCCTCGTGGCCGGCGCGTGGTTCCTCGCCGGCACGGTGCGCATGTATGTCCGCGTGCAGCGCGGTGCCCGGGCCCTGGGCGAGATGCGGCTGTTCCGCGACTCCATCACGTACCTCACGGTGGTGTTCGCCGCGATCCTGGCCGATCCCTTCTGGCCCGAGCGTCTGAGCATCTGGCACGGATAGTGCTGACGGGGCAGCGCGACACCTACCTGGCCCACCTCGCGGTGGAGCGGGGCCTCAGTGCCAACACGCTCTCGTCCTATCGTCGCGATCTGAGTCGCTACATCGACTTCCTGACCGCGCGTGGGCTCACCGACCTGGCGGAGGTGACCCGTACCGAGGTGGCCGCGTTCGCCGAGTCGCTCGCACTCGGCGACGGCCCGTACGGCGCGCTGGCCCCGGCATCGGCCGCCCGTGCGGTGATCGCGGTGCGCGGCTGGCACCGTTTCGCCGTGGCGGAGCGGTGGGTCGACCACGATGCCTCGATCCAGGTCAAGCCCCGCCAGACTCCTCAGCGGCTGCCCAAGGCCATCTCGGTGGACCAGGTGCAGGCACTGCTTGAGGCGGCGAGCGTGGGGGACGGCCCCGTGCCGTTGCGCGACCGGGCGCTCCTGGAACTGGTCTACGGCACGGGCGCGCGCATCTCCGAGGCGGTGGGGCTCGCCTGGGACGACGTGGTGCTGGACGCGGGAGGCGAACAGGTGCTGCTGCGAGGCAAGGGGCGCAAGGAGCGCCTGGTGCCGTTGGGCTCGTTCGCGGTCGAGGCGCTCGAAGCGTACTGGCACAGGGCGCGGCCCGTGCTCGCCGCCAAGGGCAGGGGCACGCCCGCCCTGTTCCTCAACCTGCGTGGCAGGCCGCTGTCGCGACAGAGCGCCTGGGAGATCCTGCAGCGGGCCGCCGCAGGTGCCGGGATAGCGCACGTGTCGCCGCACACGCTGCGTCACTCCTTCGCCACTCACCTGCTGGCGGGCGGCGCCGATGTGCGCGTGGTCCAGGAGTTGCTGGGTCACGCCTCGGTGACCACCACCCAGGTCTACACCCTCGTGACGCGTGAGGCGCTGCGCGAGGTCTATGCGAGCGCGCACCCGCGGGCACTCCATCCCGGCGGTGGCGGGGGAGTAGGCTGAAGCCCGTGACCGACTTCCCCGAGCCTGCCGCACTGGAAGGTCATGGCCCCGCCCGCATCATTGCGCTGTGCAATCAGAAGGGTGGCGTGGGCAAGACCACCACGACTGTCAACCTCGCCGCCGCGCTGGCCGAATACGGTCGCCGCGTGCTCGTGGTGGACTTCGACCCGCAGGGGGCGGCGTCGGCGAGCCTGGGAGTCAACGGCGAGACCTTCGACGTGACGGTCTACGACGTGCTGATGCGGCCCGAGGTGGACGCGCGCGCCGTGGTGGTGCCCACCAACGTCGAGAACCTCGACCTCCTGCCCGCGAACATCGACCTCAGTGCCTCGGAGGTGCAGCTCGTCACCGAGGTGGCGCGCGAGAGCGCCCTCGCGCGAGCGCTGAGGCCCGTCGAGGACGACTACGACGCCGTGCTGATCGACTGCCAGCCGTCCCTGGGGCTCCTCACGGTCAATGCCCTCGTGGCCGCGCACGGGGTGCTCATTCCGCTGGCGTGCGAGTTCTTCGCCATGCGTGGCGTGAAACTGCTCATGGACACGATCGACAAGGTGCAGGATCGCCTCAATCCGCGGCTGACGATGGATGCGATCATTCCCACCATGCACGATGCCCGCACGCTCCACTCCCAGGAGGTGGTCGAGTCGATCCGGGCGGCCTTTGGCGACCGGGTGACGGAGACCATGATCGGTCGCACCGTGAAGTTCCCCGACGCCTCGGTCGCGGCGGAGCCCATCCTGCAGCACGCGCCGCAGCACGCGGGCTCCCAGCAGTACCGCCAACTCGCGCGCGAGCTCATCTCTCGTGGGGTAGCCGCGTAGCGTGAGCGTCGAGGCCACTGCGGAAGGCACTCGAGGAGGCTTCGAGGTCCGGCTCGACAACTTCGAGGGTCCCTTCGACCTGCTCCTGTCGCTCATCTCCAAGCATGAACTGGAGATCACCGAGGTGGCGCTCGCCCGCGTCACCGACGACTTCCTGGCCACCGTGCGCGACCACGCCGAATGGGACCTGTCCTACGCCTCGGAGTTCCTGGTGGTGGCCGCCACGCTCCTGGACCTCAAGGCCGCACGGCTGCTGCCGCAGGGAGAGGTGGACGACCTCGAAGACCTGGAGCTGCTCGAAGCCAGGGATCTGCTCTTCGCCCGCCTGCTCCAGTACCGGGCGTACAAGGAGATGGCCGCGACCCTCGATGGCATGCTGCAGCAGCCCCAGGCGCGGCCTCGTTCGGTCACCCTGGAACCGCATTTCGCGATGCTCCTGCCCGAACTCGTGTGGACCGTCACGCCGGATGTGCTCGCACAGCTGGCGGCCAGAGCGCTGCAGCCCAAGCCGCAGGACCTGGGCGTCTCCCTTGCCCACCTGCACCAGCCCGTGGTCTCCGTGCGCGAGCAGGCGGCGCACATCGCGTCCCGGCTTCAGCGCTCGGGCGCGGCCTCCTTCCGGGCCCTCGTGTCCGACGCGGAGGCGCTCAATGTGGTGGTGGCCCGCTTCCTGGCCCTGCTGGAGCTGTTCCGCGAGGGCCTCGTGGCCTTCGACCAGATGCGCTCCCTGGGCGAGTTGACGGTGCGGTGGACCGGCGGCGACGATGCGGTGGACGTGGGGGCGGGCATCGACGAGTTCGAGGGTGTGCCGGAGACCCCGGTGAGTCCCGAGCCGACGGACGAACAGGAACAGACGAGTGAGTGAGGACGAGCGCAGATGAGTCTCAAGGGCGGCATCGAGGCCATCCTGATGGTGGTGGATGAGCCGGTGGCGGTCGCGGATCTCGCGGCGGCGCTGGACGTGCCCGAGCACGAGGTGCTGGTCGCCTTGCACGAGTTGCGGGCGGAGTGTGCCGATCCTGATGCCCCGCGCGGCTTCGAAGTGCGTGAGGTGGATGGCCGGTGGCGCTTCTATTCCTCGCGTCTGTATGCGGACGTGGTGGGTCGGTTCATTGTCGAGGGGCAGTCGTCGCGGCTGTCACAGGCGGCACTCGAAACGCTTGCCGTGGTCGCCTACCGTCAGCCCGTCACCCGCGGCCAGGTGTCCCAGGTGCGCGGGGTGAATGTGGACTCGGTCATGAAGACGCTCGCGGCACGCGGCCTGGTCACCGAGGTGGGGGAGACCGGTGGCGCCGTGCTGTATGGCACCACCACCGAGTTCTTGGAGCGCATGGGCCTGGCCTCGCTCGACGAGTTGCCTGCGCTTGCCCCCTACCTGCCCGCATTGGACGATCTGGACATGGAGGCGTCGCAGTAGTGGCCGAGTTGGAGATCCACCGCCCCGAGGGCATCCGCCTGCAGAAGGTGCTGGCGCAGGCCGGAGTCGGTTCGCGCCGTCATTGCGAAGACCTCATCCAGGCCGGGCGGGTGAGCGTGGATGGTCAGGTGGTGGACCAACTGGGCGTGCGCATTCTGCCCCATGAGGCGGCCGTGGAGGTGGACGGCAAGCGCATCAGTGTGGACGAGTCGCTCGTCACCGTGGTGCTCAACAAGCCCAAGGGGGTGGTGAGCACCATGAGCGATCCCGAGGGCAGGCCGGCGCTGGACCAGTACGTGAAGGGCTACGCGGAGCGGTTGTTCCATGTGGGCAGGCTCGATGCCGAGACCACCGGAGTGCTGCTCCTCACCAATGACGGCGAGCTGGCCAACCGACTCGCACACCCCTCGCACGGCGTGGTCAAGGTCTATGTGGCCAAGGTGCGCGGCAGGGTGCCGTCCAGCTTGTGCACCACGTTGCGCGTGGGCGTGGAGCTGGAGGATGGTCCGGTGCGGGTGAGCGACTGCCAGGTGCTCGACGTCAGTGCGAGCCACTCCCTGGTGCAGGTCGAACTCCACGAGGGCCGCAACCGCATCGTGCGCCGCATGTTCGACGCCGTCGGCTTCCCGGTCGAGGAACTCGTGCGCACGCAGTTCGGCCCCATCCGCCTGGGCGCCATGCAGCCCGGTGAGGTGCGGGTCCTGGCCAATGCGGACATCGGCGCGCTCATGGCGGCTGCGGGACTGTGACCTCGTTGAGGCGGCTCGGCGGCGCATGCCGGGTCCGCGCTCGCCCGATACGATAGGCCCCGTGACTGTCAGGGCGATACGTGGTGCGACCACCTTGGAGCGCGACGACCGCGCCCATCTGCATGAGCGCACGCAGGAGCTCGTCGCGGCGATGCTGCGCGAGAACGCGCTGAGCACCGACGATCTCGTCTCGGTGTTCTTCACGTGCACCCCAGACATCGTGAGCGACTTCCCGGCGAGCCCTGCCCGTCAGCTGGGCCTCGACGCCGTTCCCCTCATGTGCGCGCAGGAGCTCGCCGTGACCGGTGCGATGGCGCTCGTGGTGCGGGTGATGATGCACGCCAATCTGGATCGTCCGCGCGAGCAGATCGTGCACGTCTACCTCCACGATGCGGTGGCGCTGCGCCGGGACCTCACGACATGACGGCCCTGCCGCGCACGCACGTGATCGGCGCGGGGCTCATCGGCGCGAGCATCGGCCTGGGACTGCGTGCCGCGCAGTGGTCCGTGAGCATCGACGACGCCGATCCGGCCGCCGCCGCCCTGGCTCGGCGCATCGGCGCGGGCGATGCCCTGGCCGACGCCGCACCCGACCTGGTGATCGTGGCCGCGCCGCCCGCGGTGACCGCCCAGGTGGTGGTCGACTCGCTCGAACGCTGGCCCGATGCGGTGGTGACGGATGTCGCCTCGGTCAAGGATCCCGTGGCCCGCGCCGCGGTGGCCGCGGGACACGGCCGCCGCTACGTGGGGTCGCATCCCATGGCGGGACGCGAGATCTCAGGTTCGCTCGCAGCGCAGGGCGACCTGTTCGCGGCGCGCCCGTGGGTGATCTGCCGCGGTGACGCCGAGGAGTACGCGGTCGAGCGCGTGCGACTCGTGGCGCGGGCCCTGCAGGGCCAGATCGTGGAGATGGCCGCGGCCGCGCATGATGCGGCGGTGGCGCGGGTCTCCCATGCGCCGCAGGTCGCGGCGTCGGCCGTGGCGGCGGCCCTGGGAACGCTGTCGGCCGAGGACGTGGCCCTCGCGGGTCAGGGGCTGCGGGACGTGACCCGCATCGCCGCCTCCGCGCCTCAGATGTGGGCGGACATCTCCCGCCTGAACCGGGCCGCGCTCGTGGCGACGCTCGACCACATCATCGGCGATCTGGAGGACGTGCGCGACGCGCAGGACATCGGCGAGGCCCTCACGGATCTCATCGAGCGCGGTCGCATGGAGGTGGAGCGCATCCCCGGCAAGCACGGTGGGGTGCGCCGCGAGTGGCATCCCCTCACGGTGATCGTGCCCGACGAGCCCGGCCACCTGGTGCGTCTGCTCACGGACACGGCGGCGTTGCAGGTCAACGTGGAGGATCTGACCATCGAGCACTCGCCGAGCCAACCCGTGGGCCTGACCACCCTGTGGGTGCTGCCCGCGCGTGCCGAGGAACTGGCGACGGCGCTCGAGCAGCGCGGATGGATGGTGGCGGGCTCATGAGCGGTGTGGTGATCGCGATCGACGGACCGGCGGGGACGGGCAAGTCCACCGTGGCGCGCGAGGTGGCGACCCGGCTGGGGCTCGCCTATCTGGACACGGGCGCGACCTATCGCGCGGGCACGGTCGCATGCATGCGCGACGGCGTCGACCTTGACCGGCACGCCGACGTGGCCGCGATGCTCGAGACCATGAATGTGGACCTGCGGCTGGATCCGGGGAACCCGTGCGTGGAGCTGGACGGCGAGGACATCACGGGCATGATCCGCATGGACACGGTGTCGCTGCTCGTGTCGAAGGTGGCGACCAACCTGGAGGCGCGCGCGGTGCTGCGCGACTGGCAGCAGGCCATCGTGGCCGCCGAACGTGAGGGCGGGTTCTCGCAGGGCCGCGGCATCGTGCTTGAGGGTCGGGACGTCACCACGGTGATCGCCCCCGAGGCCGAGGTGCGAGTGCTCATGACCGCCGCCGAGGAGGTGCGCGTGGCACGCCGGGCGGGGGAGGGTGCCGATGCCGGCACGGTGCGCGAGGCCGTGCTGGGTCGCGACGCGAAGGATTCGACCGTGGTGGACTTCACCACCGCGGCGGAGGGTGTGAGGGTGCTGGACACCACGGAGCTCACCATCGAGGAGGCCGTCCAGGCGGTGCTGCGGTGGGCCGAGCAAGCAAGGAGCGACGCGTGAGCGAGTCAGAGTATCCCGCACCCCGACCCTCGGACCCGGAGGAGAGCCTGGACGAGGTCCGGGAGGCCGCGCTGCGGGCAGGTCTCGAGGCGTACGACCTGTCCGACGAGGACTTCGCCGCGCTCGAAGGCGAGGAGCACGAGACCGAGGAGGCGCTGCCCACGCTCGCCATCGTCGGCCGCCCCAACGTGGGCAAGTCCACCCTCGTGAACCGCATCCTGGGCAAGCGCCTGGCCGTGGTGGAGGACACCCCGGGCGTGACGCGTGACCGCGTGACGTATCGTGCGGAGTGGGCGGGGCGCGACTTCTGGCTCATGGACACCGGTGGCTGGGAGAAGAACGTCACTGGCATCGACCTGTCCGTGGCCCAGGCGGCCGAGGTGGCGCTCGATCTGGCCGACGCCATCGTGCTGGTCGTGGACGCGACGGTGGGCGCCACCGCGACCGACGAGCAGGTGGTGCGGCTGCTGCGCGCGGCCAAGAAGCCCGTGGTGCTGGCCGCGAACAAGGTCGACGGCCCACAGGGTGAGTTGGAGGCCGCGGCGCTGTGGAACCTGGGCCTGGGGGAGCCGTACCCCATCTCCGCCCTCCACGGGCGCGGCATGGGGGAGTTGCTCGATGCCGCGGTGTCGGCGCTGCCTGAGGAGATGCCGCAGGTGGAGACCGTGGTCGACGCGCCGCGGCGGGTGGCGCTCGTGGGCAGGCCCAACGTGGGGAAGTCGTCGCTGCTCAACAAGCTGGCCGGGGCCCAGCGGGTGGTCGTGGACGAGGTGGCGGGCACCACGCGCGACCCGGTGGACGAGCTCGTGGAGATTGGCGGGGTGCCGTGGACGCTCGTCGATACCGCAGGCATCCGGCGGCGCGTGCATCAGACCTCGGGCGCCGACTTCTATGCCTCCCTGCGGACCATGACCGCCATCGAGCGGGCCGAGCTGGGACTCGTGCTCCTGGACGCCTCCGTGCCGCTCAGCGAGCAGGACACGCGCGTGATCTCCCAGGTCATCGACGCGGGCCGGGCGCTCGTGCTCGTGTTCAACAAGTGGGACCTGGTGGGGGAGGACGAGCGCTTCCTGCTGGAGAGGTCCATCGACAAGGATCTGGTGCAACTGACGTGGGCGCCCCGGGTGAACCTTTCGGCCAAGACCGGCTGGCACACCAACCGGCTCGTCTCGGCCATGCAGCTGGCGCTGTCCTCCTGGGACCAGCGGGTGTCGACCGGCAAGCTCAACACCTTTCTAGGTGAACTGGTGTCGCAGCACCCTCATCCGGTGCGTGGTGGACGTCAGCCCAAGATCCTGTTCGCCACTCAGGCATCGACACGGCCCCCGCGTTTCGTCATCTTCACCACCGCCTTCCTGGATCCGCAGTACCGGCGCTACATCGAACGGCGCCTGCGGGAGACGTTCGGGTTCGAGGGCACTCCCATCCAGATCTCCGTGCGCGTTCGGGAGAAGCGCGACAAAAGGTAGAATCCCGCCTGGGGGAGGCGGCTCAGAAATCGATGTCGAGTCCGTAATGTGACATAGTCCGCGCGCGAAAACCCGCGCGGTTGAGCAGGGAGACCATAGGCTCATTACATGCTGGACATCGGTACGCTGCGCGTGGTGCAGGCTGGTGTGGCCATCGTGGCCTTCTTCCTGATCTTCTTTGGCACCTACCGCCCCACACGCACCAACTACGCAGGCACCTGGAGCCTCGTGGTGCTGGGGGCGTCACTGTCGTCTCTCATCTATGTCTCGGCGGAGGTCACGGGGGAGTACCGCATCGCGGCGGCGCTCGGCAACGGCATGGCCGCGATGTCCTCGGCGTTCGTGTGGGGTGCCGTGCGCGGTCTGCGCGGCAAGAAGACCCCGTGGTGGTACTACATCGCTCCCGGCGTGCTCACGGCCAGCGGCTCCTATCTCGAAGCCCCTGAGGGCGCCGCATGGCCGTCCGGATGGGTGCTCATGGTGGCGATGGCCAGTCTCCTCACCATGGCGGCGTGGCAGTTGCGGGCGATCCTGCGGGGCCGATTCGCGGAGAAGTCGATGCTGGCCTCGTCCGACGCGAAGACCGCGCTGTGGGCTCTCGCGCTCGGGGCGACGGTGGTGGCGGCGTTCTACGCTGTGCGGCTCGCGGTATTCCTGACCATGGGGCCTGAGGCCAACCTCTACCAGTTCGCGATCGGGCCCACCATGACCAACCTGGCGATCATCTTCATGATGGTGATCGTCACCTACTCCGTGGTGGAGCTGAGCCGATTCGAACTCACACATGCCTGGCGGCTCATGGCTACGCACGACGATCTGACGGGCCTGCTGTCGCGCTCGGCCTTCGCCGAGAAGGCGGAGGGCGTGCTCAAGGCGTGGAGCACGGAAGGCGTGGTCGTGATGGCGGACTTCGACCACTTCAAGCGGATCAATGACACGTATGGCCACGCGGTGGGCGACCGGATTCTCAAGACCTTCGCCGAGGCCTGCCGGCAGGTGCTTGCGCCGGAGGATGTCGCGGGCCGGTGGGGTGGCGAGGAATTCATCCTGGTGCTGCCTCGCGCCACCGAGGCTTCGGCGCGCGCGGTGACCGCGGACATCGCCCGCCATGTCGCGGCGGCGACCAGGGCCGACGATGCGCCCGCGACCCTGAGTTTCGGGATCGCGGCGCTCGAGGCGGAGGTGAGCTTCGAGGCGCTCGTGGCACGGGCCGATGCGGCCATGTATGAGGCCAAGCGACAGGGTCGCAACCGCACGGTGGTCTAT
>CAZFEH010000013.1:0-1710 GCA_964517615.1 uncultured Demequinaceae bacterium
ATCCAACTGAAGTCGAGCGTGGTCAAGAAGGTGACGTGATGGTTCGCATCGGGGTGGTGGGCACCAACTTCATCTCCGAGTGGTTCGTGGAGGCGGCGCGGCGCACTGAGGGTCGCATCGAGCCCGCCGTGGTGTACTCGCGCTCGCAGGAGCGGGCCGACGCCTTCGCACGGGCCCATGCCCTCCCCGTGGGGGTGAGCGAATTCGACACCATGCTCGCCCAGGTGGACGCCGTCTACGTCGCGAGCCCCACGGCGGCCCACTTCTCCCAGGCGCAGGCCGCCATCGCCGCGGGCAGGCATGTGCTGGTGGAGAAGACCATGACCGCCTCACTCGCCCAGGCTCAGACCCTGTTCGAGGCGGCGGAGCAGCACGGCGTCGTGGCGATGGAGGCCACGCGGCATCTGCACCTGCCCGCATACGCGGTGCTGCGGGACGCGGTGGGCGGTCTGGGCGAGATCCGCCACGCCCACTTCGAGATGCAGCAGTACTCCTCCCGCTACGACCGCTTTCGCGTCGGCGAGCACATGAACGCCTTTGACCCGGCGCTGGGCAACTCCGCGCTCGCGGACATCGGCGTCTACTGCCTGGAGCCCGCCGTCGACCTGTTCGGCGCGCCCCTGGGGCACTCGGGCTCCAGCGTGAGGCTGCACAACGGCTTCGAGGCCAGCGGCGTGATGCACCTCGACTATGGCTCCATGCTCGTGGAGGTCGTCTATTCCAAGATCGCCCAGGGTGTGCTGCCGAGCGCGATCGTGGGCGAGGCCGGCGCCGTGACCATCGACTCGCTGGCCGAGCCGAGCCTCATCACGCTCCAGCGCCGAGGCGGGCTGCCTCAGACGCTGTGGGAGGCGCCCAAGCCTGCTCCCGCGCAGACGATGCACCACGAACTCGAGGTGTTCGCGCAGCAGGTCGAGGCGGGGGTGACCGATGCTCGCTGGCGGGACGTCACGGTGGAGACTCGTCGCCTCATGGACGAGCATCTCGCACGGTGAACTCCCTGAGCTTCATCCCCCTGGTCCCCAATCTGCCCACTCCCGCCGAGGCGGAGCGGTTGACTTATGCACTGTCCGGCAGGCCTCCTGCGGTGTGCTTCTGGTTGCTGGCACGCTCAAGCCTCCGCGAACAGAGCCCAGGGACTCGGATCCGCAGAAAACAGTCAAAGTTCCCCCTCGGATTGATCGTTTTGTGCGGATTCGCAGAGAACGGCGAGGGTGGGCGGGACGGAACTCACCGCTCCGCCTGCCCGACGCGCCGTTCGCACGCTGTCAAAATCCTGTGACCTTTTTCACTTTTGGGGGTAGCGGAACCGTGTCACCTGACATTACTCTTGCCTTGCAGAAGGCTTAGCTGAGGGAACAGCCGCGCCTTGTTCAGCGTCGAAGGAGGCAGGCTGTGCGCAGTGGTATTCGCGCCTGTGGCGTGCTCCTTCTCGTCGCCGCCATCGCCGCAGGAGGAGCCCTCCCCTTCGCCGCATCGGCCGATGCGACCACGCAGGATCCGCCGCCGTCGCCCACGCCCGCAGTGACCGACGCGCCGCCGTCCCCGACGCCCATCCCGGATGCGGCTCTCGAAGCGGACGGGTTCTTGCCGTTCGGGGGCATGGCGCTCTTGAGCGCACCCGACAACGACGCCCCCATCGGCACTGGCCCGTGGCCCACCGTGACGAGCACCCTCTCGCCTGCGGGAGATCAGCCCTTGGCCACGGCG
>CAZFEH010000013.1:1810-10807 GCA_964517615.1 uncultured Demequinaceae bacterium
AGGCGCCTCGCTCACCTTCACCGTCCAGACGCAGACCGCCCTGGACGGGGTATGTGCCGACAGCGCCTCCGCGATGCTGGGCGGCTGGGCCCACTTCGCGCAGGAGGACTTCGGCCCGCCGCTCGCGAGTGCGTCGAGCGGGGGAGCCGTGACGGGTCTGACGGTGTGTGCGAACGGGAGTATCGCCATGACCAACACGGTCACCGCTCCCGTGGTGAGCGGTACGCCGTCAGAGATCCTCTCGGGCGACACCCGCATCTTCACCGCGACGTGGAGCAACACCACGGCAGGCAGCATCACCCTGCCCCTGGAGTACGCGTACTACGTGGGCCAGGCAGGGCCGCAGACGCAGGCGAGTTGGACGTGCGCCACCTCCGGTGGCGGCACCTGCCCGGCGTGGGGCACCGGATCGGCCACCATCGACCACACCAGCCCTGTCGATCAGGCCGTCACCGTCTTTTCCGGTAGCCATACTCTGCTCGCCGGGCAGACCCTCACCTTCACCGTGCGGCTCGCCACCACCGTGAGCATCTGCTCCGAAGACGGCGCACTGCGGGTGCAGAGTTACGCCCGGTTCGGCACGGGATACACGCCCCCTGCCAACACCCGCACGAGCGCTCCCAGCCAGGCGGTGGACATCCGATGCAGCACCTGGTGGCTCCTCGACGAGGACTTCTCGGGCACATCCGTGACGGACCCCGCCTGGAAGGGGCTCACGGATGCGTGTCTGACCCGCGCGACCACCACCCAGCCCAACGGGCTGGGCACCTGCGATGGCAAGCGGGTCAGGGTCCCCAGCACCACCTTCACGATCGACGGCCAGCCGCGCGGCTTCCTCAAGCTCACCGATGATGACAACAACAAGGTGGGTGCGGCGCTGTACGACCGTGCCATGCCGTCCAAGAGCGGTCTGATTCTGCAGTTCACCCAGTATCAGTACGGTGACCAGGCGGGGCAGGCCGACGGCATCGGCTTCTTCTTGGCCGATGGTGCCTACAGCCTCACCGCGCACGGTGAGCGCGGCGGCGCGCTCGGCTACGCCTACACCACGGGCGATGTGGGCGCCAACGGCGTGCCCCATGGCTACCTGGGCGTGGGCTTCGACGTCTACGGCAACTACGGCAACACCAACTTTGTGGCGAACGAGTGCACCCTGGAGGAGAACAACGGCATCTCCACCAACGTCCTGGTGCCCCAGGCGGTGTCGTTGCGTGGCCCCGGTGAAGGCCGCACCGGCTACTGCCTCGTGGGCACACAGACGATGGCCGGGCTCAACCCGGCCTACACGCTCAACGCCCAACTGGCCTCGTCGACCCCCACCGAGGCCCAGCTGCGCACGACGCTGCAGGCCTCCGAACGGCGGACCAGGGTCACCGTTCACCCCTTGGAGGACGGCGAGACCAAGCCCCGCGTCACCGTGGAGATTGACTTCGGCCAGGGCTATTTCACCCTCGTGCTGGACAAGCAGATGGACTCCCCGGCTCCCGAGCTCATCAAGTTCGGCTTCCTCGGTTCCACGGGTGGCTCGCGAGGCACGCACATGCTGAACTCCGTGCGCGTGGGCACCGTCCTCCCGCTCAAGGACTTCGACATGGTGAAGTCCGTCGACCACCGCGAGGGTACGGGCACCGACAAGACCTCGTTCGACCTGGGTGACACCATCCCCTACCAGTTTGTGGTGAGCAACTCGAGCGAGGTCGCGGTGCATGACCTCCTGGTGACCGACCCGCTCCTGGGCACCGTCACGTGCCCCACCACCACCATCCCCTCCGGCGGGCAGGTGATCTGCACCGGCAGTTACGTGGTGACCGCAGCGGATCGCACGGCCGGCATCGTCTACAACACCGCCACGGCCTACGCGGCCACCGTGGAGGACCACCCCAGGAACCTCACCTCGACGGACTCCGCCACCGCGCCCGTGAATCCCACGGCGGACGATGCCACGCGCACTATCGCGCCGGGCGGCACCGCGACCTTCCAGGTGCTCAAGCACGGCGCGACGCTGGGCCTGGTCGCCCCCGATGACCCGAGCAAGATCACCATCACGCTCAGGGTCCCTCCGGGTGGCACGCTCAACATGGACGGCTCCATCACGGTGGCGGGCCAGGGCACGTGGACCATCGACGCGAACAACACGGTGGTGTTCACCCCCATCAATGGGACCTATGCGGGCACGGTGACCCCGCTCGTGTATGACGCGACCAACGCTTATGGCGGCACGGACTCGGGCACGCTCAGCGTGGTCATCAGCACGCTGCCCTACCTCGAATGCACCGCAGCCGAGCGCCGTGCGAGCGATAGGTACTGGAGCTTTGGGGCCAACGCGCTGTTCAACTTTGGGGTGAGCGGCACCGGCACGCCCGCCATCCAGACGCTCGCCAACGTGGGCGGCGGGCGTGGCGTATTCACCGTCACGGACTCCACCGGCCTGCTCCAGTTCTCCGTGGACGGCGGCACCACCAATGGCTCGCGCATCGTCAACCGCAACGGTGCGTTGATGGCGGGAAACAGCACCCTCAACACCACCGCCACGGGTGGTCAGCAGGTGGTGGCCTTCCCCGCAGGCCAGGGCACGGGCAAGTACTTCGTGGTCACCTCAAGTGCTTCCAACGCCGCGGCGGGTTCGTTGTATCTCTATACGGTGGACATGACCCTCAACGGTGGTTTGGGTGGGGTCACGGCTAACGGGGTGATTGCCAGTACCACCAACGCCTCGATGGCGCTCACGGCCGTTCCCAACGCCGACGGCACGGGCTACTGGGTGCTCAACCCCGCGAAGACAGGCAATGGCATCCGCGCCTTGCGATTCAACGCTTCCGGTTATGCCGGCTCGATGGTGACCTCCACCGTCGGCACCCAGGCGATCGGCTCAGTCGCCGCCAACACCTACGAGGACATCCGCTTCAGCAGCGACTTCACCTCTGTGGCGGCACTCGCGACCAAGGGGACGACAACCTTCGCTACCGACTCGAACCAGATCCGGCTGATGAACTTCAACGCCGCCACCGGAGCCCTGACGCTGCGCGCTCAAGTGAGTTTGTCTGGAACGAACAGTCATGGAAATGGTGGTTGGGGTTTCAATCTGGAGTTCTCGCCCAACGGTGAATATCTGTACGTTTCCCGTCTCCCTCGGACGACCAACTCCGCGGCCGGCAGGGGGAACGTCTATCGCTACACGGTGGGCGCCACCTCGCTCACCGGAGGCGCTCAGGTGGGAACCTCCGGCACCAACAACACATCGGGCATGATCCGGCTTGGTCCCGACGGGCGCCTCTACTGGCTCAGGAATGGCTCCACGGTGATCCGCTACCTACCGACCCCGAACACCACTGGGACCACCTGGACCACACTCAGCCCCACGGTGGGATCCAACACGGGCTACGGCCTGCCTCAGACCCTCGCCGACTGCGCGATCCCGCCCAGCAGCTTCAAGATCCAGAAGCTCGACTCCGAGGGCGCGGCCATCGCGGGCGCGACCTTTGTGCTCTACCCCGACAACGGCGGCGTGGCCGGCCCCACGCCCGTCAGCCCGGGCGTCGTCGCGGGCGTGGGCACCGGGGCCTTCGACGTCAGCGGCCTCGCCCCGGGCAGCTACTGGCTGCGCGAGACCCAGGCGCCCGCCGGGCACCAGCTCCTCACGCAGGACATCCTGGTCAACGTGGGGCTGCGCAACGAGGTGACCATCGACCTCTACGTGCACAGTCAGACGGCGCTCACCCTCAACCCCACGACGGGCATCTACACCGTGTCCGTCACCAACATCCGTGGCAAAGCGCTCCCGCTCGCCGGCGGGACGGGAACGTCCTGGCTCCTGTGGGGCGGAGGTGCGCTCTTTGTGGCCGCACTCGGCGGTGCCGCCTGGTGGCGAAGACGCCGGGGTGGCCCAGGAGGAGCAGACCCTCCTCCCGGCCATGACCCCACTGCGGGCGGTGGTGCGCTCTGACACCACCTCCGCAACATCTAGTCCATCACCCAAGTTCGACAGCAGTACCAGCGATACAGATTCCAGAAAGAAGGAAGATCATGAACACTCATACCCCCCGGCGAAGGATCTTCGCCGCGACGGGCGCCGCGCTCGCGACGCTCACCCTGGCAGTAGTGTCTGCCACGGCATCCCTCGCCGCGCCCCCGCAGCCCGTGCCGACCACCTCCAACGTGGTCATCACCAAGCTGTCTCAGCCCGACGCACTCCAGGGCCCTGCCACCGGTGAAGCCCTCGGCAGCCTTCCTGCAGGTGCCGTGGCCATTCCCGGCGTCTCCTTCGAGGCGAAGCTCGTGGTCGGCACCGGCAACGGCGGCGCTAACGACATCGGCACCATCGCCGGTCAGGCCTACGCCGCAGGTCTGACGGTCGGCACCGCCGACGTCACCGGCGCCACCGCGATCCCGCTCGGCCCGACAAACGGCAGCGGTGTCATCAACTGGAACAACGTGCCGCGTGGTGTCTACCTCATCTCCGAGACGGTGACTCCTGCTGGGGTGACCGCCGCCGGGGACTTCCTGCTCACCGTGCCGCTCACCAACCCCACGAACAACAACGAGTGGCTCGACACGATCTACGTGTACCCCAAGAACGCCCAGGTGGGCGCCACCAAGACCGTGAGCGACGCGAGCAGCCTCCTGGTGGGCTCCGATGTGGTGTGGACGATCAGCGCGGACATCCCGCGCAACCCGAACCCCGCCGCGCCCCCCGCCTTTGTGGCTCCTGACGCGTTCCGCATCGTCGACACGCTGCAGAACGACGAGCTCGAGCTGGTGGGCAGCCCGGTGGTGACTGCGGGTGCCACCACCCTGACGCTCACGACGCACTACACCGTGACCCCGGACACGACCGATCCCGACGAGACCGGCTACACGATCGAGTTCACTCCCGCGGGTCGTGCCGCACTGGCGACGGCTGTCAACGCCGACCCCGCCGCCAAGGTCACCGTGGCGCTGACCACGACCGTCAAGAAGGCGGACGTGATCGGCAACTCCGCGCAGGTCTTCCCCAACCAGGCCGCGATCACCGAGAACACGCCGATCACCACGGCAACGGTGGAGTCCAAGTACGGCAGCTACCAGATCGTCAAGAAAAGCACCGACGGCGCGATCGTCGATCTCTCAGGTGCGGTGTTCAAGGTCTACCCGACCGAGGCCGACGCTCTGGCGGGCACCAACGCGCTCGCTCCCACGGACAACCTTGGTGTGGTTCACGACGAGTGGACCACTGATGAGGACGGCCTGGTCGTCATCCAGGGTCTGCGATGGACGGCCTTCGCCAATGGCGCGGTTGTCACGGATTCGGACCCCGAGTACCAGACCTACTGGCTCGTCGAGATCACCGCACTGCCCGGACACCAGCTGCTCACCGAGCCGGTGGAGTTCGTGGTGGACGGCAGCTCGGTCACCCAGACCGCTCAGGAGATCGTGAACCAGAAGACCGCCGGCGGCTTCGTCCTGCCGCTGACCGGTGGCATGGGCACCACGGTGCTGACCATGTCCGGCCTGGTGCTTCTGGCGCTCGTGATGCTCGTGGTGGTGCGTCGCCGCCGCCAGGAGGCTGCGGAGTAGTCCGCTCTCCAGCGTGTGCCCGGTGCGGTGTCCTCAGCCATGCCGCACCGGGCACATGGGGGCGTGCCGTGCACGCCCCCGCATTCGACCGAGCCCTAAGGAGGTGCCCTCATGACGTTGACCATGCCATCGCCCATGCAGGCGACTCCGGAAGGCGGGGTCGGTGACGCGGCGCGTCCCCAGCGGCGAGCGAACCGCGTGATCCCGGTGCTGCTCCAGGTGGTCGCCATGCTGGGCATCGGGGCACTGCTGTATCCCACGGCCTCGGACTGGTTCGCCACGCGTGACCACAATGCCGAGATCTCCGGATACGTGGAGCATGTCGAGACGCTGCCCTCGGCCACCAAGAGCGCGCTGCTCGATCAGGCACGCTCCTATAACGCGCTCCTTCCCCAAGGGCCGCTGAGCGATCCCTTCGGCGCCGCGGGCGCCGCCGATCCCGACGCCGCCTACGCCACCTACGAGCAGTTGCTGCGCGTGAGCGACGGCGGTGTGATCGGAGACCTGGTCTATGCCCGCCTGGGCATCGGCCTGCCCATCTACCACGGGACATCGGACGCGGTCCTGTCCCGGGGCGCGGGTCACCTGTACGGCTCCTCCCTGCCCGTGGGCGGACCCTCGACCCATGCCGTGCTGACCTCGCATTCGGGTCTCGCACGGGCCTCCCTCTTCACCCCGCTCACCCGCGCGCAGCTGGGGGACATCTTCATCGTCGACGTGCTCGGCGAGGCGCGATACTACGAGGTCGATGCCATCGCGACCGTGCTGCCCGACGACGCCGATGCCCTGCGCATCGAGCCCCAAGCCGACCACGTGACGCTCATCACCTGCACCCCCATGGGCGTCAACAGTCATCGACTCCTGGTGCGCGGGACGCGCATCGACGCCCCCGAGACCGCGGACGTGGTTCCGATGGCCGGAGACGGACGCCACGCCGGGTTCCCCTGGTGGGCGGTGGTCTTTGTGGCCGGGTCCGCCGTGGTGGCGGCGCTGCTGTTCGCCCCCGGCCCCCGGCGGCGCTCCTCGCGCCCCGATGAGCGAGGCCGCCCATGAGACGCCCGCTGAACTCGATCCAGGCCGCCACCCGCGTCGTGGTGGCGGCGCTGGCTCTCCTGGTGGTGGCCGCGATCCACCTCGCCGCCCCGGCATCGGCCCTGCCCGTCGCGGGACCGCACCGGGCCGTGATCGACCCGAGCCGCGTAGCCGCCATCGAGATCCACAAGTTCATGCAGCCCCTCACGCCCGGTGCTCCGGCGTCGGGACTGCCTCAGGACACCACAGGGCTCACCCCGGTGGCGGGAGCGGGCTTCACCGCGCGCCTGGTCCCCGGCATCGACCTGACCACGTCCGCAGGCTGGGCCGCGGCGGCCGCGCTCACGCCGGAGGTCGCGGCCACCCTGGTGGCAGGCCAGCCGGTGGCGGGTGCCGCGACCACCAATGCCCTGGGCAATGCCACGCTCGGTGGGCTGAGCATCGGCGTCTACTACGTCGAGGAGACGACCACGCCCGCGGGCTTCACCGGCTCCGCGCCCTTTCTCGTGACGCTGCCGCTGACCAACCCGGACACGCACGACGCCTGGCTGTGGACCGTGCACGTCTACCCCAAGAACGCGCGCGTGGGCATCAGCCTTGACGTTGACGACGCGGCGGCGGTAGCGCTGGGGGATACGGTCGCGTGGAGCGCGCGGGCCTCGATCCCATCGCACACCGTGCTCGACGGCTACCGAGTGGCGATCGACCTCGACTCTCGGCTCGCCCTGGTGGGTGACGCCACCGGCATCGCCGTGACGCTTGACTGCGACGATGCGGGACCCTGCCCCGTGCTCGTCAGCGGGACGCACTTCGTCGCGACGGTGGAGGCCGACGGCTCCTTGCGGGTGGACTTCACCCCTGCGGGCCTCGCCTTGCTCCAGGGCGCGGTCGCCGCCCACCCCTTCGCCGCGGTGGTGGTGAGCTATGAGACCGTGGTGCTGGGCATGGGCGACCTGCTCAGCCACGCGACCCTGTATCCCAGCCAGGCCACGATCGCCGGTGACGTGGGAGCCCCTCCGCCGGTCAGCGACACCGCCGCGACCCGCTGGGGGCCACTGGGCATCATCGTGCACGAACTGCACCATCCCGACCGGCTCATCCCCGGTGCCGACTTCCAGCTCTACCTCACCGCCGACGACGCAGCGCATGGCACCAACCCGGTCGCGGTCGCGGGGGTGGACCGGTGGACATCGGACCAGGACGGTCAGGTGACCATCAACGGCCTGAGGTTCTCCGCGTTCGTGAACGGCTTGCAGCGCGACCCCACCGACCCCCTGTTCCGGGAGTACTACGTGTCCCTCGTGGGCGTGCCCCATGGCTACCAGGCCGAGGCGCAAGTGCTCTCCGTGCAGGTCAACTCGACCACCGAGGCGCAGGTGGTCGTGGTCGAGGTGCGGCGCACCGATGACACGGGCATGCCGATCACCGGAGCGCAGATCGCCGGCATGGTGGCGCTCACGGCGGTGCTCTTGCTGGCCGGCTTCCTGCTGCTCGCCGCCAGGCGCCTCAGGTCGCGCCAGGGACGGTCATGACCGCCACAGACCTTCGTCCGCCGCCTTCGGGCGGTGCCGCACCCCAGGCGGCGGGCCCCGCCGATGCGGCGCGCGCGAGACGCCGACGGGCGCGGCTGGTCACGGGAATCCTCATGCAGGTGGTGGCAATGGTCGCCATCGGCCTGCTCGTATACCCCGACGCCGCCGACTGGTTCGCCACCCGCCGCCACAATGCCGAGATCTCCGGGTACGTGACGCGCGTGGAGGAGACCTCGACCGAGGAGCGGCTGCGTGTTCTCGCGGCCGCATACGACTACAACAACAGCCTCGTCCCGGGGCCGCTCACCGACCCCTACACCTCGCTCACCGAGGATGCGGTGCTCCGCAGCGACGTGTATCTGGCCTACGAGCGGCTGCTGCGCGTCAGCGGTACCGACACCATCGGCACGCTCAGCTACCCCAGTCTCCATATCGCCCTGCCGATCTATCACGGCACCTCCGAGGAGGTCATCTCGCATGGCGTGGGACACCTGTACGGCACCTCCCTGCCAGTAGGGGGACCCTCGACTCGTGCGGTGCTGACCGCCCATTCGGGCCTGCCGCAGGCGAAGCTCTTCACCCCGCTGCTGGGGGCCCAGGTGGGCGACACCTTCTGGATCAGCGTGCTGGGGGAGGACCACTACTACCGGGTGGAGTCCACCGAGACCGTGCTGCCCGGAGAGACCGAGTCCTTGAGGATCATCGAGGGCGAGGACTGGGTGACGCTGTTCTCCTGCGCGCCCATCGGCGTGAACAGCCACCGCTTCATGGTCCACGCCATCCGCACCGATCCTCCCGAGGTGGAGGCCACGCAGGTGCTCCTCGGCGACGGGATCGTCGCCGGCTTCCCGTGGTGGGCCGTGATCCTTGTCGGAGGATC
>CAZFEH010000013.1:10907-40855 GCA_964517615.1 uncultured Demequinaceae bacterium
GCCCGCGCATCGGCGTAGGTTGGAGGCGGTGACGGATGACGGGAGGTCTCATGTCGTGGGTGGCGCTCAGTGGGCATCTGCTGTGCCGTGACCTGGCCGAGGCCGCCGTGGTGCGCGAGCACCTGCCCCGTCATGCCGAACTGACCCGCGCGGAGCCGGGCTGCCTGCTCTTCGAGGTGCGTCCCACCGGAGACGACCTGGTGTGGCGCGTGGACGAGACGTTCGCGAGCCAGGACGCCTTCGCGGCGCATCAGGCTCGCACCCGCGCGAGCGCATGGGGCCACGCCACGGCCGCCATCGCCCGCCGTTACCGCACCACCTCGCTGCCCCCCGACGCGCTCGCGCGGCCCCGCCTGCCCTCCCCGCTGGGAGACGGCAGACCCACCCGCACGGACCTGGCTCGCGTGGATCAGCACCACCCCGACGCGATCGACGACATCCTCCCTGCGTCCGCCACGCCTCTGCGACTGCTCATCGTCGGCATCAACCCCGGACTGTGGACCGCCGCAGTCAACGCACCCTTTGCCCACCCGGGCAATCGCTTCTGGCCCTCACTGCATCGGGCCGGAATGACGGACCACGTGGTCGACGCCTCGGCGGGCCTGAGCGAGAGCGACCAGGCGCACCTGCTGGGCCGGGGCATCGGCCTGACGAATCTGGTGGGACGCGCGACGGCGCGGGCGGCCGAGCTCGCACCTCAGGAACTGCAGGCAGGGGCCATCCGTCTGGTGAACCGGCTGCCTCTCCTCCGTCCGGCGGTGGTGGCCATCGCCGGCATCACGGCCTTCCGCACCGCCTTCTCCGAGCCGAAGGCGCGCCTGGGCCCGCAGCCGACTGCGGGCATCTCCGGGTGGCCGCCCCATACGGCCCTGTGGGTGGTGCCCCAGCCCAGCGGCCTCAACGCCCACGAGAACATCGACACGCTGGCCGCGCACTGGCGCGAGGTGGGGGAGGCGGCAGACCGTGGCGGGCTCTAGGTCCTCCCAGGCGGGCCGACGCGGGCGTAGCGTGGAGACATGGCACCGTGGGATGTCCCGCCGCCGGCGTTGAGCGCCTTCACGCTCACGCCGATGCATGACCAGGGGCTGGACGGTCGGATCGACGAGCCGGCCCTGGCCCGCCTGGTCCGCCGCGCCGCCCAGGCGGGGGTCGAGGAGATCGGCGTGCTGGGTTCCACCGGCATCTATCCCTACCTGTCCCTCGAGCAGCGCCGGCGCGCGGTGGAAATCGCCGCTCACGCCGCGCCGGGGGTTCCGCTCACCGTGGGCATCGGGGCCTTCACCACGCATGAGGTCGCACGGGCGGCCCGGGACGCTCACGAGGCGGGGGCAAGCCAGCTCATGCTCGCACCGGTGTCCTACCACCCCCTCACGGAGGACGAGGTGTTCGGGCTCTACCGCGACATCGCCCGCGAGGCCGACCTCCCGCTCGTGGTCTACGACGCGCCACGCACCACCGGCTTCACGTTCACGTATGCGCTCTATGCCCGGATCGCGGAACTGCCGGGCATCGGCGCCTTCAAACTGCCTGGCACCGTGGGCGGGCGCGAGGAGATCACCCAGCGCACCACCCGGTTGCGGGCGATGTTCCCGCCGCATATACGCCTGGGAACCTCGGGGGATGCCTTTGCCGGGACCGCGCTCGCGGCGGGCTTCGACATCTGGTACTCGGCGCTCGCAGGCACCCTGCCGGGTCCGATGCTCCGGCTGGCCGCATGCGCCGTCGCGGCCAGGGCAGGGGCAGAAGGCGGAGGCGAGGTGGATGTCGAGGCCGAGTGGGAACGTCTCGCACCGCTGTGGGAACTCGTCTCACGGCTGGGCGGGACCATCCGCGTGGCGACGGCCCTGGCGCAGCATCGGGGCCTGATCGCTCCGGGAAGCCTGCCGCTCCCGCTGCTGCCGCTCGGATCGACCGACTATCGAGAGGTCATCGAGGTGGCCGAGAGCCTGGGGTTGTGGGAGGACTGACTCGTCGAGGCCGCAGGCGGTCTCCCGTGTCCAGGGGGCCTAGTCCTCGTCGGCCTGCCGCGCCCTGAACGCGGCCTGCGCGGCCCGGTTGGTGCACGTGAGCGTGCAGTACTTCTTGGAGCGGTTGCGGGACAGGTCGAACACGACCCCGTCGCAGTCCTCCATCTCGCAGTGCGAGAAGCGCTTGAACTCGTCGGCACGGATCACGTCGACCATTGCCATCGCGGTCTCCACCAGGATTCTCTCCGCCAGCGGGCGGTCGTCCGAGGTGGCGTGGATGTGCCAGTCCATCTGGTCGTGACGCACCAGGCGCGGCAGGGCGCGCTGGGTCTCGAGGATGGAGTTGACGAGCGGCACCGCGCCGTCCCGTCCCGCGAAGAACAGCTCGCGCAGGGGGGCGCGGATCGCGCGCAGCGGCGCGAGATCGGCCGCGGTGGGCTGGGCACCCGAGTAGCGGAAGCGGTCGAAGAATGCCGTGAGCTCCGCGAGCGTGGTGAGGGTGTCGGGCTCCAGTTCCGAGTTGGACAGGAACACGGCGGCCTCGAGCGCCTCGGCAGTGTCATGGGCAAACGTCACATTGACACATTACCACTTTTCCGCTAGCGTAAGGAGCCATGAGGACTATGACTAATGACGCACGCGCCTCGCGCCTGACCACCGGACTCGTGTTCGCGCTGCTCGCGGCACTGTTCTTCGGCATGTCCGGCTCGCTGGGACGCGGCCTCATGGACGCCGGCTGGACCGCGGGCGCGGCCACCCTCGCCCGTGTCAGCATCGGCGCCGCAGTGCTCCTGGTCCCCGGCATCGTCGCCCTGCGCGGTGACTGGACCGCGCTGCGCAAGGCGTGGGCGACCGTCCTGGCCTACGGCCTGCTCGCCGTGGCTGGCGCGCAGTTGTTCTACTTCCTTGCCGTGCAGACCCTCAACGTGGGCGTCGCCCTGCTCATCGAGTACATGGCTCCCATCGCCATCGTCTTCTACCTGTGGATCACCAAGGGCGCCAAGCCCGGTGTGCTGACGCTCGCCGGCGCGGGCGTCGCGCTCGCGGGCCTGGTGCTGCTGCTCGACATTGTGGGTGGCGGGCAGATCTCGCTCACCGGCATCGGCTGGGCGCTCCTGGCCATGGTGGGCGCCGCAGTGTACTTCCTCATCTCGGGTAGCACCTCCACCGGTCTGCCGCCGCTGACCCTCGCGGCAGCGGGGCTCGTGGTGGCCACGCTCGCCCTCGGTGCCGCTGCCGTGGCAGGCCTGCTTCCCGTGACCTTCGCCAGCGCCGATGTCGCGCTCGCGGGCGGCTCGCTGCCCGCCTGGATGGCGGTGGGCGCGCTCGGCGTGATCTGCGCGGCCTTCGCCTACGTCACCGGGATCGCCGCGACCCGCCGCCTGGGCGCGCGCCTGGGGTCCTTCGTGTCCCTCACCGAGGTGATCGCGGCCGCCACCTTCGCCTGGCTGCTGCTCGGTCAGACGCCGGTTCCCGTGCAGATCGCGGGGGCGGTGCTCGTGCTCGGCGGCGTGGTGCTCGTCAAGCTGGGCGAGCCCAAGGAGGCCGAGCTCGCGGTGGAGCCCCTGCCGTCCATGGACGCGGTCACGAGCGCAGCGCCGGTGGTTGCGCACTTCGAGCGCGTCCTGGTGGCCGATGCCGGGGACGCAGTCGCGCCGACGCTAATAGCCCACCCCCTCCAAGACTTCCAAGGGTCGATGTCCGGTTTGGGGGCATGGAGGGGGTTCTGACGTTTCACAACTGGCTCGTGTGTCACATCGACCCTTGGAAGTCTACGGGGTCTGGTGGCCGGGCCCCTGAGCGCGTAGAATGGACCGCCGGTTGCACGCGGTGGCCGGACCCCATCCAAGGAAGCGAGCCTTCGCATGCCCCTGCGCTCAGACCTGCGCAACGTCGCCATCGTCGCCCACGTCGACCACGGCAAGACCACCCTCGTCGACGCCATGCTGTGGCAGGGAGGCGCCTTCGGCGACCACGCCCACGTGGACGAACGCGCGATGGACTCGGGTGATCTGGAGCGCGAGAAGGGCATCACGATCCTGGCCAAGAACACGGCCATTCGTTACACCGGCACCGCCGCCACGGACGGACCCGTCACCATCAACGTGATCGACACCCCCGGCCACGCCGACTTCGGCGGCGAGGTGGAGCGCGGCCTGTCGATGGTGGACGGCGTGGTGCTGCTCGTGGACGCCTCCGAGGGCCCGCTGCCGCAGACCCGCTTCGTGCTGCGCAAGGCCCTCGCCGCGCACCTGCCCGTGATCGTGGTCATCAACAAGGTGGACCGCTCCGACGCCCGCATCTCCGAGGTGGTCGAGGAGACGCACGACCTGCTGCTGGGCCTGGCCTCCGACCTTCACGACGAGGTTCCCGATCTGGACGTGGACACCCTGCTGGACGTGCCCGTGGTCTACGCCTCCGCCAAGGCCGGCATCGCCTCGCTCACCCAGCCCGCCGACGGCTCCCTGCCCGAGGGCGAGAACCTGGAGCCGCTGTTCCAGGTCATCATGGACCGCATCCCGGCACCCTCCTATGAGGACGGTCACCCCCTCCAGGCGCACGTCACCAACCTGGACGCCTCGCCGTTCCTGGGCCGTCTCGCGCTGCTGCGCGTGTACAACGGCACGCTGCGCAAGGGCCAGCAGGTGGCCTGGGCCCGGGCCGACGGCACCACCAAGCAGGTCAAGGTCACCGAACTCCTGGAGACCAAGGGCCTGGAGCGCGTGGCCATGGACGAGGCCGGCCCCGGTGACATCGTGGCCGTCGCGGGCATCGAGGACATCACCATCGGCGAGACCCTCACTGACCTGGACGACCCCCGACCCCTGCCCCTCATCACCGTGGACGACCCCGCGATCTCCGTGACCATCGGCATCAACACCTCGCCTTTGGCCGGACGCGTCAAGGGGGCCAAGGTCACCGCGCGCCAGGTCAAGGACCGGCTGGATCGCGAGCTGATCGGCAACGTGTCCATCCGCGTGCTGCCCACCGACCGTCCCGATGCCTGGGAGGTGCAGGGACGCGGCGAGCTCGCGCTCGCGATCCTCGTGGAGCAGATGCGCCGCGAGGGATTCGAGCTCACCGTGGGCAAGCCCCAGGTGGTGACGCGCCTCGTGGACGGCAAGGTGCACGAGCCCATGGAGCACATGACCATCGACGTGCCCGAGGAGCACCTAGGCGCCGTGACGCAGCTGCTGGCCGGCCGCAAGGGCCGCATGGAGTCGATGTCCAACCACGGCACCGGCTGGGTGCGCATGGAGTTCATCGTGCCGGCGCGCGGCCTGATCGGCTTCCGCTCGACCTTCCTCACGGACACCCGCGGCACCGGCATCGCCTCCTCCATCGCACATGGCTACGAACCGTGGGCCGGCGCCATTGAGTACCGCTCGTCGGGGTCGCTCGTGGCCGACCGCTCCGGTGTGGTGACGCCCAACGCGCTCATGGACCTCGCCCAGCGCGGCACCTTCTTTGTGGGACCCACCGAGGAGGTCTACGAGGGCATGGTGGTGGGCGAGAACTCGCGTGGCGAGGACATGGACATCAACATCACCAAGGAGAAGAAACTCAACAACATCCGGTCCTCGACCGGTGATGAGCTGGAGCGTCTGACGCCGCCGCGCCGCCTCACCCTGGAGGAGTCGCTCGAGTTCGCCCGCGACGACGAATGCGTCGAGGTCACCCCCGAGAAGGTCCGCATCCGCAAGGTCAACCTGGACCAGACCGAGCGTGCGCGGGCCGCCTCGCGCGCCAAGAAGCAGGGCTGACGGCGCGCCCGGGCTCGACCCGGCCTGGCGACCGGGGCTCGTCTATCCTTGACCCCATGCTGAGAACGGTGATGGCCGCCTTGGGCGTCATCGCCCTGGGCGTGGTGGTGTCCATTGCGGGCACCGGTGCGCATCGTGCCTATGGGTGGGTGGGCGTGGTGCTCGCGGTGCTCCTGGTGGGTGCCGCAGGAGTGTTCGCCCGCACGTGGCTGAGCTGGCTCGGACTGAGCGCATACGCCACGGCATGGGGGGTCATGACGATGGTTCTCGCGCAGGGCGGGCCCAACAACTCCGTGCTCATCGCGGGGGATGCGGTGGGATACGCATGGCTGGGCGGTGCAGTGGTGACGATCACCCTGATCGCGCTCGTGCCGCGGCGCTGGTTGGAGGCGGACGATGTCGCGTCGTAGGCGGATCGAGTTGGCCCAGGCGGAGCAGGCCCTCCGCCGCCGCCGTGCCGCGGCAACCCATGTGGGCCTGCGTCGACGCGTCTCGCGCGACCAGGCGCGACGGGCGGGCAACACCCCGATGCTCCTGCCTCGGATTGCGCCCATGCCGCCCCGTCCCGCGCTCGATCGGGCCCCCGATGCGGTGCAGCCCGAGCTCGCGACGCCGGAGCCTTTGACGGAGACACTGAGTGCGCTGCCCGAGGAGGAGCGTGTCGCGGTGGATGAGGCCGCGGCCGACGCCGTGGTGGACACTGAGCCTGAGCCTGAGCCTGAGCCTGAGCCTGAACCGGAACCGGAACCGGAACCAGAACCTGCCAAGGGCCGTTACGTCTTCGACGATGACGAGGCCGCCGACGCCCCGGCGTGGGCCTCAGCACGCGAAGGCGCCTCCCGACGTGGGCCGCGGCGAGCATGGGTGCTTGCGGTCACGGCTGTCGCGGTCATCGGCGGCTATGTGGGAATCCAGGCGTGGCTCGCCCGGACCGTCGCTCCCGAGACCTCCCTTCTCGGTGTGGACATCTCGGGGCTGTCCGCGGATCAAGCACGCCAGGCCATCGGCGACCTGGCGCACCAGGTCAACACCGCTCCCGTGATCCTGGAGGTGGCAGGCGAGACGGCCGCCCTCGACCCGGCCGAATCGGGCCTGGTCATGCAGGCCGAGGCCACAACAGCGCGCGTGGTGGGATTCACGCTCGACCCCAGGCGCATCGTGAGCCACGTGCGGGGTGGGGGAGTGATCGAGCCGGTGCTGACGCTCGACCCGCAGGCGCTCGACGCGGCCGTGGCCATCGCCGCGGGGGAGTTGAACCAGGAGGTGCGCGACGCGGAAGTCACGCTCCGCGGCACCCACGCCACGACGGCCGACGGCCAGGTGGGCATCGTGGTGGACGCCCCGGTCACTGCCGCCGCGGTCATCACCCAGTGGCCCGCGCAGGCCACCTTCGTGGCGGCGGCCACGGTCACGCAGCCCACCGTGACCACCCTGCAGGCACGGCTGTTCACCAGCACGATCAACAACGTGGCGCTCGCCTCCCCCGTGACGCTCACGGGCCCCAACGGCGACGTGGTGCTCACGCCGGAGCAGACCGCCTCCCTGCTGAGCATCGTGACGACCCAGGGGGTGCTGGCGCTCACCGCGGACGGCAGCGCGCTCGCGGCCACCCTGCTCCATGAGCGGCCGGACCTGGAGAACGAGGGCCACAACGCCTCGCTCGCCTTTGACGCCGACCACCAGCTGCACGTCGATCCGGGCGCACCCACCCGCACACTCGATGCGAGTGCGCTGGGCGACGCGGTGGTGGCGGCCGCGCTCACGGGAACCCGGCTGGGCGACATCCCCTACGTGGAGGTTCCTCCCGAGGTGACGGCCAAGGACATCGACGTGGCGGACTACACCGAGCGGATCTCCTCCTTCTCCACCCCACTGACCAATGACCGCACCCGCACCAAGAACCTGGCCAACGCCGCAAGCAAGGTGACGGGCACCATCATTCCCGCGGGCGGGACGTTCGATCTCACCGAGGTGATCGGCCCCATCTCCCTGGACAACGGCTACTTCATGGCGGGCATTCTCACCAACGGCATCCACACCGATGGGGTGGGCGGTGGCCTGTCTCAGATGGCCACCACGAGCTACAACGCCGCCTACTTCGCCGGCTACGCCATCACCGACTTCCGGCCCCACAGCGTGTGGTTCCCGCGCTACCCGGAGGGCCGCGAATCCACCATTTTTGTGGGCTCCATCAACATGGTGTTCACCAACGACACCCCGTACTCGATGGTGATGAACAGCTACGTGGAGGGCAATCGACTGTACGTGGACATCTGGTCCACGCCTCACTACACGGTCAACTCCTGGAAGTCGGAGCGCTCCGCCGTGACCGCGCCCGGTGTGCGGGTGGTGACGGACCCGCGATGCGAAGCGTCCAAGGCAGGGCAGCCGGGCTTCAGGGTCACCAACTACCGCCAGGTCTATGTGGGGGAGACCTTGGTCAAGGATGAGGCCTTCACCTGGACGTACCAGCCTGACCACGCTGTCGTGTGCGGCTAGGTCGCCGAGCGGTTCGGCCCGCCCGGCTATGATTGGGGCATCTTCTCGCCTCGTCTGTAAGGAGTCTCAGTGACGTACGTCATCGCCCTGCCTTGTGTTGATGTCAAGGACCGTGCATGCGTCGACGAGTGTCCGGTCGACTGCATCTACGAGGGTGAGCGCATGCTCTACATCCACCCGGATGAGTGTGTGGACTGCGGCGCATGTGAGCCGGTCTGCCCCGTCGAGGCGATCTACTACGAGGATGACGTCCCCGACAAGTGGGCGGACTACTACGCCGCGAACGTGGAGTTCTTCTCGGAGATCGGCTCCCCTGGGGGTGCCGCCAAGATGGGCGTCATCGCCCACGACCACGACCTCATCAAGTCGTTGCCGCCCCAGGCGGGCGACCACTAGCGGCCCCCGGGGCATCCCCCGAATGGGTCTCCACGGCACCGCGCTTCCCGACTTCCCTTGGGACCTCCTCGCGCCGTTCCATGCGCGTGCTCGTGCCCATGCGGACGGCGAGGTGGATCTGTCCGTCGGCACCCCCGTTGACTCCACCCCCGCGCTGATCCAGGAGGCGCTGCGCGCCGCCGCCGATGCCCCCGGCTATCCCACCACGCATGGCACCGTGGCATTGCGCGAGGCCGTGGTGCAGTGGTTCGCGCGTCGCCGCGGTGCCCCCGGCATCGGCGCCGATGCCGTGCTGCCCACCGTGGGGTCCAAGGAGTTGGTCGCCCTGGTGCCCGCACTGCTGGGGCTGGGGGAGGGCGACACCGTGGTGCTTCCCGCCGCGGCGTATCCCACTTACCAGGTGGGTGCCGTGCTCGCCGGTGCGCGCACGGTCGCGGCCGATGACGTGGCCGAGTGGGCGGACGACCCCACCGTGCGCCTCGTGTGGGTCAATTCGCCCTCGAATCCCACCGGTGCGGTGCTCGGTGTGGATGCGCTACGTGAGGTGGTGGTCGCGGCTCGGCGGCTGGGAGCCGTGGTCGCCTCGGACGAGTGCTACGCGGAGCTGGCGTGGCAGGAGCCGTGGGTCAGCGAGGGGGTGCCCTCCATCCTGGACCCGCGCGTGAGCGGCGGCGATGCGACGGACCTGCTCGCGGTGTACTCGCTGTCCAAGCAGTCTTCGCTCGCGGGCTACCGCGCCGCGTTCGTGGCCGGCTGTCCCCGGCTCGTCTCCCGGCTGCTCGAGGTGCGCAAGCACATGGGGTTGATCGTGCCCGCTCCCGTCCAGGCGGCGATGGTCGCCGCGTTGGGCGACGATGCTCACGTGCGTGACCAGCGGGAGCAGTACCGCTCCCGTCGCGAGGCGCTCCTGCCGGCGCTTGAGGCCGCGGGCTTTCGCGTGGACCATTCGCAGGCGGGGTTGTACCTGTGGTGTACTCGGGACGAAGACTGCTGGGTGACGCTCGAATGGCTGGCCGAGCGTGGCATCGTCGCTGCGCCCGGGGCCTTCTATGGTGAGGCCGGGGCCAGGCATGTGCGGGTGGCCCTCACCGCGACGGACGAAAGGGTCCGGTCCGCGGCGAGTAGGCTTGCAAACACTCAGTAAACTTGCGACAAAGCCCGGCTTGGTTCGGGACCGGCAGGAGGATTCATGACGCAGGTGGTTGACGCGCGGCTCACGGTGGATGGCACCACCCGGGAGCTGGGAATTGAGCGAGCCACGGTGGGCAACGATGGCCTCTCTGTCGCCACCTTGCTGCGCGACACGGGTCTGGTCACGGTGGATCCGGGCTTCATGAACACGGCCTCCTGTGAGAGCGCCATCACGTATATCGACGGCGACGCGGGCATTCTGCGCTATCGCGGTTACCCCATCGAGCAGCTCGCGGAGCAGTCCACGTTCCTGGAGGTCGCGTACCTGCTGATTCACGGTGAGCTGCCCACGGAGGATCAGCTCACCGCGTTCAACAACCGCGTGGCCCGCCACATGCACGTCCATTCGGGAGTCAAGACCTTCCTGGAGGCCTTCCCCCGTGACGCCCATCCGATGGCTCTGCTTTCGGGCGGCGTGAGCGCCCTGAGCACGTTCTACCCCGACTCGTTGGGACAGGACGAGCAGGCGCTCGAGCTGGCCACCGTGCTGCTGCTGGCCAAGACGGCCACCATGATCGCCTACCTGCAGCGTCGCTCGATGGGCAAGGATCTCATTGAGCCCATTCCCGGTGGCCGCTACGTCACCGAGTTCTTGCGGATCGCGTTCTCGGACGACGCGGGCGCGCTCGACGTGGACCCCGTGGTGCGGCGTGCGCTCGACGTGCTGCTGATCCTGCACGCCGATCACGAGCAGAACTGCTCCACTTCCACCGTGCGCATGGTGGGCTCCTCCCACGCCAACATCTTCGCCTCGGTGGCGGCCGGCATCGGCGCGCTGTCAGGCCCGCTGCACGGCGGCGCGAATGAGGCCGCGCTGCGCATGTTCGATGAGATCAAGGTCTCGGGCGACTCCATCGAGACCTTTGTGGGCAAGGTCAAGGACAAGGCCGAGGGTGCTCGCCTGATGGGCTTCGGGCATCGCGTCTACAAGTCGTACGACCCCCGTGGTGCCGTGGTCAAGCGCATCGCCGACGAGGTGCTCGACCACCTGGGTGCCGACGGCGAGACCTTCGAGATGGCCAAGCGGCTCGAGGAGATCGCGCTGAGCGACGAGTACTTCATCGAGCGCAAGTTGTACCCCAATGTGGACTTCTACACCGGCCTGCTGTACTCCGCGATGGGCTTCCCCACCACGATCTTCACGCCGCTGTTCGCCCTGGGTCGCATGCCCGGCTGGATCGCCCACTACCGCGAGATGCTGCGGGACCCGCGCACCAAGATCGGCCGTCCGCGTCAGGTCTATGTGGGCGAGGTGCTGAGCGACTACGTGCCCATGAGCGAGCGCGCGGAGTAGACCTTTCGGCTGCCTCGTGGCCGATGCCGTGGTGCAGGTTGAGGTGGGAGGCGCGAGGCCGCGCTCATCCGGTGGACAGGCGCACGATCACCTCGGGCGCGCGAGGCGACGGATCCGCATCGGCGATCGCGAACGTGACGCGCCCCTCGCCGTTCCTCCACCCCTCACCGGCAAAGCCCGCCTCGTTCGCGCCGGTGGTGCTCGCCGTCGCGACCACCCACTCCCGCAGCGCCAGCTCCGAGCTGGCGGTGCCGTCGGCGGCACGGACGCCCAGGATCGTGGTGCCTTCCCGCAGGTCGAGGACCTCGACCGTGTACCGGCCCGAGCCGAAGTCCAGCGCGATGCGGTCGGTGAAGGCCAGCGCGCTGCCCGAGCCAGCCGCCACGTCGCAGTCAATCACGGCATCGCCCCCGGTCAGCGCTGTCGCCCAGGCCAGCGCCTCCTGCTTGTGGTCCTCGTAGGCCTCGGGATAGCCCGAGCGCTGGACCGCCTGCGCGGCCTCGGTGAGCCGCATGTCCTGCCAGCCCGGGACCCGGTCCAGCGCCTGGTAGAACTTCGCGCTCGAATACCGCGGGTCCATGATCTGCTCCTCGGTGCCCCAGCCCTGCGAGGGGCGCTGCTGGAACAGTCCTAGAGAGTCGCGGTCTCCATAGTCGAGGTTGCGCAGCGAGGACTCCTGGATGGCGGTCGCGATGGCTACGGTCATGCCCTGCACGTCGAAGCCGTAGGACAGTCCCACGGCGGCGATGATCGCCGCGTTGTTGGCCTGCTCGGCCGTCTTGTAGTCCACGTAGTCCCCGTGCGTGGCGGTGCAGCGCTGCGTCGAGACCTTGTCCGCCTGCCGGTGGTACAGGGAAGGCCCCCAGATCGCGGCGGCCGAGCCCACGATGCCAAGCACCAGCAGCGCCAACCCGGCGGAGACCAGTCCTCTGTTTCGCCGCGGGCGGCCTCGCGCTGTCATGGTTCGCCGTCGCTAGTGCACGTGCAGGGCGGCGTTGAGCACCACGCCGTGACCCTCTCGGGCCACCGCCTCGACTGCTCCGGTGGTGGAGTTGCGGCGGAACAGGATGCCGTTCTTGCCCGCGAGTTCGCGAGCCTTGACCACCACGGGCTTGCCGTCATCGGTCGTCTGCCCCACCACGAGCACCTTGGTGCCCGCGGTCACGTACAGCCCGGCCTCGACCACGCAGTCGTCGCCCAGCGGGATGCCCAGACCGGAGTTGGCGCCCAGGAGCGAGCGCTCGCCGATCGACACCACCTCCTTGCCGCCACCGGACAAGGTGCCCATGATCGAGGCGCCGCCGCCCACGTCGGAGCCCTTGCCCACGGTCACCCCCGCCGAGATGCGACCCTCGACCATCGACGTGCCGAGCGTCCCCGCGTTGAAGTTCACAAAGCCCTCGTGCATCACGGTGGTACCCTCCGCCAGATGCGCACCCAGGCGCACGCGGTCGGCGTCGGCGATGCGCACACCCGTGGGGACCACGTAGTCCACCATGCGCGGGAACTTGTCGATGCCGTAGACGGTCAGGTGCTGGCCGAAGGCGCGGAAGCGGGCGCGGGTGGCCTCGAAGCCGGCCACGGCGCAGGGGCCGGCGGAGGTCCACACCACGTTGGGCAGCACCGCGAAGACGCCCTCCAGGTTGAGTCCGTGGGGCTGGACCAGGCGATGGCTGAGCAGGTGAAGGCGCAGGTAGGCGTCGTCCACCGCGGTGGGAGGCGCGTCGAGGTCGATCACGGTGAACACCAGTTCCGTGGTGGTCAGGCGCAACTCGTCGTGCCGGGCGGCGGCCTCCAGGTTCTTGGGGGCCAGCGGCTTGTCGGGTGCCTCGCCAAGAAGGGGAGTGGGGAACCAGGTGTCCAGCGGCTCTCCGGCCGCGTCGAGGGTCACGAGTCCGAATCCATAGGCGGTGCGAGTCATGGCACAAGGGTACGGGAGGCGCCGCGGAACCCGATGCGGGCGGCGTAGTCTTCAGGGCATGGAGGACACCGCGCAGCCGGCCGATGCCGCGGCCCAGGGCGAGGCATCCCAGGACTGGGAGCCGGGGGTGATCCCGTCGCGCACCACCGAGTGGGAGACGCCCTTCAGCCCGGTGGCGCCCGCCACGGAACGGCTGGATGAGGTGCGGTTCGTCGCCACCTACAGCCCGCGTCGGCGCCTGGTGGCGATCGTGGCCACGGCATTGGCGTGCGGGCTGGTGGCGCTGCTGACGTTCCGGCTCTTCGCCACCATGCCGAGCCTCAATGACGAGAACGGCGAACCCTCCACGGCACGCATGGGCTACATCCTGCTGTGGCGGGACCTGTTCTTCTGGATCTTCGTCTTGGGCGGCGTCCTGTTCATGACCTGGAGATGGGCGAACTCTCCCGTGGTCCCGCGCCAGGCGGCGCGCTGACTACGCTTGTGGCATGACCCTGGACCTCACCGCGCCCGTGGATGCGCTCACCCGGGTCCTCATCGACATCCCCTCGGTGTCCGGCAGTGAGACGGCCCTCGCCGATGCCGTGGAGGCCGCGCTCAGGGGCTATCCGCATCTCACCGTGGAGCGCCTGGGAGACGCGGTGGTGGCCCGCACCTCCCAGGGCCGCGACGAGCGTGTGGTCCTGGCCGGGCATCTGGACACGGTGCCCATCAAGAACAACGTGCCCTCCGTGCTGAGCGAGGACGGCAGCCAGATCGTGGGCCGGGGGGCGGTGGACATGAAGGCGGGCGTAGCGGTGTTCCTTTCGCTCGCCGCGAGCCTCACCGAGCCGACCCGCGACGTCACCTACGTCTTCTACGACCACGAGGAGGTCGAGGCCTCCCTCAACGGCCTGGGCCGCATCGCGCGTGAGCGTCCCGACCTGCTGGCCGGCGACTTCGCGATCCTGGGCGAACCCACCTCCGGGGTGATCGAGGGCGGCTGTCAGGGGACGCTGCGCGCCGAGATCACCCTGGACGGCGTCGCGGCGCACAGCGCGCGCTCGTGGAAGGGCCTCAACGCGATCCATCGTGCAGCGCCCCTCCTGACGGCGCTGGCGGCCTACACGCCGTTCACCGTGGACATCGACGGGCTCACCTATCGTGAGGGCCTCAACGCGGTGGGCATCCGTGGCGGTATCGCGGGCAACGTCATCCCGGACGAGTGCGTGGTGACCGTCAACTTCCGCTTCGCGCCGTCCTCGGACCTCGACCATGCCAAGAGGAGGCTGGGCATCTTCGTCGAGGAGGCGTACGAGGGTTCCGGCATCTCCGTGGGCATCGACTTCGTCGACGAGTCGCCCGGGGCCCTTCCTGGCCTTGACGCGCCGTTGGCACGGGATTTCGCCGATGCCGTGGCCGCCTGGGGAGGGGGGGCGCCTCGGGCCAAGCTCGGCTGGACCGACGTGGCTCGCTTCGGTGAGCTGGGCGTTCCCGCCGTCAACTACGGCCCCGGCGACCCCGAACTGGCCCACGCCGACCACGAGGCCTGCCCCGTCGATCAGATCCATGCCTGCCGCGCCGCGCTCGAAGCCTGGCTCACGGCATAGGCAGACCCGTCCACCTCCACCTCGACCCACGTGGTCCTTGACTCACTCCAGGAGAGACCATGCGCGAATACCGCAAAGGCCCCGTGATCCTGCGGGGCAAGAATGTCCCGGCCACCTCGACCTCGGGGCGCCTGCTGCAGGAGCAGGACCCGCCCCACTGGCTCCATGAGGACCCGTGGCGGGTGATGCGCATCCAGGCGGAGTTCGTGGAGGGCTTCGGTGCCCTCGCCGACCTGGGGCCGGCGATCTCGGTGTTCGGATCGGCGCGCTCCGCCCCCGGGGCCCCCGACTACGAGGCGGGCGTGGCCATCGGGCGCGCCCTCGTGGAGCAGAACTACGCGGTGATCACCGGCGGCGGCCCCGGCATCATGGAGGCCGCGAACAAGGGGGCGCAGGAGGCCGGGGGAGTCTCGGTGGGCCTGGGCATCGAGCTGCCCTTCGAGCAGGGCATGAACGAGTATGTGAACCTGGGCATCCACTTCCGCTACTTCTTTGCCCGCAAGACGATGTTCGTCAAGTACGCCCAGGGCTTCATCGTGCTGCCGGGCGGCTTCGGCACCTTCGACGAGTTGTTCGAGGCGCTCACCCTGGTGCAGACGCGCACCATCATCCGCTTCCCCGTGGTGCTCTTCGGACACGCGTACTGGGATGGCCTGGTGGACTGGCTGCGCGACGTGGTGGCGGTGGACGGCAAGATCTCGCCCACCGACCTGGACCTCATCCTGGTGACCGACTCCATCGAGGAGGCCGTCGCGTACGTGATCGACGGCGCGGAGGCCGCGCGCAACGGCACCTCCGGCTAGCGCATCGGCCGCACCGGCGCTCTAGCCGGGCAGCGGCGGATTCGATATCGTTATCGAACCAGTCCGACGACGCCTCTGGAGCCCTCATGGCCGATCAGCTCACCTTTGACAATCCCGTGGAGCGCCACGCGCACATCGTGCCCCATGCCTCCTGGCAGCCGCTGCCGGGCCTTGACGCCGAACTGGACCCCAAGGCGGACCACGGGGAGACGACCTACCGGGGAACCGGGCGCCTCGTCGGGCGCAAGGCGCTCATCACGGGTGCCGACTCGGGCATCGGCGCCGCCGTGGCGATCGCCTTCGCGCGCGAGGGCGCGGACGTGGCCATGAGCTACCTGCCGCAGGAACAGGTGGACGCCGACGCGATCGCGCAGTACGTGCGCGCGGAGGGGCGCACGGCCGTGCTGCTTCCGGGGGACATCCGTGATCGCGACTTCTGCCGCACGCTCGTCGCCGACGCCGTGGCGGGCCTGGGAGGCCTGGACATCCTGGTGAACAACGCGGCCCATCAGGTGTATCACGAGACGTTCGACCAGTTGGATGAGGCGGATCTGGAGCGCACCATCGCCACCAACCTGTATGCGATGTTCTGGATCACCCGCGACGCGTTGCCGCACCTGGGCCCCGGCTCCACGATCATCAACAGCACTTCGGTCCAGGGATACAACCCGTCGCCGATGATCATCAACTACGCCACCACCAAGTTCGGCATCAACGGCTTCACCAAGGCATTGGCCCACGACCTGGCCCCCCGCGGCATCCGCGTCAACGCCGTGGCACCCGGACCGGTGTGGACACCCCTGCAGGTGTCCGACGGCCAGCCCGCGGACAAGCTCGACGGCTTCGGCTCCTCCTCCTGGCTGGGACGCACCAGCCAGCCCGTGGAGCAGGCACCGGCCTACGTGTTCCTCGCCTCGCCCGAGTCGAGCTTCGTGGTGGGCGAGGTCATCAACGTCAACGGCGGCGCCAACGTGCCGTGACCCGGATGCCGAGTGCCCGATGCCTCCGGCGCCCCGGCATCGGCGTCAGGCGCGGCCGATTTGCGAGGGATTTGGGGGGCTGTGAGCGGCCCGCGTAGAATGGAGGCCGATGAACGCGCGCACGCGCGGCTCAGGAGCGAGGAGTGAGACGCATGGCTGCAATGAAGCCCCGTACCGGCGATGGCCCCATGGAGGTCGTCAAGGAGGGCCGTGGCTACGTCATGCGCGTTCCTCTGGAGGGCGGTGGCCGCCTGGTCGTGGAGATCAACGCCGACGAGGTCAAGGAGCTGGGCGACGCCCTGCTGGGCGCGCTGCAGTAATCACTCGCGGATCGCGGCGAGAAGCCCGTCACCCGAGGGCAGCAGCGCCACGGTGAGACCCTCATGCTGGCGGATCGCCTTGAGCGTCTCACGCACGGCGGTGGTGTCCGGATCCCGCTGAGCAGGATCCGCCACGCGGCCATGCCACAAGGTGTTGTCGATGCACAGCATCCCGCCGCGACGCAGCAGGCGCAGCGCCTGCTCCAGATACGCGGGGTACTCCTGCTTGCGAGCGTCGATGAACACCAGGTCGTAGCCCTCGTCCGTCAGCCGCGGCAACACATCCAACGCGCGCCCCGTGATGAGCCGCACGCGCTCCGGGGCGAAGCCCGCCGCGGCGAACGTCTGCCGCGCTGCCTTGTGATGCTCGGCCTCGACGTCAATGGAGGTGAGCACACCCTGAGGATGCATGCCCCGCAGCAGCAGTGTGCCGGAGACCCCAGCCCCGGTGCCGATCTCCACGACGGCACGGGCCTCGATGGCCCGCGCCAGCAGCCGCAACGCCGCGCCGGCACCCGGCAGAATCGGGACGCAACCCAGCTCGTCGGCGACATCCCGGGCGCGCAGCAGCACCTCGTCCTCGGCGATGAAGTCCTCGGCAAAGGCCCAATTGGCCGACTCGTTGCTCATGACACCTCCTAGAGAGCATGGTATGCGTCACAGTACGGCCACAAGCGCGCCGAACGCGCGTCGGGTATGGGAACATGGATGTACACCAAGACGTTGATTGACTGTGAATGGAGGCGCGCTGATGACACAGACGTCAGTCGCCCCTGTCACGGCGAGCATCGACGAGGCCCCGGTTCAGGACCTGCGCTGGGAAGCCATCGTCGAGCAGCACGCGGGGCGCGTCTACCGCCTCGCCTACCACCTCACGGGCAATCAACACGATGCCGAAGACCTCACTCAGGACGTTTTCGTCCGGGTCTTCAACTCGCTGTCGCAGTACAAGCCGGGCACCTTCGAGGGCTGGCTTCACCGTATTACGACCAATCTCTTCCTCGACCGGATGCGCCGCAAGAACCGCATCCGCTTCGACTTCATGGCCGACGACGACGGTGGCGTGGCCACCGCCGACTCGTTCGACCGTCACGAGCGTTCGGGCCAGCCCGAGGACGCCTATGACATGTCCCACCTGGGTGCGGACATCGTCGAGGCGCTCGCGGACCTGCCGCCCGAATACCGCGCCGCGGTGGTGCTCAGTGACATCGAAGGCCTGTCGTACGAAGAGATCGCCGCGACGCTCGGTATCAAGATGGGGACGGTGCGATCGCGCCTGTCTCGCGCCCGTGCCAAGTTGCGTGAGTCTCTCGCGCATCGGGCCCCCGCGCGAGGCGCTCTGTGACGTCAAAGCACCTCGGCAATACCCTTCACGACCTCCTGGACGGACGACTGTCCGGTGAAAAGGCCTATGCCGCGATGGCGCATCTGGGCGCCTGCGAGGACTGCGCGACCCGATACCACGAACTGCGGGCCACCCGCGAGGCCCTCAGCACCGCCGAGGCGGGCATCGACATGACCTTCGCGCAGCGCCTGCTCGACAAGGAGCGCATCGCGCAGATCGCCGCGCACGAACCCCCCAGCAAGGCGCGCGCCACCCAGCCGCGCACCCATCGCCCCGCCCTGCTCATGGGCGCGGTGGGCGTGGCCGCCACCGGCGTGGTGGCAGTGGCCTGGACGCTGGGCGCGCCTGCCCAGGTGGGTCTGGAGTTCGCCCCCAGCGACGCATCGGTGGCCCGCCCCGTGGCCTACATGGGTGCGCAGGGAATGCGCTCAGGCGACCAACTGGCGAGTTGGATCCACCCCGACTTCGACAAGTCGGGCATCGTCCCCGTCGAGGCGCAGGTCATGGAGCGGTATGACGGCACCAAGGTGCTCGTCGCGACGATGCTGCTGAACATGAACGTGGTGGTGGTCACCGAGGAGCATGGCACGCTCGCACCGGAGGTCACCGAGCTTCCCCTCGCCGAAGTGGCGGGCATGGATCTCTACGTGCTGAGCAGCGCCAACCCGGCCCGGGTGGCATGGCAGACGGGGGACGTGGTGATCGCGCTCGGCTGCGAATGCGACCTCGCGGTGCTGACCGCCGTGGCCAGTGAGTTCCCCTCCGTCGAGGGTCCCGGATTCGTTGACCGCGTAGGCGACGGCTTGCAGGAACTCGCCGATCTGCTCCCCTAAGGATCACTCCATGACCGAATACTTCGCCTCGCCCGGCGGCGACGCCGTGGCACCACAGCCCCCGGCCGCAGCGCAGGAGCCCGCCACGCCGACCGAGGTGAGCCTCTCCGCCCTCTACCGGCCGGCACCCGCGGAGGTCCCCGCCGCCGACGGCTACGTGGTGCCCCTGCCCGCCCCGCAGACCCGAGCATCGGCCTATGGCAGCGTGCGCAGGCGCACCGTCGCCGCGATCGCCGTCGGCTCGCTCGCACTGGGGGCGCTGGGGGGCGTGGGGACCTTCCTCGCCCTGGACCGATGGAGTGGGGTCCAGACGCCCGTGGCCCAGCTGCCGGCGCCGGGAACCTCGACCGTCGGCAGCCCGATAGCGAACGGGACGAGCGTCACCGAGGTGGTCGAGAGGGTGCTGCCCTCGGTGGTGCAGATCGAGGTGTACGTCGACGGCAGCAAATACTCCACCGGATCGGGCTTCGTGATCCGCGAGGACGGCTACCTGCTGACCAACAACCACGTGATCGACACGGGCGAGCGCAAGGCCCAGATCCGGGTGGTGTTCAACGACGGCACCGAGGAGGTGGCGTCCCTCGTGGGCACCACCGTGGACTACGACCTTGCGGTGCTCAAGGTGGAGCGCGCGGGCCTGGTGCCGCTCGTGCTGGGAGACTCCGACGCGGTCAAGGTCGGTGAGCCCGTGATCGCCATCGGCTCGCCCCTGGGCCTTGAGTCGACCGTGACCACCGGCATCGTCTCCGCCCTGCACCGCCCGGTGACCACGGGGGACAGCGCCTCGGCCTCGTATATCGATGCGATCCAGACCGATGCCGCGATCAACCCCGGCAACTCCGGCGGACCGCTCCTGAACGGGGCAGGCGAGGTCATCGGCATCAACTCGGCGATCGCGACACTCGGCGGGCTCTCCGAGACCGGCTCGGTGGGCTTGGGCTTCGCCATCACGTCCAATCAGGCACGGCGCACCGCGGAGGAGATCATCGCCCACGGCTATGCCACGTTTCCCGTGATCGGTGTGATCCTCGACGGCCGCTACACCGGTGAAGGCGTCCAGGTGGGCTTCGCCGAGGATCTGGATGGCAAGCCCGGCGTGGTCGCCGGCGGCCCCGCCGACCTCGCGGGGATTCGTGAGGGCGACGTGCTCACCGCGCTCAACGGCAAGCCGGTGAGCGAGTCCTCGGTGATGATCGTGCAGTTGCGTGCGATGGCTCCGGGAGACACCGTGACATTCACCGTGGTGCGCGACGGGACCACGTTCGACGTGGACGTCGTGCTGGCCTCCTCCGACGATGTGGACTTCGCCCTGGGCTCGAGCCCGGCGCCCACGCCGCAAAGCGGTGGCTCCCCGGACGGTTCCGGCGGAAGTGGCGGCAGCGGCCAGGGCGGGCAAGAATAGAGCCGTGTTCGACATCAACGGCTGGGAGCTCATCATCATCGGGCTCTTGGCTATGGTGCTCATCGGACCGGAGCGGTTGCCGGAGTACGTCAACGGGCTCAAGGGTCTGGTCAAGCAGGTGAGGGCCCTGCTCAAGCAGGGCAAGACGTTGCTCGACGACGAGTTGGGGGATGAGTCGCAGTGGCGCCAGTACGACCCGCGCCAGTACGACCCGCGTCGGATCGTGCGCGAGGCGCTCGCCGAGCCCGACGAGGAAGAGCTCGCGAGGCGCAAGGCTGCCCGGGCCGCCGGCCCCGCCGCAGCCGCCCCCGCCGAAACCCCCGTCCACCCCGCCCCGGCCGCTCCCGCCCCCTACGACGACGAGGCCACCTGAGGCATCAGCCCCTGCCGGAGCCTGGAAGAATGGTCGCCATGACTGAGCGCGTCTTCTCCGGTATGCAGCCCACAGCCGATTCCCTGCAACTGGGCAACTACCTGGGCGCCTTGAAGCAGTGGGTCGAACTGCAGGACGGCCGCGAGGCGATCTACTCCGTGGTGGACCTGCATGCGCTGACCGTTCAGCCGGACCGCGACGTGCTGCAGCGGCGCACCCGCCGCACGGCGGCGCAGTTCCTTGCGGCCGGGGTGGACCCGGAGCGCTCGATCCTGTTCGTGCAGTCGCATGTGCCCGCCCACGCCGAGTTGGCCTGGGTCCTGTCCACCTTCACCGGGATGGGCGAGGCGGGGCGGATGACCCAGTTCAAGGACAAGTCCGCACAGGTGGGGGAGGGCGGCACCAACGTCGGCCTCTTCACCTACCCGGTCCTCATGGCCGCGGACATCCTGTTGTACGGCACCCACTTGGTGCCCGTGGGCGAGGACCAGCGGCAGCACCTGGAGCTCTCCCGCGACCTCGCTCAGCGCCTCAACGCGCGGCTGGGTGAGGACACGGTGGTGGTCCCCGAGCCGCATATCGTCAAGTCGATCGGCAAGATCTTCGATCTGCAGGAGCCCACCAAGAAGATGTCCAAGTCGTTTTCGAGCCCACGCGGGATCATCGAGATCATGGATGATCCCAAGGCGGTGTCCAAGAACATCAAGTCGGCGGCCACGGATTCGGACACGGTCATCCGCTTCGATCCTGAGGCCAAGCCGGGGGTGTCCAACCTGCTGACCATCTACTCGGCATTCACGGGGCGTCCGGTGGAGCAGATCGTCGCCGACTACGAGGGCAAGATGTACGGCCACCTCAAGTCCGACCTTGCCGAGATCGTGGTGGAGGCGCTCACACCCCTGCGGGAACGCACCTTGGAGTGGGAGGCCCAGCCGGAGCGGCTCGACGAGGTGCTCGCGGAGGGCGCCGCCAAGGCGCGCGCGATCGCTCAGACCACGCTGGCCCGCATCTACGACCGCGTGGGCCTGCTTCCGGCCACGTCGGGATAGGGGCGGCTCCCCCGTGCCTTCCTTGCCCGTATCCGTGCGCCGCGCCCTGGATGCGGCGAGGGACGCGTTCGCCGGGGTGATGCGGCTCAAGGAGTGGTTCGATGCCACGGCGGCTGGGCGGGCGTTGGCGCGCTACAACACCTTTCACGGCGGCCTGCTGGCCGGGGGGATCGCCTATGCCTCCCTGACCTCGCTCGCCGCGGGACTGCTGCTGGCCCTGTCCGTAGCATCGTTGATCGTCGTGGGACGCGACGACCTCCGCGAGGCGGTCGTGGCGGTGGTCTCCGAGGCCGTGCCCGGCCTGTTCCCGGTGGACGGCAATCCGGGACTCGTGGATCCCGAATCCCTCAAGCCCACGGCGGTCACGGGAGTGGTGGGGGTGGTCGCGCTCGTCATGCTCGCGCGCACGGCGATGGGATACCTGTCGTCGTTGCGCAGCGCGGTACGGACGATGCTGGGGGGTGGTGGTGGCAACGCGGTAGCGGGTCGGGTGGCGGATGTGGCGACACTGGTGGCGCTGGGCCTGGTGGTGGTGCTGGGGGCCGCGATCCAGGTGGCCGCATCGAGCTTTGCGGTGACGGTGGCCGGCTGGCTCGAGGAGGGCGCCACGGCGGTGTGGACGGTGCGCGTGCCCGCGGTGGTGGCCGGCTTCGTGGTGGATGTGGCGTTCGTGATGCTCGCCTATGTGGTGCTGGGCCGGGTGCGCATGCACGCACGAGTGCTGCTTCCCACCATTGCTGCGGTGGCGCTCGTGATCACGGTGCTGCAGCAGCTGAGCTCGATGCTGGTGGCGTCGGCGTCGGGCAACGTGATCCTGGCTCCCTTTGCCGCCGTGCTGGTCGTCATGCTGTTCGCGAGCTTTGTGGCGCAGGTGCTGCTGCTTGGCGCCGCGTGGCTCGGGGCGGTGGCGCGTGGAGGTGTGCGCCGCTCGGGCGTGGGTGCGCGGGGACACTCGCGTCTGGTGGCGTCGGCGGGTCCGGCGCCGGCGGGTCCGGCGCCGGCCAGGCCGCGCAGGCGCGGGCCGATCACCACCTGGCGGGCGACCGAGCGCGTGCGGGGGTGAGTCGAGGGGCGACTAGATTTCGCCGGTCGTCAGCGCCTTCTTCACCTCGGAGATGGCCTTGGTGACCTCGATGCCACGGGGGCAGGCCTCGGTGCAGTTGAAGGCCGTGCGGCACTTCCACACGCCGGCGCGGTCATTGAGGATCTCCATCCGCTCCCACTGGCCCTCGTCGCGCGAGTCGAAGATGAACCGATGCGCGCCCACGATCGCCTGGGGGCCGAAGTACTGGCCGTCGGTCCAGAACACGGGGCATGACGTGGTGCAGGCGGCGCACATGATGCACTTGGTGGTGTCGTCGAAGCGGGCGCGCTGCTCGGGGGTCTGCAGGCGTTCGCGCTCGGGTGCGGGACCGCCCGTGATGAGGAACGGCATGATGGCGCGATAGGAGGCGAAGAACGGCTCCATGTCCACGATCAGGTCCTTCTCCACTGGCAGGCCCGCGATGGGCTCCACCGTGATGGGCCGGGCCGGGTTGAGATCCTTGATGAGGGTCTTGCAGGCCAGGCGGTTCTTCGCATTGATGCGCATGGCGTCGGAGCCACACACCCCATGAGCGCACGAGCGCCGGAATGCGAGCGAGCCGTCCTGCTCCCACTTGATCTTGTGCAGGGCATCGAGCACGCGGTCGGTCGCGTGACACTCCACCTGGAACTCGTCCCAATAGTCCTCGCCCGGCGCATGCTCGCCCGCGCCCTCGGGGTTGTTGCGGCGGATGCGCAGGGTCACCTGCAGCACGGGGATCTGGTCCACGATGGGGGTCTCTGCAACGGCACTCATCAGTACTTCCGTTCCATGGGCTGGTACTTGGTGACCACGACCGGCTTGTAGTCCAGCTGCACGCCGTCGGGCCGGGCGTAGGCCATCGTGTGGCGCATGAACTTCTCGTCGTCGCGGGTGGGGAAGTCCTCGCGGTAGTGACCGCCACGGCTCTCCTCGCGTGCGGCGGCGCCGGCGACCACCACCTCGGCCAGGTCAATGAGGAAGCCCAGTTCGATGGCCTCCAGCAGGTCGGTGTTGAAGCGCTGGCCGCGGTCATGGATGCCGAGGCGTGCGTACCGGGCCTTGACATCGGCCACCACGGCGGCGGCCTCGGCGAGCGACTCGGCGGTGCGGAACACCTGGACGTTGCGGTCCATGGTCTCCTGCAGCTCCTTGCGCAGCCCGGCCACGGACTCGGCCCCGCTGCCGACCGTGCCCACGGTGTCCCGCAGGCGCGCGACGGTCGAGACCACGCCGGCCGCGGCGTCGTCGGGAAGGGGGGCGAGGGTGGCGCCGAGCGCATACTCCGCCGCCGCGATGCCCGCCCGGCGTCCGAACACGTTGATGTCCAGGAGCGAGTTGGTGCCCAGGCGGTTGGCGCCGTGCACGGAGACGCACGCGCACTCGCCCGCGGCGTAGAGGCCGCGCACCGTGGCGGTGTTGTTGCGCAGCACCTGCGCCTCGACGGTGGTGGGGATGCCGCCCATCGCGTAGTGCGCGGTGGGGAACACCGGGACGGGCTCGGTGTACGGCTCCACCCCCAGGTAGGTGCGGGCGAACTCGGTGATGTCCGGGAGCTTCTCGTCGATGTGGGCCGGCTCCAGGTGCGTCAGGTCCAGGAGCACGTAGTCCTTGTGGGGACCGGCGCCGCGGCCCTCGCGCACCTCGTTGGCCATCGCGCGCGCCACCATGTCGCGTGGCGCGAGGTCCTTGATGGTGGGGGCGTAGCGCTCCATGAAGCGCTCGCCGTCCACGTTGCGCAGAATGCCGCCCTCACCGCGAGCGGCCTCCGACAGCAGGATGCCCAGCCCGGCCAGGCCCGTGGGATGGAACTGGAAGAACTCCATGTCCTCGAGCGGCAGACCGGCGCGCAGGGCGATGGCCATGCCGTCGCCCGTGAGCGTGTGGGCGTTCGAGGTGGTCTTGAACACCTTGCCCGCGCCGCCGGTCGCGAAGATCACGGACTTGGCGCGGAAGGTGTGGACGATGCCGGTGGCCAGTTCGTAGGCGACCACTCCCGCGACGGCCACGTCGGCATCGGCCGCAGCATCCTGCGGGTTCTCGGTGAGGATCAGGTCGAGCACGTAGAACTCGTTGAAGAATTCCACCTCCTGCTTGATGCACTGCTGGTAGAGGGTCTGCAGGATCATGTGGCCCGTGCGGTCGGCGCTGTAGCAGGCCCGGCGCACCGGCGCCTCGCCGTGGCCGCGCGTGTGGCCGCCGAAGCGGCGCTGGTCGATGTGGCCGTCCTCCGTGCGGTTGAAGGGCAGCCCCATCTTCTCCAGGTCCAGCACGGCGTCCACGGCCTCGGAGCACAGGATCTCCGCGGCGTCCTGGTCCACCAGGTAGTCGCCGCCCTTGACGGTGTCGAAGGTGTGCCACTCGACGTTGTCGTCCTCGACGTTGGACAGCGCCGCCGCCATGCCACCCTGTGCCGCGCCCGTGTGCGAGCGGGTGGGGTACAGCTTGGTGATCACGGCGGTGCGGGCGCGCTGAGAGCTCTCCAGTGCGGCGCGCATGCCGGCACCGCCGGCGCCCACGATCACCACGTCGAATTCGTGGACGGGGGTGTTGTCGGTCATCGAACGTCCTCACAGAACTGGGGCACCTCGGGGTACGAGTAGCCCTCGGGGCAGGGGTCGAAGGTGAAGATCACGAGAGTGCCCAGGACCACCACGAGTGCGGTCGCCGTGGCCAGAAGCCCCATCCACAACCTGCGGCTGCGCGGGCCCGCATAGTCATTGACGAGCAGGCGCATGCCATTGCCGCCGTGAAGCATCGCGAGCACCAGCATGGCGAAGTCCCACCACTGCCACAGGGGCGAGGCCCACTTCCCGGCCACGAAGGCGAAGTCGATCTGGTTGATGCCGTCGCCCGTGAACAGGTTGATGAACAGGTGAGTGAAGATCAGTGCGATCAGCACCACGCCGGAGACGCGCATGAACATCCAGGACCAGCGCTCGGCCTTGCGGCGGGTGCGGCCGGAGGGCAGGCGTTTGCGCGGTGCGACCAGTTCGGGGGCGCTCATCAGTGGCCTCCGAAGACGCGCATCAGGTGCGAAGGCAGGAAGCCCACCATCATCAGGCCGAACGCGATCCACACGATCCACGCGAGAAGCCGCTGGTGCCGCAGGGCCCACAGCGACGTGTCCACCGCGATGATCCGCAACCCGTTGAAGGCGTGGAACACGATGGCCGCCACGAGCCCCGCCTCGATGAGGCCGTAGAGCGGGGTCTTGTAGGACCCGATGACGTCGTTGTAGGCCTCGGGCGAGATTCTCACCAGAGAGGTGTCGATCACGTGGATGAGGAGGAAGAAGAAGATCGCCACGCCTGCAGCGCGGTGCGCGACCCAGTTCCACATCCCTTCACGACCCCGATACAGCGTCGGTGCTGGGGACACGGGCACTCCTTTGGATGCGGGTAGAAGTTCCTTCCATCCTAGACTTGCCCAGGTGACCGCAGACCCCACCACGCAGCCCATCGAGCGCTTTGCCGCCGTGATCCCCGCCGGAGGCGTCGGCTCACGATTGTGGCCGCTGTCGCGGCCCGACCGGCCCAAGTTCCTGCTGGACCTGCTGGGCGAGGGCAGGTCGCTGCTCCAGGCCACGTACGACCGGCTCGCGCCATTGGCCGAGACGGTGCTCGTGGTCACGGGCCAGCCCCATGCCGAGGCGGTGGCGGGGCAGTTGCCGCAGCTGGGGGCCGAGGCGGTCCTCGCCGAACCCTCTCCGCGCGACTCGATGGCCGCCATCGCGCTCGCGGCCGCGGTGCTGGAGCATCGTCACGGGCCGATGCTCATGGGCTCCTTCGCCGCCGACCACGTCATTCCCGATACCGCCGCGTTCCAGGCGACCGTGCGCGCCGCCGCGGCCGCGGCGCGAGAAGGTGCCGTGGTCACGCTCGGGATCACCCCCACCGGGCCGTCGTCCGCCTTCGGCTACATCGAGGCGGGGGACGCGGTCACGGGGGACGATGCCGGGGCGCGTCGGGTGCGGGCGTTCACCGAGAAGCCCGACGCCCGCACGGCGGCGCAGTTCCTGGCGCAAGGCGGCTACTACTGGAACGCGGGCATGTTCGTGATGGGCACCGACGTGCTGCTGGGACACCTGGCGCGGCTCCAGCCGCCGCTCGAGGCAGGGGTGCGGGAGATCGCGGCGGCATGGGACACCCCCGAGCGGGAGACCGTGCTGGCGCGAGTGTGGCCCACGCTGACCAAGATCGCGATCGATCACGCCATCGCGGAGCCGGTGGCCGCGGTGGGCGGAGTGGCCGTGGTTCCCGCCGCCTTCGACTGGCACGACGTGGGCGACTTCGACTCCCTGGCGGGGCTGCTGACTCCGGGCGAGGACGGTGGCATCGTGGTGGATCGCGTCGCGACAACCGTCTTCGACGGGGCCGATGGCTCGATGGTGGTGGGCGGACTGCGCCCCGTGGCGATCGTGGGCGTTCCTGGCATCGTGGTGGTGGACACCGACCAGGCCTTGCTCATCACACACCGCGACAGCGCCCAGCGGGTCAAGGAGGCGGCGGCCGCGGTGGACACTGCCCGAAACGTGACCAAACCGTAGCCTCTTGGCAACACTGTCTCCGCGTGGGCGTCACACAGCGCGCGTAAAGTGGGAGATGCGATCAGGCCTGGCGTGAAGCCGGCCCGCTGACCCCAAAGGACACACATACATGAAGAACACGTTCCGCATTGGCGCTATCGCCGCGGCCGCGGCGCTCGCCCTGGCCGCCTGTAGTTCCACTCCGTCCAGCGAGCCCACCGGCTCCGCGGCACCCGGCACCTCCGACACCCCCGCGGAGTCGATCGACTTCAAGGCGTGCATGGTCTCCGACCAGGGTGGTTTCGACGACAAGTCGTTCAACCAGTCCGGCTTCGAGGGCCTCGAGCGGGCCGAGCGGGAGCTGGGCATCACCAAGGCCACCGCCGAGTCCCAGGACCCGACGGACTTCGAGAACAACATCGCGGCCATGCTCGACGCGAACTGCGACCTGACCTTTACCGTGGGCTTCATGCTCGGTGACGCGACGCTCGCCGCCGCGCAGGCCAACACCGGATCGAACTTCTCGATCATCGACTTCGCCTACGACCCGCCCGTGGACAACATCAAGCCCATCGTCTTCGACACCGACGAGGCCGCGTTCCTCGCCGGCTACGTCGCGGCGGGCACCACGCAGACCGGCACCGTGGCGACCTTCGGTGGCATGAACATCCCCACCGTGACCATCTTCATGGACGGCTTCAAGGCGGGCGTGGAGTACTACAACGAGGTCAACGGCACCACCGTGCAGCTGCTGGGCTGGGACGGCTCCAACGGCTCGTTCACCGATGACTTCGAGGACCTGACCAAGGGTCAGAACCTGGCCAAGGGCTTCATCGACCAGGGTGCGGACATCATCATGCCCGTGGCCGGTCCGGTGGGCCTCGGTGCCGCCGCCGCCGCCAAGGAGGCTGGCAACGTCTGGATCATCGGTGTGGACGCCGACTGGGCTCAGACCACGGTCGATGCCGGTTACTCCGACATCATCCTGACCTCGGTGATGAAGAACATCGGCAACGCCGTGTTCGACACCATCAAGGGTGCTGCCACCGGTGACGGCTTCTCCAACGAGTTCTACGTGGGCACGCTCGCCAACGGCGGCGTGGGCCTTGGCCCGCTCGCCTCGGTGGTCCCCGCCGACGTCGCGGGAGCCCTTGACGGACTCAAGGCCGACATCATCTCGGGTGACCTCGCGGCCTCCTGAGAGACGCACGTCACAGGGACCGAACATCCCTGATGCACCTGGGGCGCGCTGCGTAGACGCAGCGCGCCCCTCGTGCTTGACTGGTCGAACAACAGGTCTGGACGCCGAGCAAGGGAGCCATGCGTGAAACTCGAACTCCGGGGCATCACCAAGAGGTTTGGGGACTTCACCGCGAATGATCGCATCGACCTGGTGGTGGAACCGGGCACCGTTCACGCTCTGCTGGGGGAGAACGGCGCGGGCAAGTCCACCCTGATGAACGTGCTCTTCGGCCTGTACGACGCCGACGAGGGCCAGGTGCTGCTGGACGGTGAGCCGGTGGACTTCGCCGGACCGGGCGAGGCCATGGCCGCGGGCATCGGCATGGTGCACCAGCACTTCATGCTCGTCCACCCCTTCACGGTGGCGGAGAACGTCATGCTGGGTCACGAACAGGTCAGGGGTCCCGCCAAGCTGCTCGACATCGAGGCGGCGCGCGAGCGGGTGCGCGAGATCTCCGATCGCTTCGGCTTTGCCGTGGACCCCGACGCCGTGGTCGATACCCTGCCCGTGGGCGTCCAGCAGCGGGTGGAGATCATCAAGGCGCTGTCGCAGCGAGCCGAGGTGCTGATTCTCGACGAGCCCACCGCGGTGCTCACCCCGCAAGAGACCGACGAGCTGCTGGAGATCGTCCGCAATCTGCGCGACTCCGGCACCGCCGTGGTGCTCATCACCCACAAGCTGCGCGAGGTGCAGGCCGTGGCGGACACCATCACGGTGATCCGGCGTGGCAAGGTCGTGGGCACCGCGCAGCCCACCGCGTCGCAGGAGGAGCTCGCCTCGCTCATGGTGGGGCGCGATGTGTCCATGACGGTGGACAAGGCCCCTGCGACCCCCGGCGAGGTGCGCCTTGCCGTGCAGGGATTGTCGGTGACCGACGAGGCGGGAGTGGCACAGCTGAAGGACGTCACCTTCGATGTCCGAGGCGGGGAGATCCTGGCCATCGCCGGGGTGCAGGGCAACGGCCAGACCGAGCTCACCGAGGCGATACTCGGGGTCGTGGTTCCCGATGCCGGTGAGGTCACGCTCGATGGTGAGCGTCTGACGGGACGCACCATCAAGCAGGTGCTCATGGCCGGTGTGGGATTCGTCCCCGAGGACCGCACCGCCGACGGCGTGGTGGCGAACTTCACCATCGCCAACAACCTCATCCTGGACCAGTACGACCAGGATCCCTATGCCAAGGGACTCGCGCTGCAACCCGCGGTCATCGACCGCGAGGCGCGCCTGCATGTGGAGCAGTTCGATGTGCGCACGGAATCCATCCATGCCACCGCATCGTCCCTGTCGGGAGGCAATCAGCAGAAGGTGGTGCTCGCACGCGAACTGTCCCGTGCTCTCAAGCTGCTCATCGCCTCCCAGCCCACGCGCGGCCTGGATGTGGGGTCCAT
>CAZFEH010000014.1:0-30378 GCA_964517615.1 uncultured Demequinaceae bacterium
CTTGGGCTTGCCGGTGGTGCCCGAGGTGTACAGGATGAACAGGGGGTGCTCCGCCTCGACCCATTCGGGCTCATGCTCCGCGGGCTGCGGGTCCACGACGTCGTGCCACCACACATCGCGGCCCTCGACCCAGGCCGTGTCCTGGCCGGTGCGGCGCACCACGAGCACGTGGGTGACCGAGGCGGCGGGAGTGGGGGCGGAGGCGGTGGGGGCGAGGGCATCGTCCACGAGCGGCTTGAGGGCGAAGTGCGCGCCGCGTCGGTTGCCGCCGTCGGCCGTGATGACCAGCTTGGCCTCGGCATCGTCGATGCGCTGGCGCAGGCTCTCGGCGCTGAAGCCGCCGAAGACCACGGAGTGCACGGCGCCGATGCGCGCGCAGGCGAGCATCGCGACCACGGCCTCGGGGATCTGGGGCAGGTAGATCGCGACCCGGTCGCCCTTGCCCACGCCGAGGCTCAGCAGGCCGTTGGCGGCGCGCTGGACGCGTTCGTGGATGTCGGCGTAGGTGAGGGTCTGGGTGTCGCCGGGCTCGCCCTCGAAGTGGAAGGCGACGCGGTCGCCGCGCCCCTCGCGCACGTGACGGTCCACGGCGTTGTCGCAGGCATTGAGCGTGCCGTCGGCGAACCAGCGGGCCACGGGCGCACCGGACCAGTCCAGAATCTCGGTGAAGGGCTCGTGCCACGCAAGGCGCAGTCCCTCCTCACGCCAGTATTCGAGACGGTCTACGGCGGCCTTCTTGTACTCGTAGGAGGTGGCGTTCGCGTGCGCCGCGAACCCCACGAGCGGGGGGAAGGTGCGCGTCTCCGTGTGCAAGTTTTCGAGGGCGGGAGAACCGTGGGCGTCGTTGACCATAGGGCCAGACTAGACGGGACTTTGGACCCTTTTCCAGCCGGGATTTCGAGTTTGTTAAGTTGCCTGCTTAATTACGTACTGCGGGACGTCGGCGGCTGGGTGGTGCCCGCGCACCCCCTCCCCGCCGCGCCCGCGCACCCCCTCCCCGCCGCTCTCACCCACCCCCTCCCCGCCGCGCCCGCGCACCCCCTCCCCGCCGTTTTCTGCGGATCCGCAGAAAACAGGTGAAGTGTGGCCCAGATGCTGCTGTTTTCTGCGGATCCGCAGAAAAAACGGCAGGGGGGAGGGCGGCAGGCGGCGGTGCCTGGATCAGACGGGAATGTCACTGTCCGCTGGCGCTCAGCGAGCCGCCGTGCTTCGATGGGCTCATGAGCCACGACGAGTATCGCTTCTCCACCCGGCCCAGCGGCGACGTGGTCATCTTTCACCAGGGCAAGCTCGCCAAGTTGCTGCGCGACTCGCAGGCCGCGGAGTTTCTTGCCGCCGTGAAGGATGGCGACCCGCAGGAGGCGATGGCGCAGGTAGTGGGCCACGAGGGCCAGTCCTCGCGGCCTGGAGGTTCGCTCGCAGGACCCGGCGGCGGCGCCCACGGCGATGGCATGGCGCATGGCCACAAGGAGTTTCGCCGCAAGAGCGGCTGACGAGTCGAAAAGGGTGCGTCACGTGCGCTACCCTCACCGACATGACGTCAACGCAGACGCGCTCCGAGGACTCTCACACCTCGCAGGCTCTCACTCCTGATCACTCCACCGCCCCCGCCGCGGAGACTCTCGCGGGTGCCGCCCAGCACCCCAGCCGCATTGCGGGCGCCGATGGCATGCGCGCCCTCGCCGCCCTGGGCGTGATGCTGTCGCACATCTTCCAGCGCCTGGCCATGGAGCAGGAGGGCTGGCTCAACACCACGCAGGGCATCATGTTGAACGGCGCCTACGGCGTCACCATCTTCTTCATCCTGTCCGGCATGCTGCTGAGCCTGCCGTTCTGGCGCGCCTACTTGACCGGCGCTCCCCGGCCAAGCCTGCGCCACTATGCCCGGCGCCGTGCCGCCCGCATCGTGCCCGGATTCTATGTGAGCCTGGTGGTGAGTTTCGGCGTGGGGTTCCTCATCTTCGATGAGGTGCGTTCGCCGCTGCTGCGCCTGTTCGCGGGCCTGACCTTCACCTCGGGCTTCCACTGGCTCACGTTCTTTCCCACGGAAGCCAATGGCCCGCTGTGGTCCATCTCACTGGAGGTGGTCAGCTACCTTCTGATGCCGCTGGCCATGTTGGCGCTCTTCGCGTTGGGCCGGCGCGGCTTCCGCTTTGGCGCATGGTTCTGGGTAGGCGTGTTCGCACTCGTGATCGCGGTCAACCAGGTGATCATCACCACCATCACCCTGTCCGACGACGGCAAGGGATGGCAGTACGGCAACGTGGGCGGCGCCAAGGAGTGGGTGCCGTTCTACAACCCCTGGAGTTTCTTTGCCCACTTCACGGTGGGCGTGATCGTGGCGGGCGTCATCGTGTGGTGGCAACTGCGGGGCGGCCGACGCCTGTGGCGCTTCGACGTCATCGCGCTCGCCGGGCTGGCGGGTCTGGCGGGCCTGGTGTGGCTCGCGCGCTTCCCGCTGGAACCCAACTTCCGGCACAGTTTCCAGAGCTTGGCATACCTGTTCCCGGCGCTCACGCTCGTGGTCGGGGTTGCGCTGGTGGGCATGGCGTACTCACGGCTTGTGGGCAGGCTCATGGACAACCGCTTCTTCCGCTACACCGCCACCGTGTCCTTCGGCATCTACATCTGGCACTACCTGATCCTGCATCTGGTGTCCTACCTGACCAAGGGCGAGTTCGAGTATTCGGGGGTGCACAACCCGGCCCGCTTCGCGTGGATGGCCATGGTGGTGATCGTGCTTTCCTACACGGTGGCGACGCTCAGCTGGAAGTTCATCGAGAAGCCCGTGCTGAACTCGGCCTGGGCGCGCCGCTAGGCGCGGTGAGCCGCCTAGGCCGAGTCGTCGCGCGCGCGCAGGTGGCGGTAGAGCACCACGCCCGCGACCACCGCGGCCACGACCGTCACGGTGAGCGCCACCGCGGGAACCACGTGGCGTGAGGTCCGCAGCGCCACCGGGGTGCGGAAGTTGAGCACCCCCCAGCCGTTGTCCATCGCGGCGCGGCGCATGGCCAGATTGGGGTTCACGGCAAAGCCGTGGCCCACCACGTTCAGCATGGGCGCGTCGGTGATGGAGTCGCTGTAGGCGTAACTGCGCCGCAGGTCATAGCCGCGCTCCTGCGCGAGGACCGTGATGGCGTCGGCCTTGGCCTGGCCGTAGGCGTAGTACGTGACGTTGCCGGTATAGACGCCGTCCTCGACCTCCAGCTGGGAGGCGATCCAGTGGTCGGCTCCCAGCAGGTCCGCGATGGGGCCCACCATCTCGGCCGATGAGGCGCTCACCACCACGACATCCCGACCGTTCTCCTGATGGCGACGGATGAGCGCGAGCGCCTCCTCGTACACCACGGGATCGATGTGGTGATGGAGGGTCTCGGCCACGATCTCGTTGACGCGCTCCACATCCCAGCCGCGCACCAGTTCGCTCAGGGCGTCGCGCAGGCGGTTGGTCTGACGCTCGTCGGCGCCGCCCAACTCGAACAGCAGGCGCGCGTAGGCGGTGCGGAGGGCGTCGGCGCGGGTCAGCAGCCCGCCCGCGTAGAACGAGCGCCCGAAAGCCGTGGACGAGGACGTCGCGATGATCGTCTTGTCCAGGTCGAAGAATGCGGCGGTGGTATTGCTCATGGTCCCTCCTGATACCAGGGTATCTGTTACGCGGCCGCGTGTCGCCGGTGAGTGTGGTCCCCAGGAGGCGCTGATCGGGTGCGGTGTCCACAGAGTTCCCGGTAAGGCCCCGCACCGCCCCGGTCGGCGACACGGTGGACCATGTGATGGACGCGGCCTTGACGAGCGACGGCGGGTGGCTGCCTGCGTGGCTGCGGCCCGCATGGCAGGTGCCCGGCGTGACCGACCTCGCGGTGCAGGGCGCGGGGGAGATCTGGATCGATCGCGGCTCGGGCTGGGAGCGGTGGGTGCATCCGGCGCAGTCGTGGACGCCGAGCCCGGGGAGCGTGCGCGAGGCGGCGGTGAGGCTCGCCTCGCTGGGTGGGCGGCGCCTGGACGATGCCGTGCCCACCGTGGACGCGCGCATGCCCGACGGCTCACGGCTGCACGCCGTGCTGGAGCCGGTGGCCGAGGGCGGCACGGCGCTGTCGCTGCGTGCGGTGCGGGCACAGGCCCTGGCGTGGCAGGATCTCGAGACGGCGGGGACGGTGCATGCGGACCTGGGGGCGGTGCTGCGCGGACTCGTGGCGGCGCGCGCCTCGGTGCTCATCACGGGGGCCACGGGCGCGGGCAAGACCACCCTGCTCGCTTCCTTGCTGTCGCTCGTCGACGTGCGAGAGCGCATCGTCCTGATTGAGGAATCGGGTGAGGTCATGTCGAACCATCCTCACGTGGTGCGCCTGGTGGAGCGCCGGCCCAACGTCGATGGCGCCGGCGCGGTCAGTCTTGCCGCGCTCGTGCGCGAGTCGCTGCGGATGCGCCCGGATCGGGTGGTGCTCGGCGAGTGCAGGGGGCCGGAGATACGCGAGGTGATGATGGCCCTCAACACGGGGCATCGGGGCGGTCTGGCCACTCTCCACGCCAACTCGGTGCAGGACGTCCCGGCGCGCGTGGTGGCACTCGCCTCGCTCGCCGCGATGTCGCCGGAGGCCGCCGCGATGCATGCGAGGACGGCCTTCGATGCGGTGGTGCATGTGGTGCGCGACAACGGCCGCCGCCGCGTGGCACAGGTCGGGGTGCTGGGGTGCGATGCGGGCGGTGCCCTGACGGTGCGCCTCGCGGCTGATGTGGATGGCGAGGGATCCCTGACCTGGCACGAGGCCGCCGATGCCGTGCAGGCGCTCGCCGGGCGCGGGAGCGGATGAGCGATGGCGTGGCGCGATCCGGGGGTGGAGGCCGATGCCGGTGAACTGCTCGCCGCGGCCATCGCGGCGCTGCGTGCCGGGGCTTCTCCGGCCGAGGCCTGGGCCGGGTGGCCAGGCAGCATGCTGGACGAGCACGGACACCCGCGGGATCTCCCGGGGGTCGATCCCACGGTGGTGGCCTCTGTCGCGGCCGCCTCCCGCCTGGCACAGCACACGGGCGCGCCGCTGGCCGACGCGCTGGAGGCCGTCGCCCAGGTGCAGTGCGACCTCGACCATCTCGACCTGAGACTCGAGGCCGCCCTGGCGGGGCCGCAGGCCTCGGCCCGAGTGCTGCGGTGGCTGCCCCTGGGAGGCCTCGTCCTCGCCGCGTGGGTGGAGGTGCGGGTGATCGCGTTCATGGTGGGCAGTCCCCTGGGGTGGATGCTCCTGAGTCTTGCGGCGACGCTGTGGTGGGTGGGCCAGCGGTGGACGCGGGCATGCGTGGCCTCCGCCCGCACGCAGGTGCGGCCGTGAGGGAGACCTCCGCTGCAACCGGCATGCCTGCTCTGCCACTTGGTGTGATCCTCGCACTGTGCGCGGCCGCGGTCGCCTCCGGGTGCGATGTGCGCAGCGCCCTCGTGGCCACCGCGCGCGCCATCGGTGGGCAGGAGGGAGACGTCCTTGTCGCCGTGGTGGCAGGGCTCGACCAGGGCTTGTCGTGGGAGCAGGCCTGGTTCCCGGCGGGGCGGCTCGCGCCACTCGGGCGGGCCCTTCATGGCCCTTGGCACCGGGGTGCGTCACCGCAGGCCACGCTCGATGCGGCCCGGCTCGCCGCGAATCGGCGCACGCAGGTGACCGCGGAGCGGGCTGCCGCGCGGGCGGCCGCGCGCCTCACCATGCCCCTGACCCTGTGCCTCTTGCCCGCGTTCGTGCTGGTGGGCATCGTGCCGTTGGTGGTGGTGCTTGCCGCCGGCGTGGTGCCCGTCTTGGGCGGGTAGGGAGCGGGGCCGTGTTGTCCCCAGGCCGGCGCCGTGGCCCGGGTTGTCCACGGATGACGCCGTCGCCCGGCGAGCGGCGCCGCGCCTTGTCAGGCTGGAGGCACCTCGAAGGAAAGGAACCGACATGACATCACTGCTCGGGCGGATGCGCCGTCAACTTCGCACCGTCCACATCAACACCCGCGCCGTGAACGATCGCGGCATGGCCACGGTGGAGTACGCGATGGTGACCATCGGCGCGGCAGCGTTCGCCGCGGTGCTGGTGGCCATCATCCGCTCGCCGGAGGTGCGCCAGGCACTGGGCAACATCATCAGCCAGGCGCTGGGCGGTGCGTAGGGCGTGCCGTGAGGCTCGGGGCAGCGCCAGCGTGGAGTTCGCGCTGGTGCTGCCCGCACTCGTCCTGGTGCTTGCGTGGTGTCTTGGTGCCGTCGCGTGGGCGCTCCAGGCGGCTCAGGCTCAGCGCGCCGCGGCGGAGGGAGCGAGAGTGGCCATCACGGGCAGCGATGCCGCCGCTCTGGCGGCGGCATCCGCGCTCGGTGGTCAGGGAGTTCAGGTGAGCCGCGATGGCCACGTGGTGACCGTGTGCGTCGCGGTGCCGTCGCGGATGGCGCTTCCGGCGGGACGGCGGTGTGCCGCGGCGTGGGACAGGCCATGAGGTGGCGCGGGTCCCGTGCGGGCGCTGGTGGCGCTGGTGGCGACGACCGCGGATCCGCGACCCTGGCGATGCTCGGCCTGCTTCTGGCGGTGACGGCGGCACTCCTGGCCGCCGTGGCGGCGGCGGGAGCGGTCGATGCCCACGCTCGCGCCCAAGCCGCGGCCGACCTCGGGGCCCTCGCCGGCGCGACCGAGGCGAGACAGGCGCGCGCACTGGGCGAGCCCACGGACGTGGCGGGATGCGAGGCCGCAACCCGCATCGCGTCGCTGCACGGTGCTCGCGTGGTCCACTGCAGTGTGTCCGCACAAGCCGTGGTGACCCTTGCCGTGCGCACCGCCGATGCCTGGAGCGCCACGGCACGCTCGCGGGCGGGCCCGGCATCGGCGCGCGAGGGACAAGAAAACGCGGGGGCCGGCTAGTGCGAACCGACCCCCGCGCGGGAGTGAAAGGTGGAGGCTCGGGGATTCCGGTGACTGGGGGTTTCCGGTAACTCAGGGCTCCGGCACCACGGGATCAGGGGTGACCACGGGATCAGGGGTGACCACGGGCGGTGCCGCGACCCACTTGCCCTGACCCGAGTCCCACACCCAGCCCGCGGGCGGGTTGGCGGGGTCGTGGTACCACTGCAAACCCGAGTGCCACTTGAGGTGCGAGGACCCCGCCGTGAGAATCCACGACTTGCCCACCTTGCCCCCGGAGCCGTTGTTCGCAGAGATCCTGTTCTCCGGCAGGCAGCTGAACTGGAAGTTCGCGCCGTACATGCTCTTGGTGGTGCCGGTGCAGGTGCTGCCCGACATCGAGGCGTTGCCATCCAGGTACTTGTACTCCTCGATCCAGCCCTCACCGGACTTCATGAAGCCGATCTTGCCCCAGTCGGTGAGATAGACCCCCGCCGCACTCGTGCCCGTCGCCGCGTCGGCGATGGAGACCACCTTCCAGAACCGGCCATCGAACTCGACGTAGCCGGCGTTGGCGACCCACTTCTTCTTGGAGCAGTCGTAGTAGCCACCGGGGTAGCTGTGCTGCGCCGAGCACTGGACGTACTCGTTCGCATTGCCATCCCAGAACCAGTCGGCCTTGATCTTCCACTCACCGGTCTTGCAGTCAAAGGTCTTGTGCGGCCACTCGGGCTTGCTCGTCACACACGTGGTGGGGTCCTTCTCCTTGCCGGCATCCTTGACGTCGATCTTGCCCGGGTCGGAGGATTCCGGGGCGACCTCGGCATCGGGCGAGACCGTGTCGGTGGGGGTCGGCTTGGCCTTGTCCGGCGTCGTGGGGGACTTCGTGTCCTTGGTGTCCTTGGATGGCACGGGGACGCCCTTGCCGTCGTTGATCACGTTCTGGTCCTGCACCGCCGGGGTGTGATCCGCCACATTCATCGCGTGCACCGCGACGGTGCCGATGGCGAAGGCGCCCACGGCACCCGCCAACGTCACCGCGCCCTGGCGCAGAGTGCGCACCTTGCGCGTACGCTGCAGCAACCCCGCGATCACGTCCTCGGAGGGCTGGTAGCCCTTGCCGCCGATCTCACCCAGCGAACTCATCTCGTCATGGATCTTCATGGCTACGCCACCCTTCCAGCCGCGTCAGTCTCTTTGATGGCGACGTACACGGCACCCGTGGCCGGATCGTCGTCTATGGTGCCGAGCGTGCCGCGCAGCTTCACCGCGGCATCGGACAGATACCTGCGCACGGCACCTTCGGAAATCCCCAGCTCGCGTCCGATCGCCTCGGCCGTGAGGTCGTCATAGAAGCGCAGCACGATGCAGGCGCGCTCCCGCGGCGTCAACAGGCGCAGTGCCTCCTGCAGATCGGTGCGGAACTCCACGGCCGCGGCCCCCGACGCGGCCGACTCCTCCTCGCGCATCAGGTGGAACACCCGTCGCCACGCCGACACCTTGCGGCCCGCATCCACATGCGCGGTGAACATCGCGCGCCGCACGTAGCTCTCCGCCTCGCCGAGCGAAACGGAAGCCCTGCCGCGCGAGAAGGTGCGCACCACGGCATCGTGGAAGAGGTCCTCGGCATCGCGGGCATTGCCCGTCAGCATGTAGCCGTACGCCACCAATGCCGGGCCGCGTTCTCGAACAAGCCGTTCGAGCATGTCGCTCCATGTCGCCACGGTGACTCCTTCTGCCGGTCTTGCAAGTAAATACGGGCGCGGCAGCGGAACCATTGGGGTCGATGTGCTCGTGTGACATTTTTCACACGAGCCGTGGTGTGCGGGATCGTCAGCGAGTGGTGACCGTGACGGTTCCCAGCGAGGTCCACACGTGGAGCTCGACGAAGTCATTCATGCCGCTGTAGCCGGGATCCACCGCTATGGTCTGCGGCACCTCGCCTTCGATGGCGAGGTGCGTTCCGCCCAGGTCGTACATCTGCGCCGACTCCGAGGTCCCCTCAAACCCGTCCATGTAGTACACGACGGAACTGGTCGTGAGGTAGACGGACTGCAGGTTGACCACGGTGTAGGTCCCGGGCTCGATCGCCTGCTGGCTGCCTCCGCGCCAGCAGCCGTCCACGTCACGCCACAGGAAGGTCTGCCGCACCGTGGAGTCCGGGTTGAGGTACTGAGACGTCTCGTAGCGAGGGGTCCGACTTGTCGGCGTGCCGTAGCTCTGCGCCACCACCACGCCATCCTTGACCAGCATGAGTGTCGAATCCGGCTGGTACATCGCGGGAAGGGTGTAGCCCGAGTTGTTGGACACCGCAAGGGTGATCTCGGGATTGCTGTCCACCACGTACCCGTAGCTGACGTTGATGGCGGCAGGAATGGAACCCGTGACGCCCAGCAGATCCCACTGCGCGGACTGCGTGGGGAACAGGGCAGGCTGGGTGCCGTCCCACGAGCAGCCGAAGAAGTTGGCGGAGAAGAGCGTGCCGAAATAGTTGTCCTCGGTGTTGGCCATCACGACACGCTGGGTTCCGGGTGCCATGTCCCAGCGCGCACTCGTGAGATGCGCGGCGTAGAGGTCACGCGCGATCGCGGGCATCAGGTAGTCCTCGGGCAGGTTGCCGTGGATGTCGCCGTCGCCGAACGTGAGGTACTCGCCGAAGGGATCCTCGACCACGGCTCCATCGATGAACGTGGGCAGCTGAGCGGACACGAGCATCTCGGGTGCCTGGTAGGCGACCGCGACGTCGCCGTCGGGGACATCGGTCACCGGGGTGTCGGAGCCCATGGAGGGTTCCGCGGCAGGGACATCCCTTCCCCCGCCGGCATCAGCGCCGATGATCACCTCGACGCTGTCGGGGTAGAGCACCTGCGTGGCGACCAGCGCATACTCCCCCTGGGGCAGGGCGGCGCCGTCCCAGCAGTTGACCTTGTCCAGATCGACGGTGTGGAAGGTCGTGTCCGACTCACTCCACGTCACCGATCCCAGGCCGTCGCCGGGAGACGAGTAGCCCACCACGATGCCCTCCCACAGCACATAGATGGTCAGGGCCTCGGCCTCGCCCGCAAAGTCCGCCGTGCCGGTGCGGATGACCGTCACCTGCGGCACGCCCGCCTCGGATTCGGAGCCAGGAAACTCCAGGTCCAACGTGGCAGGCTGGGTGGTGGCTGTGGGGGAGTAGACGGCGCCGCAATAGGCCATCCGGCGGTCTCCCGCCACGGCATCGGCCATGCCGATCTCCGGAAGAGCCGTGTCCTGAGCATTGCCCGCCGCGAGGTCCGCGCTCGCGCCTCCCAGGTTGGGGGCGACGATGGCAAAGGCGAGCACCGCGACCGCGCTCGCGCCTACCAGGCTGTTGGCCGTGGCGCGCAGGGTGCGATGACGACGCACGCGGCGCGCGGCATCGGCGGAGGAGACGGAGAACTCGCCTACGGGGGCACGGTCGGCCATGCCGCGCAAGGCATCAGACAGCTTGGGGCTCATGGGTTCTTCCTTTCCCGATGGTCGGTGACCTCGAGGATGTCGATCGTGGCCAGTTCTGCGTCGTCGAGCGGACCGAGCCGCAGTTCGAGAGCATGGAGGCCGTCGGACAGATAGCGCTTCACGGAACCGGGCGCGAGCGAGAGCTGCCGGGCGATGTCCGGCACCGTCAGGTCATCGAAGAAGCGCAGCACGACGCACGCGCGCACACGGGGCGGCAGCGCCGCCAGCGCCGTCGCGACATCGGCACTCAGATCCGAGAAGTGAGAGGGAGCCAGCCCCGCCTCGGGTTCCCGGAACAGATGCTGGACGCGTCGCCACCGCTGCTCGCGGCGGTACTGGTCGAGGTAGAGCGTGGCAATGGTGCGGCGCACGTAGGCCTCCGCCTTGCCCGGCGCGATGTCGCGGCCGCGGGAGAACGTCTTGACCAGGGCGTCCTGCACCAGGTCCTGCGCCTGCACGGGGTCGCCGCACACCACATAGGCGTAGCCCAGGAGCGCACGCTCGCGCTCGCGGACCAGGCGTTCCATGGTGTCCTGCCACTGGGCCATCGACGTCTCCTTATGGTCAGGCCGTTTCCCTCAGCCCGAGTCAGGCCCGATGCCCGACACAGTTACGACGCTAGCGGCCTGGTCAAACGTTGGGTGTCGCACCCAGCGCGCTGAGGACCGGTTCAACGCGCACGGCGCAATGTCCCATAGACTCACTCACCTAGGCCGTGCGCAACACCGGGGTTGTGCACGTGGCTCACGTCAAGGAGGACGAATGCGTCAGGCCGCAGGCGGCGCTGTGGTGCTTTCGGGCACCAGCATCACCATTGTCATTGTCATCGGGGTCATCGCGGCGGCAGCACTGCTGCTGTCGTGGATGCTGCGCCAGAACGTGCTCAAGAAGGCAGACGGCACGGACAAGATGCGCGAGATCGCGCAGGCCGTGCAAGAAGGCGCCGCGGCCTATCTCAACCGCCAGCTGCGCACCCTCGCGCTGTTCGCGGTGATCGTGTTCGCGCTGCTATTCCTGCTCCCGGGTGACTCGGGCGTGCGTCTGGGAAGGTCCCTGTTCTTCCTGCTCGGTGCGTTCTGCTCCGCGAGCATCGGGTACATGGGCATGTGGCTCGCGGTGCGCGCCAACGTGCGCGTCGCGGCCGCGGCCCGCGAGGCGGACGGTCGCACCCAAGGCGCGGCCATCGCGTTCCGCACCGGTGGCGCCGTGGGCATGGGCGTCGTGGGTCAGGGCCTCGGTGCCGCGGCGCTCGTGGTGCTGCTGTTCCGCTCCAACGCCCCCGCCGTGCTCGAAGGCTTCGGCTTCGGCGCCGCACTGCTCGCGATGTTCATGCGCGTGGGCGGCGGCATCTTCACCAAGGCGGCCGATGTGGGTGCCGACCTGGTGGGCAAGGTCGAGAACCATATCCCCGAGGACGACCCCCGCAACGCGGCGACCATCGCCGACAACGTGGGCGACAACGTGGGCGACTGCGCCGGCATGGCGGCGGACCTGTTCGAGTCCTACGCCGTGACGCTCGTGGCGGCGCTCATCCTGGGCAAGGTGGCCTTCGGTGAGCAGGGTCTGATCTTCCCGCTCATCGTGACGGCCATCGGTGCCGTCACCGCCGCCGTGGGCATCTTCATCACGCGCGTGCGTCAGGGTGAGAACGGCCTGGCCGCGATCAACCGCGGCTTCTACACCTCCGCCGCGATCGGCGCGGTGCTGTCCGTCATCGCCGCGTTCCTCTACCTGCCGTCGGCCTTCACCGGCTTCAACGGCAACCGCGACGCGCTGCGCGAGCTGACGGCCGATCCGCGCCTTGTGGCCTCGGTCGCCGTGGTGGTCGGCATCGCCCTCGCGGGCGTGATCCTGTGGCTCACCGGCTACTTCACCGACACCCGGTCCAAGCCCACGCTGCGCGTGGCGCGCACCTCGCTGACCGGTCCCGCGACCGTGGTGCTGTCCGGCATCGGCGTGGGACTGGAATCCGCCGTGTACACCGCGGTCGTGATCGCCGGCGCCATCGTGGCGCTGTACTTCGTCGCGGGCGGCTCCGTCGCGCTGACCCTGTTCCTCGTGGCGCTCGCGGGCTGCGGCCTGCTCACCACGGTGGGCGTGATCGTCGCGATGGACACCTTCGGCCCCGTGAGTGACAACGCCCAGGGCATCGCGGAGATGTCGGGCGATGTGGACGAGGAGGGCGCCAAGATCCTCACCGATCTCGACGCCGTGGGCAACACCACCAAGGCCATCACCAAGGGCATCGCGATCGCCACCGCGGTGCTCGCGGCCACCGCCTTGTTCGGCTCCTACTCCGATGCCGTGCTCCAGGCGCTCACCGATGTGGGCACCACGGTGGCGAGCATCAACTACGAGATCATCCACCCGCTCACGCTCGTGGGCGTGATCCTCGGCGGTGCCACGGTGTTCCTGTTCTCCGGGCTGGCGATCGACGCCGTGACGCGGGCCGCAGGCGCGATCGTGTTCGAGGTGCGCCGCCAGTTCCGCGAGATGCCCGGCATCATGGACGGCACCCAGCGCCCCGAGTATGCCCGCGTGGTGGACATCTGCACACGCGACTCGCTGCGTGAACTGGCCACGCCCGGACTGCTCGCAGCCACCGCCCCCATCATCGTCGGCTTCTCGCTGGGTGTGGGCGCGCTCGCCGGGTTCCTCGCAGGCGCGATCGGCACCGGCGTGCTCATGGCGGTGTTCCTGGCCAATTCCGGCGGCTCCTGGGACAACGCCAAGAAGATCATCGAGGACGGCCATTACGGCGGCAAGCACTCGCCCGCGCACGATGCGACCGTCATCGGCGACACCATCGGCGACCCGTTCAAGGACACTGCTGGCCCGGCCATCAACCCGCTCATCAAGGTGATGAATCTGGTCGCGCTGCTCATCGCCCCGGCTGTGGTGATGCTGACCTATGGCGAGGACTCTGCGACCTGGCTGCGCTGGGTCATTGCCCTGGTGGCCGGCGCCATCGCGGTCTTTGCTGTGGCCATGGCATCGCGCCGGGCCCACGCTGGCGGCGTGGAGAACGAGGCCGACGAGGTGGCCGCGGAGTTCGTATAACAGCAGGCCAGAAGCGAGTCGAGGGTGGTGGGCTGCGGCCCACCACCCTCATTGTTGCTATCGAGAGTTCTGTGTGGGAGCGGGAGCAGCCGTGGCGGCGTGAGTGAGCGCTACCCGTTGTGGCCACCAGAAGCGCTCACCCAAGAGCAACGCCAGCGAGGGCACCAGCAAGGTGCGCACGACCAGCGTGTCGAACAGCACTCCCAGGCACACGATGAGCCCCAACTGAGCGAGCACTACCAGGGGCAGTACTCCCAGCGTGGCGAACACGGCGGCCAGCAAAATGCCGGCGGAGGTAATCACACCACCCGTCGCCCCCAGCGCTCGCAACATCCCTTCCCGCGTGCCATGTTGGCGGGCCTCCTCACGGGCCCGCGTCACCAAGAAGATGTTGTAGTCCACCCCCAGCGCCACCAGAAACAGGAAGGCCAGCAGGGGGACGCCCTCATCGAAGGCGCTGTAGCCGAGCGGCCCGGTGAAGATCCACCATCCTGCGCCCAGCGCCGCAAAGTAGGTGCCCACCACGGTGAGAACCAGGATGGTGGGGGCGAGGATGGAGCGCAGTAGCGCCATCAGGGCTATCAACACCACGACCAAGATGAGCGGAATGACGAGTGCCCTGTCGCGGGCTGCGGCATCGGTGCCGTCCATGGTCTGTGCCTCGGGACCGCCCACATAGGTCTGGTCAAAAGGCGCCAGGGCTTCGCGGAGTTCCACGATGCTGGTGCGCGCCTCGTCAGAACCCTCCGTGCTGGTGAGGACCACTTGGAGGCTGGTGATGCCGTCGCCTTGCGTCCCCGGCATCACGGAAGCCACCCCAGGGACGGCCATGGCCGCGTCGGTCACTGCCTTGGCATCGGCGCGGGTGACCACGGTGGTGGGGTTGGCGGTCCCTGCGGGGAAGGATTCCGCGATGCGCTCTGCGGCGACAATCGACTCCGGGGTGACCAAGAACTTCTCGGAGGTATCCAGCCCCAAGCGGATGCCCGAGTTGCCGATCACCAGCACCCCCAAGGAGGCGATGACCACGAGCGCCACGGCCAGCGGGCGGGCAGAGACCAGATCGCCGATGCGCCGCCACAGCGAGCGCACCTGGGCGGCTGTGGGGTCGCCCACGCGGGGCACGCGAGGCCAGAAAATCGAGCGGGGAAACATGACGAGGGCACTGGGCAGGACGCCCAGGACGAAGGCCGCAGCCACGGCAATCCCCACGGCACAGGCGAGACCCAGTCCGCGAGTGGTGGGGATGAGCGAGAGCAGCAGTGTCAGGACGCCGGCCACCACTGTCCCCGCAGATGCGAGAACGGGCTCAGTAGTGCGGCGGGTGGCGACGCGCATAGCCTCGCGGGGGTCCTCATGCAGGCGCAGTTCGTCACGATAGCGGGAGATGAGGAGCAGCGCATAGTTGGTGCCCGCACCAAAGACGAGCACGGACAGGATGCCCACGGTGGACTCGTTCCATGCGATGTCCACGGCAGCGAGGACGCGAGTGGCGAGGGTGGCCGCAGCTTGGTCGGCGATGCCCACCACCGCAAGGGGAATGATCCACAGGATGGGGCTGCGGTAGGTGACGATGAGCAAGATGGCGACCACGAGTGCCGTGACGCCCAAGAGCTTGAAGTTGGCACCCTCGAAGACGCCCGCAAGGTCGGCCTCGATGCCGGCAGGCCCCGTGACCTGGGCGGTGACGGACGGCGGAGTGAGCTCCGCGAGCTTCGCGCGGATCTCGGTCACTGCGGCCGAGACGTCGGTCGCGGACGTGGCGTCGAGGGTCACGATCCCCAGCCCGGCACTCCCGTCCTCGGACGGCATCAGGATGGATAGGGCACCGATGGCGGGCAGGACTGAGGAGGTGATGGTCTCGGTCTCGGCCGGGGTCAGGGGAGGAGTGTCGGCGCTAAAGACGACGATCGCGGTGGAGGTTCCCGTCTGAGGTAGTTGCTCCGCCAGAGCGGCGGCTTGCGTGGAGTCGTAGCCGCGAGGAAGTTGGTCGGTGGCCAAGCGATCCCGCTCGCCGTGTCCCCAACCGCCGATAACGGCCACGGCCGCAATGAGGGGTATGACGGCCACGGCCCAGGCACTCCGGCGTGCGGTGGCAAGGGTCAGCCATCGTGTACCTAAGGTCGTAGTCATGTCAGTCTCCTTTGAGTAGGATGTCAACACAGATTGATTACTAAGGAACTTAACTATATGTCGGATGTTCCTGACCTCACCACCCCGGGTTCGTGGCCCCAGACAGAGTCGCTGCTGCTCCTCAGGCAGGTGATGCAACTGGGAGCGGATGTGAGACATTCCGTCTCCGAGCGTGCCGCACTGACCGAGACCGAGCTCATGGCGCTTGAGCATCTATCGGTTTCGCCGCGCGGACCTGCCGAGATTGCTCGTCTGCTCGATGTGACCACGGCGGCCTCCACCGGCATCGTTGACCGCCTCGTCGCGAAAGGCCACGCGCAGCGACGACCGCACGCCCATGACCGGCGCCGCACCGATGTGGTGATCACTGATCACGCGAGGGGCGAGGTGCTGCGGTTGCTCGGCCCCATGTTCCGCCATATCGCGGTGGCCGATGCCGCACTGACGGAAGCGGAACGAGAAGTGGTGGCCCGCTATCTCCGGGCTGCCGTGGAGGCTGCCAGGGTCGTGACGGAGGGCGAGCAGGGCGCCGGTCATTCCTCTGGGCACTGATCAGTGCCACCATCTACCTATGAACCGCTCACGTGTCCGTAGCCCCCTTGCCGGCGTGGTGGGAGCCCTGGTGGTGGTGGAGATCACCTCGGGCGTTCTCCAGGGGTACTACACCCCCCTTCTACCCGACGTTGCTCGTCACCTGGGCATTCATGATGCGGACGTCAACTGGTTCGAGGCCGCCCAGTTGCTGCTGAGCGCCATGGTGGTGCCCATCCTGGCGCGGCTGGGAGACATGTTCGGTCATCGGCGCATCCTCGTGCTGTCGCTCATCGTGACCGCCGCCGCGAGCTGGGCCATCGCCTTCTCGGGGCAGTTCTGGCTCTTCACTCTCGTGTGGGCGGTGCAGGGCTTCTACGTGGTGTGGCTGCCCATGAACGTGTCGATCATCCATGCGCGGGCGCGCCAGCACGAGAACACCGCTGAGCTCACGGCCAAGGGCGCGGGGCTCATCGTCATGGCGCTGCAGGCAGGTGCCATCGCGGGTGCGGTCATCGCCGGGCAGATGGGCACTGTCTTCGCGGGGCGGCTGTGGATCTCGCTGAGCCTGCCCGCGCTGCTGGTCACCATCGCCCTGGTGGTGGTGCTGATCAAGGTGCCCGATGCGCGGGTGGGTACGGGCGGCACGATCGACTCCAAGGGTGGCGTGGTGCTCTCGCTCGCCCTCCTGGCCATCACGGGCGGCCTGTCGATGGTCCGCGTGGGTGGCTTCACCGTGTGGGTGCTCGCGACGGTGGCGGCGGGTGCGGCCCTCATGTGGCTCTTTGTGCGGATGCAGCTACGCACCGACGAGCCGATCATCGACATGCGGCTCATCGCCCGGCCCACGGTGTGGCCGGTCATGCTCACCGCCGCGCTCTTCGGGGTGTCGATCCTGGGCGCGCAGGGTCCGCTCGCCACGTTCGCGGGCACTGATCCCGCCGAGGTGGGCTACGGCCTGGGGCTCAATGCGCAGTTGCGCGGCTACCTGATCGGCGTCTACGTGGTGTCGCTCCTGGCGGGCGCGGGTCTGTTCCCGGTGATCGCGCGCCGGCTCACTCCTCGGATCGTGCTGATCGGGGCAGCGGGCCTCGTCGCGGCCGGGTACCTGTCGCTCATCGTGCTGCATGGCACCACGGTGACCGTGGCATCGTGCATGGTGGTGGCCGGTCTGGGCTCCGGCGCGCTCGTGGCGGCGCTGCCCGCCACCGCGGCGGCCGCGGCCCCGCCGCATCAGACGGGTGTGGCCACGGGCCTGACCAACACGACCAAGACCATCGGCGGGGCCTTCGCCTCGGCCGTGTTCGCCCTCGCGCTGTTCCACGGCGCCGACGAGTCCACCACCGCCGCGCCGCTGTCCGGCTACCAGACGGTGTGGGCCATCTGCGGCGTGACGGCCCTGATCGCCGTGGTGGTGCTGCTCACGGTTCCCAAGGTCGCGTTCACCTCACAGGACCCGACCGCGCAGGGCCTGGTCAGGCAGCAGGGAACGAGATGAACGCCGGTGCCATGCTCGATCCGGGAGGCGGCCCATCCGCCCAGGAGATCGCGGAGCGCCTGGCCGCGCTCATCCGCATTCCCACCGTGACCTATGCCTCGACCTCGGAGGCCACCGCCGCTGAGCAGGCCGTCTTCGCCCGCTATCGGGAGGCTCTGGCGAGCTGCTATCCGCGGCTGTTCGGCGCGGCCGACCTGGAAATTGTGGGCCGGGGCGGGCTGCTGCTGCGCCTCACCGGGGCATCGGCCGCGGGCGTAGGCGGCAAACCCGTCATGCTCATGGCCCACCAGGATGTGGTGCCCACCCACGAGGACTGGGAGCGGGACGGCTGGGCGCACCCGCCCTATGCGGGCGTGATCGAGGACGGCGTGGTCTTCGGACGAGGCGCGCTCGACGACAAGGGTCCCATGGTGGTCATGCTGGAAGCCGTCGAGTCCCTCCTGGGCGAGGGCTGGGCGCCCGCTCGAGATCTCTATGTGCTCATGGGCGCCGACGAGGAGTCTCACGGCGCCTGTGCGGTGGCCGCACGCGAACTGCTGCAGGCGCGGGGCATCGAGTTGGACTTCGTCTTGGACGAGGGCGGAGCCATCGCACTCGAGGCGTTTCCCGGGGTGGAGCGCGAGGTCGCCGTGGTGGGCGCCTCGGAGAAGGGCATCGCGGTGATCCGCGTGGGAGTGAGCGCCGAGGGCGGCCACGCCTCGATGCCACCCGCGCACACCGCCGTGGGCATCCTCGCGCGGGCGCTGATGAGGGTCGAGTCGAACCCCTTTCCGGCGTCGTTGCACGACGTCTCGGTCGAGATGTTCGAGACCCTCGCCCCGCACATGGGGGGCGTGCTGGGGCGGCTCCTGGGCAGGGCGCGGCTGCTGCGGCCCTTCCTGGCGCCCGCGCTCGCCCGGCGCAGCCCCGAGATGGCAGCGCTGGTGCGGACCACCGTCGCGATCACGCAGCTGAGCGGCTCGCCCGCGCACAACGTGCTCGCCACCCGGGCCAGCGCGATCCTCAACTGCCGCATCGCCGTCGGCTCCTCGGTCGCGGCGACCCGCGCCTACCTGGAGCACGTCATCGGCGACGACCGCGTGAAGGTCGAGGTGCTTGAGGCCTCCGAACCGTCTCCCGTCTCGCCGCGCGGCGAGGACCCCCGCTGGCTCGCGATTCGCGAGGCCGTCGCGATCTCCTATCCCGATGCCGTGCCCGTGCCGTACATCATGCTCGCCGCGTCCGATGCCCGGCACCTGGCCCCCATCGCGCCCGCGGCGTATCGCTTCGCCCCTTTGCGCATGACGGCACGCCAGCGCGCCGCGATCCACGGGATCGACGAACGGGTGGAGGTCGCGTCGCTGCGCCAGGGTGTGACGTTCCATCGCGCGCTGCTGCTGGGACGGCTGTTCTCGTAGGAGGTCGCCCCGTGGAGGAGGGGTGCGACCGTAGGGTGGAGTCATGCCTCAGTCGCCCTCGCTCGACCGTGCCGCCGCCGATGCCCTGCGCGCCACACTCGCGCCCTGGTCGCTCACCGCGGTGCGCGAGGTCATCGGCGAGCGCGCCGCGGCGGCGCTCGACCGGGAGCAGGTGGTGCCGGCGCGGCTCGCCGCTCGCGCCGTGCGACGCGACCGGGTGGCGCTTCTGACGAGGCTCTTCGGGTTGGGCGACGTGCTGACGCGGGCGGAGGCGGACCTTGCGCTGGAGGGGTATGGCGTGGGTGCCGCGGCCCGCGCCGGGCTGGTGCGCGTGGCGGGTGCCGGCACGGACGATGCGGTGATCGCGGCCGTGGATCTGCGTCCCTATGAGACCGATGTGGCGGGCGAGGCGCGCCTGTGGTGGGTGGCCTCCGATCTGGGGGAGGCGGTGACCGGGCGCGAACTCGCCGACGATCACGTGCTGGGCGTGGGCGGCGCCTCCTTGACGCTCGCCTCGATCACGATGCGCAGTGCCGTGGGTCGGGTGCTCGACCTGGGCACCGGATGCGGCATCCAGGCGCTCCACGCGGCCGGTCATGCGCGCGAGGTGGTGGGGACGGACATCTCGCGCCGGGCGCTCGCCTTCGCGCGGTTCAACGCAACCCTGAACGGCCCTGTCCTGCTCGCCCCTCCCGGGCGCGGTGGGACGGTGCCGGTGGTGGAGGCGAGGACCGCAGACGGCGGTGACGCGGCGCCCCTCCTCGACTGGCGTGAGGGTTCCATGCTCGACCCCGTGGTCGGCGAGCGCTTCGACCTCGTGGTCTCCAACCCGCCCTTTGTCATCACCCCTCCCGGTGCGCCGCGCTTCGAGTACCGCGATGCCGGAGTGGGTGGTGATGCCGTGGTCGCGGGCCTGTTCCGCAGCATCGGCGGCGTGCTCGCGCCCGGTGGCGTGGCGCAGATGCTCGGCAACTGGGAGATCCGGCGCGGGCAGCACTGGAGCGAGCGGCTTGAGGGGTGGCTCGACGAGGCCGGCGGTGAGGGGATGGATGCGTGGGTGGTGCAGCGCGATGTGCTCGATGCCGCGCAGTATGCGGAGACGTGGCTGCGGGACGCGGGTATCGCGCCGGAGCGCGACCGGTCCCGCTTCGAGCAGGCCTATGAGGCCTATGTGACCGACTTCGATGCGCGGGGGGTCGAGGCGGTGGGCTTCGGCATCGTCACGCTGCGGCGCCCCGCCGATGCCGCGGCGCGGTGGCGTCGGTTCGAAGAACTGCAGGGGCCGATGCAGGAGCCGCTGGGTGCGCACGTGGCCCAGGTGCTGGCGGCCCAGGAGTGGCTCGCCGGGCTGAGTGACGAAGACCTGTTGGCCACGGCGTTGGTGGCCGCTCCCGATGTGACCCGCGAGACCTACGGACGCGTGCTCCTGGCCGACCCGGAGCACATCCTCATCCGCCAAGGCGGCGGCTTCGGCCGGGCCGTGAAGGCGGACACCGCGCTCGCGGGTTTTGTGGGCGCCTGCGATGGTGAACTCACCGCCGGGCAGATCGCCGGGGCGCTCGCGGCACTTCTGGACGTGCCCGCCGAGACGATGGTGGCGGGCCTGGTCCCCGCCGTGAGAGAACTGGTGCTCGACGGGATGCTCGTGCGGGGCTGATCGCCGACGCGGCTACAGCCCTAGGCCGTCGCGCACGTGCTCCCAGATCGAGGGATGCGCGGTGAGCAGTCCCTGACGTTCCTCGCCGGGCAGATACTCACTGCCGTCGAACCGCGCCACGGTGAACCCCGCCTCCTGGCACAGCAGCCCGCCGGGCGCGTGATCCCAGGGCAGTGAGCGGGAGAACAGCACGTAGTCCTTGGTCCCCACCAGGACGTCGTAGTAGTCCCAGCCCGCACAGAAACGGATGTCCCGCACCGGGCCCAGGCGCGCGGCCCGCGCGTGGACGCCCTCGGCATCGTCCATGAACAGGCGTGCACCGATGGCCCCCGACGGCGCCTCGACCGAGGTGGGCGGCGGAGCCTGGACGGTCCCCCCATCGATCCAGGCGCCCTGGCCGCGGGCACCCCACAGGCGGCGGCCGGGAACCGGATGGGTGATCCAGGCGCCCTCGGTGCGCCCGCCCACCACGAGCGCCACCATGCACGCGAAGTCCTCTTTGCCCTCCACGAAGTTGCGGGTCCCGTCCACCGGGTCTACCAGCCAGCATGCCTCGGAACTGCCCACGAGCGACAGGAGCGACGGGTCCGCCGCGGTCGCCTCCTCGCCCACCACCGGCACGTCGAGCAGGGCGTGCAGGGCCACGGTGAGGCGCTGCTCGGCCAGGACATCGGCATCGGTCACCAGATCCCACTCCGCACTCTTGGTGCGGATCTCGTCGGCGGTGAGCGCGCGCCAGCGCGGCAGGATCTCCGCCTGCGCGGCCTGGTCCATCGCGGCGAGCACGGCATCGGACAGGGCGGGGGTGACGGTGGGAGCCATACCTTTATGGTGTCAGGCATTGCCCCGTGCCGATGCCACGGTCACCGTCCGTTCATCCAGCGTCCACAGACGTGAGAAGGTGGGGATGCCATCCACACTTCACGGGTACGTGGCGTCCGCCCCGGCGCGACCTATGTATTCTGTGACCGTTCCGGCGGCCCGCTATATAGAGGTAGGTCCCATGCCCCGCAAGCTCGTCATCGTCGAGTCCCCCACCAAGTCGCGCACCATCGGCGGCTTCCTCGGATCCGACTACGACGTCGTCTCCAGCGTGGGTCACATCCGTGACCTCCCCCAGCCCAGCGAGCTGCCCGCGGGCAAGCGCGAGGGCTCCATCGGCAAGTTCGCGGTGGACGTGGAGAACGGCTTCGAGCCGTACTACGTGGTGAGCCCGGAGAAGAAGAAGGTCGTGGCGGACATCAAGTCCCGCCTCAAGGACGCCGACGAGGTCTACCTCGCCACCGATGAGGACCGCGAGGGAGAGGCCATCGCGTGGCACCTGCTCGAGGTGCTCAAGCCCACCGTGCCCGTGAAGCGTCTCGCTTTCCACGAGATCACCCGCGAGGGCATCGAGCGCGCGATGCAGCATCCCCGCGAGGTGGACCTGGAACTCGTGGAGGCGCAGGAGGCCCGCCGCGTCCTGGACCGCCTCTACGGCTATGAGGTCTCCCCGGTGCTGTGGCGCAAGGTCGCGCCGGGGCTGTCGGCGGGCCGGGTGCAGTCCATCGCGCTGCGCCTCGTGGTGGATCGCGAGCGCGAGCGCATGGCCTTCCAGGCCGCCGAGTACTGGGACCTGACCGCGACGTTCACCGCCCAGGACGGACCCGATGCCGGGCGCGCCTTCGGTGCCAAGCTTCACTCGGTGGACGGCAAGCGGGTGGCCTCGGGCAAGGACTTCGACGACCGCGGCGTGCTGACCGCCGACGCGGCCAAGGTCACGCACCTCACCGCGGGTGCCGCCTCCGCGCTCGCGGCGGGACTCGCCGACGCACGCTTCGCGGTCTCGGCCGTGGAGTCCAAGCCGTACAAGCGTCGTCCGGCCGCACCGTTCATCACCTCGACCCTGATCCAGGAGTCGAGCCGCAAGTTGCGTCTGGGGGCGCGCGAGGCGATGCGGGTGGCGCAGGGCCTGTACGAGCGCGGCTTCATCACCTATATGCGTACCGACAGCCCCACGCTGTCCGGCGAGGCCGTGCGCGCCGCCCGCTCGCAGGCCATCCACCTGTACGGGCCGGACTCGGTGCCGGGAGCCGCGCGGGTCTACTCCTCCTCCGACGCGAACGCGCAGGAGGCCCACGAGGCGATCCGTCCCGCGGGAGACACGTTCCGCACACCCGAGTCCGTGCGCGCGGAGCTGCGGGGCGACGAGTTCCGCATGTACGAGCTGATCTGGAAGCGCACCATCGCCTCCCAGATGGCCGACGCGACGGGCACCACGTCCACGGTGCGTATCGGGGCGACCTCTGCTGCCGGTCATGCGGCGGAGTTCACGGCCTCCGGCACCATCATCACGTTCCCCGGCTTCCTCGCCGCCTACGAGGAGACCCGGGAGAAGGCGCGCTACGAGGACGACGAGGCGCCCGTCGCCTCGGAGACGGCCGACCGCCTGCCGGTGCTCACCCAAGGTGCCACGGTGTCGGCCGCCGACGTGCTGCCGGCGTCTCACTCCACCACGCCGCCGCCGCGTTTCACGCAGGGTTCCATGATCAAGGAGCTGGAGGACCGCAAGTTCGGCCGCCCCTCGACCTACGCCGCCACGGTGGATCTGATCGTGGCGCGCAAATACGTGAGGGTGGCGCAGCAGACCCTCATCCCCACCTGGATCGCGTTCTCGATCGTGGGCCTGATGGAGCAGCACTTCCGCTGGCTCATCGACTACGACTTCACGGCAGACATGGAGGAGGACCTGGACCGCATCGCAGCCGGTCAGCTGGACCGCACCGACTGGCTCTCCGCGTTCTATTTCGGACGCGGCGGCTCGTCGGGCCGCGACGAGGGACTCAAGCACCTGGTGGACGACCTGGGTGACATCGATGCGCGCGCCATCAACACCTTCCCCGTGGGCGAGGGCATCTCGTTGCGCGTGGGCAGGTACGGCCCGTACATCGAGCGCGAGAAGGACGGCGAGACGCAGCGCGCCTCTGTGCCGGAGGACCTGGCTCCCGACGAGCTCACGGTCGCGAAGGCGGAGGAGCTGTTCGCCAACCAAGGCGGCGACGAGCGCTCGCTCGGCGTGCATCCCGAGACCGGTCACGAGGTGGTGGCCAAGGCAGGGCGCTTCGGGCCGTACGTGACAGAGGTGCTGCCCGAGAGCGTCGCGACCGCGAAGAATGCTCCCAAGCCGCGCACGGCGTCGTTGTTCTCCTCGATGCAGCTGGAGTCGGTGACGCTGGAGGACGCGATCAAGCTCATGTCGTTGCCGCGCGTGGTGGGCGTGGCCGAGGACGGCGAAGAGATCACGGCACAGAACGGCCGCTATGGGCCGTACCTGAAGAAGGGCACGGACTCGCGCACGCTTGCGAGCGAGGACCAGCTGCTGGACATCACGCTCGCGGAGGCGCTCGCGATCTATGCGGAGCCCAAGCGCGGGCGCGGGCGGACGGCCGCGCCACCGCTGGCCGAGTACGGCGTCGATCCGGTGAGCGAGAAGCCGATCGTGGCCAAGTCCGGGCGCTTTGGCGACTACATCACCGATGGCGTGACGAATGTGACCATCCCGCGCGGTGAGACCGTGGAGTCGATCACCCCGGAGCGGGCGGTCGAACTGCTTGCGGACAAGCGCGCCAAGGGACCAGCCAAGAAGCCGGCGCGCCGCACGGCGGCCAAGAAGCCCGCCGCGAAGTCCACGGCCCGCAAGAAGTAAGCACGGGGCCAGGTGGCCCACTGACCCACCCCCCACCCCGGCTTTCGTCCGCACCAATTTTCGCCCGGCCCCTTTTGGCCCCGCCAAAAATCACTGAGCCACGTCTTTGGCTGCGACACGCCGATGTTCGGGCGTCTGACACGGCGTGTCGCGCGGGAACCTGTGGCTGAGTGATTTTTGCGCCAAGGTGGGGAGCGACATGACGGGACTAGGGTGGAAGCATGACAATTCCTGATCCTCTGGCCGCCCCTGCCCTCAACTGGGGCATCCTCGGCGCGGGTGGCATCGCGCACAAGTTCGCGGATGCCGTGAACAACTACACGACCGGCAACATCGTCGCGGTCGCCTCGGCATCGAGCCTGGAGCGCGCCCAGGGGTTCGTGCGCGAGACCGGCTCGGGCACCCCTTACGGCTCTTACGAGGAGTTGCTCGCGGACCCGGCGGTGGAGGCCGTGTACGTCGCCACCACGCACAACAATCACCACGGGCCGGCGCTGGCCGCGATCGCCGCGGGCAAGCCCGTTCTCGTGGAGAAGGCCTTTGCGCAGAACGGCCAGCAGGTGCGTCTCATGGTGGACGCCGCGCGGGCTCAGGGGACCTTCCTCATGGAGGCCATGTGGACACGTCACCTGCCGCATGTCCACGCGATCCGCGAGGCGATCGCACGGGGCGAGATCGGCGAGGTGGTGTCGGTCCAGGCCGACCACGGCCAGGCGCTCACCCACGTCCCGCGCCTCATGCGCCCCGAGTTGGCCGGCGGTGCGCTGCTGGACCTGGGGGTGTACCCCGTCGCCTTCGCCCATGACATCCTGGGCGCCCCGGCATCGATCACCGCTGTGGGTCAGCTCACCGAGACCGGTGTGGACGCCAACGTCGCGATGATTCTCGGCTACCCCCAGGCGCAGGCAGCGCTCACCACCACGCTGCTCTCGCTCACCGCCAACCGCGCGGTGATCGGCGGCACGGAGGGCATGATCGATGCGGAAGGCACCTTCTACGCGCCCACGCGCTTCACGCTCACCCGCCGCGACGGCACGGCGTGGACCTTTGACGGGCGCGTGCCCAACGGCTTCCAGTACCAGGCGGCCGAGGTGGCTCGATGCGTGGCCGAGGGCCGCACCGAGAGCCCGGTGCTGCCGCTGGAGAGTTCGGTGCAGATCATGGCGATCATGGACGAGGTGCGCTCCCAGATCGGCGTGGTCTACCCCAACGAACGCTGACCCCTCCCGGTGGGCGGCGTGCGAGGCCGGGGACGATGCGGTAGTGGGGGACGATGCGGGCACGAGCGTCCGATGCTGCGGGTAGGTTAGGCGCATGGCGTCCGGCGGGTTCTTCGTGGTCTTCGAGGGTGGCGACGGCGTGGGCAAGACCACGCAGGTCGACCTGCTCGCGGCCTGGCTGCGTTCGGCCGAGGGTGGCGCCCACACCGTGCTGACCACGCGCGAACCCGGCGGCACCGATCTGGGGCGCGAGTTGCGTCAGGCCATCATGCACGGCGGCCACGTGGCCCCGCGTGCGGAGGCGCTGCTGTATGCCGCCGACCGCGCCCACCACATCGCGACCCTGGTGCGTCCTGCGCTGGAGCGGGGCGAGGTGGTGCTCCAGGATCGCTACATCGATTCGAGCATCGTGTACCAGGGCGGCGCGCGCGGCCTGGGCGAGGAGGTGGAGCGCATCAGCCGCTGGGCCACCGAGGGCCTGATCCCCGATCTCACGATCCTGCTCGACATGGCCCCCGCCCCCGAGCGCCTCGCCCGCACGTTGGATCGCGTCGAGCGCGAGACCTCCGAGCGGGCGCAGCAGATGCGCGAGGGCTACCTCGCGCTGGCCCGGCGAGATCCGGCGCGGTATGCCGTGATCGACGCCTCGGAGGGCATCGGCGAGGTCCATGCACAGGTGCGGGCTGCGGTGGCCGTGGCCCTGGCCGCCACGGCGGAACGCGCATGACGGGAGTCGCGCATCCCAGCACGGCGGTCTGGGCCGATGTCGTGGGCCAGGAGCGTCAGGTCGAGCCGCTGCAGCGGGCCGTGATCGACGCCGACGCCATGACGCATGCATGGCTCATCACGGGCCCGCCGGGTTCGGGGCGGTCGTCGGCCGCGCGCGCCTTCGCCGCCGCGCTGCAGTGCGAGGAGGCCGGCTGCGGCCACTGTCAGGCGTGTCGCACGGCGCTCGCCGGCACCCACGCCGATGTCACGGTGGTGGCCACCGAGAAGGTCACCATCAGCATCGACGAGGTGCGCGATCTCGTGGGGCTGGCCCAGCGTGCGCCCAGCGGCGGGCGGTGGCGGGTGATCATCGTCGAGGACGCGGACCGCATGGTGGAGCGCACCTCCAACGTGCTGCTCAAGGCGATTGAGGAGCCACCGCCGCGCACGGTATGGCTGCTGTGCGCGCCCGCGGCACAGGATGTCGCCGTGACCATCCGCTCGCGGTGCCGCGTGGTGCCGCTCAGGGTTCCCCCCGCCGATGTGGTGGCGCGGCTGCTGGTCGAGCGCGACGGCATCGAGCCCGCGCTGGCTTGGGAGGCGGCACGTGCCGCGCAGAGCCACATCGGCGTGGCTCGCCGCCTGGCTCGCGACCCGCAGGCCCGTCAGCGCCGCGAGCAGGTGCTGTCTTTGGCGACGGAAGTGCGGGGAGTGGGTGATGCGGTGCTGGCCGCGGCAGACCTGGTAGCGGTGGCGGAGGAGGACGCCGAGGCGGCGACCGCCGAACGCGACGCGGTCGAGCGCGCAGAGTTGATGCGCACCTTGGGCGCGGAGGATGCGAGCAGGCTTCCCCCGGCCATCCGGGCGCAGGTGCGGCAGTTGGAGGAGGACCAGAAGCGCAGAGCGACTCGCGCCAAGCGCGATGTGCTGGACCGGGCCATCGTGGACCTGATGTCGCTGTACCGTGACGTGGCGGCGTTCCAGGTGGTTGCCGTCCACCCTGGAGCGGACCCGATGGACGACGGCGATGGGGACGCGGTGCACCTCGTCAACGTCTCTCATGAGGGACGCATCCACGAACTCGCCCGCAGGTCCACGTTGCGCGACACCATGCGCTGCCTGGATGCGCTCGCGACCGCGCGGGAACGGCTCGCCTCCAACGTCCAGCCGCTCCTGGCTATTGAGGCGCTGATCGTGGGCCTTCGGCCGCGGGGGTGACCCGGCTAGGCTCTGACCATGACGCGTAACCTGTGGGGGGCGGCAGCCCTCATCACCGTGACGGCACTGACCGTGTCCTCGTGCCAGCTGCTCCGGTTGCCGGGACCAGCCGAGCCGAGCGCCACCGAGACCGCCGACCCGGTACCGGTTCCCTCGGACGACGCCTGGGGCCCCGAGGATTCGCCCGTGTACGACCAGGTGCTGCAGTGGACTGCCTGTGGCGACTTCGAATGCGCCGACGCCCAGGTGCCGTTGGATTGGAGTGACCCGGCAGGCCCCACCATCACGATCGCGCTCACCCGGTCCACCGCGAAGAAGCCCCAGCACAAGGTGGGCTCCCTGCTGATCAACCCGGGCGGACCGGGTGGCAGCGGCGTCGATCTGCTCGACTACTTTGTGGCCATCGCGGGCCAAAAGGTGCTGGACAGCTACGACATCGTGGGCTTCGATCCCCGCGGGGTGGCGGCCTCCACGCCGATCACCTGCGGCACCGATGCGGACGTCGATGCCTTCATCATCACGGACCTGCCGACGGTGGCCACGCAGGCCGACCTGGACGTCGCGATCGCGCACTCCGAAAACTTCGCCCGACTGTGCCACCGCGACACCGGCGCCGCTCTGGAGAACGTGGACACGGCATCGGCGGCACGCGACATGGATGTGCTGCGGGCGGTGCTGGGCGACAGCACGCTGAACTTCCTGGGATTCAGTTACGGCACCCAGCTGGGGGCCACGTACGCAGAGCTGTATCCGGGACGGGTGGGGCGCATGGTGCTCGATGGTGCGGTGGACTTCCTCATCCCCGGTGAGGATCAGGCGCTGGAGCAGGCCGCCGGATTTGAGGTGGCGCTGACCCACTTCCTGGAGTGGTGTGCGACACGGCGCACGTGCAGCCTGTCCCCCGATGTCGAGACCGCACGCGCCGAGGTGCTGCAGATCGCGCTGACCGCACGTGACGCGACCTATCGCACCACCAAAGGCAAGGTGGTGAACGGCAACCTCATGGCATACGGCATCATCGTGACGCTGTACGACGAGGGGTCCTGGGAGTATCTCCAGATGGCGCTGGCCGAGGTGCAGTCGCTCGGTACGGCGGATATCTTCTACGAGCTCGCGAACTTCTACCTGGACCGGGATCCCGTGACCGGCGTGTACCTGAGCAACTCGACCATCGCCTTCCCTGCCATCAGCTGCCTGGATGCCGCGGGCGAGGACTGGACGCTCCAGGATCAGTTGGACTACGCGGCGGCGGTTCAGGAGGCTTCACCCACGTTCGGCTGGTGGTTCGCCTCTCCGGGGAGCTGCGCGGGCTGGCCGTGGACGGCCAAGGAGACCATCACATCGCTGGACAATGCGCGGGATGCGGCGCCGATGCTCGTGATCGGCACCACGGGCGACCCGGCTACACCGTTCCACTGGGCGCAGTCGCTCGCGGCCCACCTGGGCGCTCCGCTGCTCACCTATGAGGGCGAGGGGCACACCGCCTACGGGCGCTCCAACCAGTGTGTGATGGACGTGGTGGACGCGTACTTGGTGAACGGCGTGGTGCCCAAGGATGGCGTGACCTGCTAGCGGTTTTTCGCTTCCGTGGGCTCTGGGCTAGACTCGTCACTCGCGCCAGGGGTGTGACCCACTGGTTGCGCCGCCTTAGCTCAGTCGGCAGAGCGATTCACTCGTAATGAATAGGTCGTGGGTTCGATTCCCACAGGCGGCTCCGTTGGAAACGGTGACTTTTCTAGTCGCCATGCGTACCTCCAGAGAGTGAATGTTGCTCCCACGCTGCTTCGGTGCTTCGGGGTTGAGGACATGAGTGCTCAAAGGGGTGGCGTTTTCGGCACTCATGTCCTTAACTCCGGGGTTGAGGGGCGCGGGCGAGGGGAAGGAGGAGCGGGCACACCCACCCCTTACCCTTGAGCGCATGACTCCTCCGCTGCGGGTGCTCGCCGGTGCCGCCATTCTCGCCCTCGCCGCATGCACGGGTCCCGCGCCCGCACCCTCACCGTCCGTGACCCAGGACCAGGCCGCCCCCGACCCGGCTCCCACTGCGCCCGAGCCGACCTCGGGCCCCATCGTGGCCACGGGCATCGGCGGCTGGCTCCAGGACGGCAATGTGCCGCTGGACGTCCCCGCCGACTGGTCGGGACCGGAGGGCTCGGGGTATCCCGGAGAGGGCTACGTGCTGCAAGACCTCACATGGTGGCTGGATGGGCAGCCCGGCGCGGAGGGTGCCTCGGTCACCGCGATGGCCGTGACGCCTGGCCAGGGCGAGGTGCTGTCCGACGGCTACGACTTCGAGGGTCATGTGCGCGGTATGGCGGAGGTGCTGGGAGCGAACGCCGCCGATGCGCCCATCCCGGCTCGCACCGAGGTGGGCGGCTTTCCCGCCGCCCGCCTGGTCGTGTCCCTTCCCGACGGCGGGATCATCGTGGTCTGGCTCTATGACCTGGGCGAGGCCTGGTACGAACTGAGCATCTATGTGCCTCCGGCGGTGCCCGATGCCGATGCCGTGGTCGCCGAACTGGACCAGGTGGCGGGCACATTCGCCGTTCCGGCCGGCGCCGGGGACGGTGCCGCGGCCTGAACGCTGTCAGCGTGGGACGTGGCGTATCAACCGAAAGGCATCTCTTGCTTTGGCTCGCTCCTCGGGCCAGACTGAACTCGGGCCAGACCCTCACGAGGCCCACGACACCACGGGAGTGACTCATGCAGAACCTCAAGCACGCCGCGATGGCAGGGATGACGGCCACGGCGGTGTTGATGCTCGCCGGCTGCGGCATGATCAAGGACGCGGTGGACAACGCCGTCGAGGGTGCCGTGGAGAAGGGCATCGAAAAGGCCATTGAGGCGGGCACCGAGGGCGGTGATGTCAATATCGACTTTGGCGGTGACGGCGTGGAACTGCCCGCAGGGCTCCCTGAGTGGCTGCCGATTGTGGACGGCGAGGTCAAGCTG
>CAZFEH010000014.1:30478-33025 GCA_964517615.1 uncultured Demequinaceae bacterium
ACTGCCCGCAGGGCTCCCTGAGTGGCTGCCGATTGTGGACGGCGAGGTCAAGCTGTCCTATGCGCAGGACGGTGGGGTGGCCTTCAACATCGAGTCCACGATGGACGAGTTCGACCGCGTGGTGGCCACGCTGGAGGAAGACCCTGATCTCACCGTGCTGACGAGCCAGGACGTCGGCGGCATGCGGGTGCGGGCTTTCGAAGGCAAGGGCTATCACGTCTCCCTCCAGGCGGGGGATAGCGACGGCGCGGCCGTCGTGAACTACGTGGTGCTTGCGCGGGACTAGCCTCAGGTCCCCGTGCAGGGGTGAGACAATGGCGCCGTGACCGTGGCGCCCGGCAGAGACGACATCCGCGAGGTCGCGCACACGGTGGGGGGTGCAATGCGCGGCACCGTGGACATCGACGCCCGTCGCAGGGCCGAATACAGCACTGACGCCTCCAACTATCGGGTGCTCCCGCAGGCGGTGGCCTTCCCGCTCGACGTGGACGACCTCCTCGCGGGTCTGGATGCCGCACGCCGGGCCGGCATACCCGTGACGATGCGTGGCGCGGGCACCTCGGTGGCGGGTAACAGCATCGGCCCCGGGATTGTCTTCGACACCTCCCGCCACATGAACCGGATCCTGGACCTGGACCCCGCATCCCGCACGGCGCGCGTCGAACCCGGCGTGGTCATGTCCTCGCTCCAGCAGGCGGCCGCGCCGCATGGCCTGCGCTTTGGCCCGGACCCGTCCACGCAGAATCGCGCGACCTTTGGCGGGATGATCGGCAACAATGCCTGCGGCCCGCATGCCGTCGCCTACGGGCGCACCGCGGACAACGTGCTGGACTTGGATGTGGTGGACGGCCTGGGCCGACGCTTCACGGCGGGGCGCGGACGTGATCAGGGCGGCCTCGCGCAGGTCGCGGGCCTGGACGAGCTCGTCAAGGCCAATCTGGCGCTGATCCGCACCGAGTTCGGCCGCTTCTCGCGCCAGGTGAGCGGCTACTCGCTCGAGCATCTGCTGCCGGAACTGGGCGGAGACCTGGCCCGCTTCCTCGTGGGCACCGAGGGCACGCTCGCCGTCACTCTGGGTGCCACGGTGCAGTTGCAGCGCATCGCGCCCGCGCGCCTGACCGCGGTCTTCGCCTACGACGACATGCCCGCCGCGGCCGATGCCGTGGTCCCGATGCTCGCCCACAAGCCGCACGCGGTCGAGGGTCTGGATGCGCGGCTGGTGGCGCGCGTGCGAGCCTCGCTCGGCGACGATGCCGTGCCCGACCTGCCGGCGGGGGGCGGCTGGCTGTTCGTCGAAGTGGGGGCCGAGACGGCGGAGGAGGCGCGCCAGATGATGACCGCGCTCGCGGCCGACTCCGGCACTGGCACCTATCGCGTGGTGTCCGATGCGGCCGAGGCCGCGAGGCTGTGGGCGATCCGGGCCGATGGCGCGGGCCTGGCCGGGCGCACCCCGGAGGGCCGCGAATGCTGGCCCGGCTGGGAGGACGCCGCCGTGCCCCCGGAGAAGCTCGGCGCCTACCTGCGCGACTTCGACGTGCTCATGGAGCAGCACGGGGTCACCGGGCAGCCCTTCGGACACTTCGGGGACGGCTGCATCCACGTGCGCCTGGACATCCCGCTCGCGACCGAGGGCGCTCCGGCGCTGCGCGACTTCATGGAGGGTGCGGCCCAACTGGTCAACCGCTACGGCGGGTCACTCTCTGGCGAACACGGGGATGGGCGTGCCCGCTCGGAGCTGCTGCCCGCGATGTACTCGCCGGAGGCGATCACGCTGTTCAAGGCGGTCAAGCATCTCTTCGACCCCGAGGGGCTGCTCAATCCGGGCGTGCTCGTGGACCCCGACCCGCTGGACGCGCACCTGCGTCGTCCGTCGTCGCCCGTCAGCCCCGGCATCGGCCTGGCCCTGGCGCATGACCACGGCGACCTGTCCGAGGCCGTCCACCGCTGTACAGGTGTGGGCAAGTGCCGTGCCGAGGCGATCGGCGGGGGCAGCGGGTTCATGTGCCCCTCGTACACCGCGACCAAGGACGAGAAGGACGTGACGCGGGCGCGGGCGCGCGTGCTGCAGGAGGCGCTCAACTCGCACGGGGCGTTCGGCCTGGACTCGGCCGAGGTGCGCGAGAGCCTGGACCTGTGCCTGAGCTGTAAGGCCTGTTCGAGCGATTGCCCGTCGGGCGTGGATATGGCGGCCTACAAGTCGGAGGCGCTGCATCGGACATACCGGGGACGGCTGCGCCCCGCGGCGCACTACTCCATCGGGTGGTTGCCGCGGTGGATGAAGGTCATCGGCTGGGTGCCGTGGCTCGTCAATGGGGTGCTGGGTGTGAAGTGGGTTCGGCGCCTGGTGCTGCCCGTGGCGGGTCTGGATGCCAGGCGTGGGCTGCCGCGGTTTGCTTCGAGGCCCTTCTCGCGCGGTGAGGCGGCCAAGGCTCGCCGGGCGGCCGCTGCCGGCTTGGGTCCCGCGGCCGATGCCGGGAATGCTCTGGCGCCGACGCGGCGGGTGATCCTGTGGGCGGATTCCTTCACCGATGGCCTGGACCCGCAGAT
>CAZFEH010000014.1:33125-39918 GCA_964517615.1 uncultured Demequinaceae bacterium
GGCTGGCGGCCGCCGTCGCTCGCCGGCGAGACCTTCGTGGTGCAGCCGCACTGCCACCACTACTCGGTCATGGGGTATGCGGCGGATCGGGAGCTGCTGGCGCGGGCTGGCGCGACGGTCACGGAGGCCGCGGGCTGCTGCGGCCTTGCCGGCAACTGGGGCTACGAGAAGGGCCACTACGACGTCTCGGTGCAGGTGGCGCACAACTCGCTGCTGCCCGCGCTCGATGCCGCCCCGGATGGCGCGGTGTACCTGGCCGATGGCGTCAGCTGCCGCACTCAGGCCGAACAGCTCGCCGGGGTCGACGGGCTGCACCTCGCCGAGGTGCTGGCGCGGGCGAGTCGCCGCGGCTAGCGCCTTACGGCTTCTCCTGTTCGCACCTCGGCACTTCCCTGTTCGCAGATTTTGGCTGTTTCAGGGCCGTTCTTTGAGCGGTTTATGCGGATTCGCAGAAAACGGCGGTGGGGTGGAGCCAGCGGGCCACTTCCACCACGGCACCCCGAATGAGTGCGTAACTCTCGGCGTAGGCCTCATCCCCCCGTCGGTAGGGGTCGGGCACGTCGCCGAACCCGAGCACGGTCATCGCGGGCCGCACCGCGGCCACGGCCGCCGGAAGGGAGGCGAGGCGCTCGATCAGGGTGGCCCCCTCGAGCACTGCCCCGGCGGCGCGCGCCGTGTCCAACTCGGTCAGCAGGTAGGTGCGCTGGAGTGCGGTGGGCACCTGCGCCAAGATCCACTGCCGGTGATGCTCGGCCATCGCAATGATGAGGTGGGCCGCGGCCATCCCTTCGGAGGTGAGTTGTGCGGCCTGGTGACCCGTGCCGTCAGCCCCGTCCGCGGCAAGGAGCGACAGCATCGGGGCAGGGATCCCGTGGCCGACCATCGCGTGGGTGCCAGCGCTGGTGACGGTGGCGGCGGCGCCCAGGTGGCCTTGCAGCAGGATCTCACCGGCTGGGGAGCGGCAGATGTTGCCGGTGCAGGCGATGAGGATGAGGGCCGTGGGCATGGGTGGACTCCTGAGTAGGGGTTGGTGTCCAGTGTCCCGGGTGGGGAACGCGGGTGCAACGGGGGACGTTGTGAGAGCATGTCTGCTGTGCCCCACCGTCCCCCTGCTCATGCGCTGGGGGCACGCATCCCACTGGCGTGGCGCATCGTCGCGGTGGTGGGGATGGTGCTCGCGAGCCTGGGTGCTGTCGGGGCGGGGGCCTGGATGGGCACCCGGGCTTACGTGAACTCCCAGTTGAGCCATCTGGACTTTGTGATGCCGCAGTGGACTCCGCCGGTGCAGCCCTCGGGCGAGTTGGTGGTGGACAACTCCCTCAACTTTCTGGTGCTGGGGTCGGACTCGCGCAGGGCAGGGGGCCAGACCGCGGGCAAGGAGTGGGAGCAGGGTACTGCCGGGTCCGATGTGATCATGATCGTGCAGCTCACCGGGGATCGCAGGGGGGTGAATGCCATGTCGATCCCCCGCGACACCTGGGTGGAGATCCCCGGTCATGGCGAGGACAAGATCAATGCTGCCTTCGCCATCGGAGGGCCGGAACTCGCGGTCGAGACCGTCCAAAGTGCGCTGGGGATACGCATCGACCACTTCATGCTCGTGGATATGGAGGCGTTCAAGGCGCTCACCGATGAGCTGGGTGCCGTGACCATCACCACGGCCAAGGGCCCGCAGACCCTGAGCGGCAAGCAGGCACTCGACTTTGTACGGACGCGGGCGACGCTGCCGGGAGGTGACTTGGACCGGGTGCGTCGCCAGCAGGCATGGGTCGAGGCGATCCTGCGCGAGGTCTTTGACCGCGATGTGCTCAACGATCCCGCGAAGCTCACGGGGATGCTCAATGCGGGCCTGGCGCATTCGTGGGTGGACCAGAGCCTGACGTTCGACAGCCTCTTTGCGCTGGCCGTGGAATCCCGCAACGTGCGGCCGACGAACGTGCAGTTCTTCACGGCACCGGCTATCCCCTTGGGGAATGTGGGTCCGGGCGGCCTGTGGATCGCCGAGTTGGATCAGGAGCGCATGGATCGCGTGAGTGCGGCGTGGCGCCGGGACGAGGTGGGGGCTCTGCTTGCTGAGGATCCCACTGTGGTGCGCATGCTCCACAGCGAGCCGATCTACTAGGGCGTCAGCCCGTGACGGATGCGCCGTAGCGCCCGTAGCCGGGGGAGTCTGGTCCGCGAGTGGGCACCATGGTGAGCACCAGCCCCGAGACCGAGGCGTCCACCTTCTCCAGTTCCGCCAGAGCGGCGTCCAGGTGCGGCATGCGGGTCTTGCCCGAGGCGACCACCAGGAGCGTGCCGCCTACCAGGCGGGACAGCACGGTGGCGTCGGCTACTGGCAGCAGCGGCGGCGCGTCGTAGAGCACCACGTCGAAGGCCTGGTCCAGGGTGTTGATGAGGCTGACCATGGCGGCCGATCCCAGCAGGTCCAGCGGGTCGGTGGGAGCCAGGCCGGCGGGGAGCACCCACAGCGACGATGTCCCCCACTGGCGGGTGGCCTCGTGCACCGTGGTGCGGCCAGCAAGCACGTCCGCCAGCCCGGGGGCGCCGTCAAGCCCCAGCAGGTCCGCATGGGCGGGCTGGCGCATGTCTGCCTCCACCAGGGCCACCGAGGCGCCCGCGTTGGCCAGCGAGATGGCCAGGTTGGTGGCGGTAGTGGAGATCCCTTCGCCCGGCATGGCAGCCGTCACCACAAAGGCGCGCTGGGTGCGCTTGGGGTCCGCGAACTGCAGGAGTGTGCGCAGGTTGCGGAAGCCTTCTGCCATGGGGCTGGTGGGGTTCTCATGGACCAGGAGAGGCTGCCCCTTGGGGGCGGAACCTAGGGGTAGCGCCGCGAGCACCGGGATGTCGGTGATGTGCGCGATGTCGTGAGCGGAGCGCACCCTGCGGTCCAGGCTGGTGCAGACTAGCGCGATGGTGACTCCCGCACCCAGGCCTACCAGTAGCCCTAGCATCAAGTTGAGGGTGGATTGGGGTGACACAGGTGCGGCGGGGGGTTGTGCAGGCGAAGACACGGTGAAGCGCAGCAACGAGTCGGGGCTGGTGCTGGCGCTCTCGGTGTCGTAGAGCACGGTGATGAGCGAGGCGGCCACGGCGTTCGCCAAGTCCGCTGCCGCGGCGCCTGTGTGGCCTTCGACTGTGATGGACACCATGGTGGTGCCGGTGGGCACGGTTGACGTGACGCGCGTCTTGAGTTGCTCGGGCGTGAGGCCTAGGCCCAGCTGGTCAATCGCCTGCTCCAGCACCAGGGTGCTGGGGGCCATCTCCGCGTAGGTGCGCACCCGCTGGGTCATCACGCTGGTGGTCTGGGTCAGGGCCGCGGCGTCCTCGGAATTGGGGGCGGAGACCAGCACCTGTGACGTGGCCACATAGACCGGCGTGGTGGTGGCGGTGACGAGGGTGCCCACCGCCCCGCCCACTACGGTGAGGCCAACAATGACCGCCCAGTACTTGCGGAACATGAGTAGGTAGCCGCGAAGCTCCACTGGCGTTCCCCCTATTAACTCGATGGTGACGGCATGCCGCGGTGGCCGGGCGCCGCAAAAATGGACAGGAGTTAAGACCACCGTATATCAGGTTAGGCGGCGCTACTGGCCTACCGGACAAGACTTCCCGCGATATAGTCGCAGAATGGTGAGGGGGGCGATGGTGCCAGGAGATGTATCCGTGGAGCCAACCGACTGGGAGGAGCGGAGGCCGGTGACGTCAAGCTACTCTGGGGGCCAGGCGAGGGGCATGTGGCGTAACAGTCGGCGTCGGTCGCGGATCAGTTCGTTTCTGCAACTCAACGTGGACTGCGCCATCTGGATGTTTGTGCTGGTGGCAGCCACATTGCTGCGTTATGAGTTTGATGCCACCCGGGTGGCCTGGCCCAATGTCGTGGCCTTCGGTCTGGTGGCCGGTGCGCTCCACGCCGCCGTGGGCCTCGCCCTGGGCCTCTACGTGGGCAAGTACATCTATGGCTCCTTCGATGAGGTGCGGGCCCTTGCCCTTGTCGTGGTGCTCGAGGCGGCAATCCTGACACTCGTCGTGCTCGTGGTGGGCCCCGTGATCGCCGTTCCCCGCAGTGTGGTGCTCATCGCGGTCCCCTTCGCCCTGATATTGATGTTCGGCGTGCGCTATCTGCGACGGCTCACCGCGGAGCGCGCGCTGCGACCGTCCGACAGCGCCGCCCCAGCACTCGTGGTGGGTGCGGGAACCGCCGGTGACATCATCGTGCGCAAGATGCTACGAGACCCGATGTCCCCGCTGCGCCCGGTAGGGTTCGTGGACGACGATCCCGGTAAGAGTCGCCTCCAACTGCACGGCGTCTCCGTGTTGGGAACCACCGATGAGGTGGTGGCCATCGCGCGCCAGATCGACGCTGAGGTGCTCGTCGTGGCCATCGCTCGTGCCGAGTCCTCGCTGCTGCGCCGCCTGTACGACATCGGCGCGAGTGCTGGGTTGCAGGTGCTGGTGGCACCCACGGTGGAGCAGATGATGGCGGGCAAGTCTGCGGTGACCGATCTGCGCAGGGTGAGCATCGAAGAGCTACTGGGCCGCCGTCAGGTGGATACCCGCCTTGAGGACATGGCCGGCTACCTCACGGGCAAGAGGGTGCTGGTGACCGGCGCAGGAGGCTCCATAGGTTCCGAGTTGTGCGAGCAGATCCACCGGTTCGGGCCCAAGGAACTCGTCATGCTCGACCGCGATGAGTCCGGTCTGCAGCAGGCGCAGCTGGGAACCTACGGCAATGGTCTGCTCGATACGCCGAATATGGTGTTGGCGGACATTCGCGAGGCGGACGTCATGCATGAGGTCTTCCGCAGGCACCGACCCGACGTGGTGTTCCACGCGGCCGCGCTCAAGCATCTGCCGCTGTTGGAGCAGTACCCGGACGAGGGCTGGAAGACGAATGTGCTGGGCACGCTCAATGTGGTCGATGCGGCTCGGGCCGTGGGAGTGAAGACCTTCATCAACATCTCCACGGACAAGGCCGCGAACCCCACCAGCGTGCTCGGCCACTCCAAGCGTGTGGCGGAGAAGATCACGGCCTGGGCCGCGGAGCAGACGGGGGAGCGTTACCTGTCCGTGCGCTTCGGCAACGTCATCGGCAGTCGCGGTTCGATGCTGCCCACCTTCCGCACCCTCATCGAGGCCGGGGGTCCGCTGACGGTGACCCATCCCGAGGTCACGCGCTACTTCATGACCATTCCCGAGGCGTGCCAGTTGGTGATCCAGGCGGGCGGCGTAGGGCGGCCTTCCGAGGTGCTCATTCTGGACATGGGTGAGCCGGTCAAGATCCTGGAGGTGGCGCGCCGCATGATCGCGATGTCGGGCAAGGACGTCGAGATCATCTTCACGGGTCTGCGCGATGGCGAGAAACTCCATGAGGAGCTGGTGGGAGACCATGAAGACCTGGAGCGGCCTTTCCACCCGCAGATCTCCCACACCCATGCCAAGCCCATTGCGCCGGAGGACCTCGACCGCGACGGATGGTTTGCACGTCTAGGTGGTGCGAGCGAGTCGGTGGGCGAGGCGCAGGCGTGACGTTCTACGACGCCCTGGCAGTGCTTGCGGCTCTGGCGGTCGCGGCACTCTCTCCGCTGTTACTGAGGCCTGTGTTGGAGCGTCTGGGCAGTCTGGACGTACCCAATGGGAGATCCTCGCACTCTCATCCGACGTTGCGCGGCGGGGGACTGGCCGCGCTGGGTGGCCTTGTGGCGGCGGTACCCTTTCTCATCCTCGCCACAGGTCGAGGGTTCACCATCGCCGCCATCGGCGTCGCCTCCGCCTTTGCACTTCTGGGGCTGGTAGACGATGTCCGGGGGCTCTCGGCGCGGTTGCGGCTTCCCATCCAGGTGGTGCTGGGGCTGCTGGGTGGTGTGATCATCGCCCAGCTGGCGGGAGTTTCCTTGTGGTGGGCCGCCGTAGCCATGGTGGGCGTAGCGGGCTACGTCAATGCGGTCAACTTCATGGACGGCGCCAACGGGATCTCGGCGCTGCATGGGGCGGTGGTGGGTGCCTTCTTGGCGTACGTAGGTTGGCACCAGGCAGAGGCATGGCTCATGGTGGGGGGCCTGCTCCTGGCAGTGGCCTTCGGGGCGTTCTTGCCTTGGAACGTGTGGGGTGCGGGGATGTTCTTGGGAGATGTGGGCAGTTACCTGCTGGGTGCGGTGCTCGCGATGCTTGCGGCAGGTGCGTTGGCCGTGGGGGTTCCTGTGCTGGCCGCATTGGCGCCCTTCGCGATCTACCTGGCCGACACCGGCTTCACGCTGCTGCACCGCCTGTTGCGCCGCGAGAACCTTCTGGAGGCGCATCGTTCACACTTTTACCAGCGTTTGCTGGTTGCTGGGCGCTCTCACGGGGAGGTGGCGGCCACGGTGACGTTGTTCACGGTTGCGGCTGCGGTGGCCGGCCTGGCTTCGCTATGGACGGGGCAGTGGCTGGTGTCTGTGGCTGGCGTAATGGTGGTGGTGTTGGCGTATCTGGCGACGTGTATGCGTGACAAGGCAGGGACGGCGGCGTGAGGGTACTGGTCACGGGGGCAAACGGTTTTGTGGGGCGGCACCTTGTACCCGTCCTGCTTGCGGATCACGAGGTGGTGGCCGCAGTGCGGGCGCCGGGTAGGGCCCCTGAGGGATGCGCCGAGATGGTGGTGGGCGATATCGACGGATCCACCGACTGGTCGGATGCGCTTGTCGGCGTGGAGGCTGTAGTGCATTTGGCAGCACGGGTGCACGTGATGGAGGAGTCTGCGGCAGATCCCCTTGCCGCCTACCGCGCGGTGAACCGGGATGGCACGCTGGCGTTG
>CAZFEH010000015.1:0-39210 GCA_964517615.1 uncultured Demequinaceae bacterium
GCATCCTTGAACTTCACGCCGGGCGAGACCTTGGGGCGGTCGTCGTAGAGCACCTCGACGCCCGCCGCCTCCAACTCGCTGGCGAGGCGCTCCCCCGCCTCGAAGACGGCATCGTCCTTGCCCGTGGCCACCACATGCACGTGGTACGGCGCCACCTGGATGGGCCAGGTCAGGCCCAGCTCGTCGTGGTTGTTCTCCGCCAGGAGGGCGAGGCAGCGCGTCACGCCGATGCCGTAGGAGCCCATCGTGACGGTCACCTGCTTGCCATTGACGTCGAGCACCTGCAGTCCCAGCGCCTCGGCGTACTTGCGTCCCAGCTGGAAGATGTGGCCGATCTCCACGCCACGGGCAAGTTCGAGCGGGCCGGAGCCGTCGGGGGCCTCGTCGCCGTCGCGCACCTCGGCGGCCTCGATGGTGCCATCGGCCACGAAGTCGCGGCCTGCGGTGAGGTCGAAGACGTGACGCCCTGCGGTGTTGGAGCCCGTGATCCAGCGCGTTCCGGGGACGATGCGCGGGTCGAGCAGGTAGGGAATGGCCGTGTCGGCCTCGTCGCCGCGGGCGATGCCTGCGGCGCGCGCCTGGGGGCCGAGCACGCCGGGACCGATGTAGCCCTTGACCAGTTCCGGGTGCGCCTTGAAGTCCTCGTCCGTGGCGGGCTCGACCGTGTGCGGCGCGAGTGCCGCCTCCACGCGCGTCATGTCCGCCTCGCGGTCGCCGGGGATGCCCGCGACCAGGAGGCTGCGCTCGCCCGTGGGGGTGGTCACCGCGAGCACGACGTTCTTGAGAGTATCGGCGGCGGTCCAGGCGCGGTCCGCCCGGGGGTGGTGCGCGTTGGCGAAGTCCACGAGGGAGGCGATCGTGGGCGTGTCCGGGGTGTCCTCGACGTGAGCCGCGGGGGCATCGGCGTAGTCCACGGGGGCCGGAACGGGCGTGGTCACCGCCTCCACATTGGCCGCGTAACCGCCGGGCGAACGCACGTAGGTGTCCTCGCCGATGGCGGTCGGGCTGAGGAACTCCTCGGAGCGCGAGCCTCCCATCGCGCCGGACGTGGCGCTGACGATGACGTACTCCAGCCCCAGGCGCTCGAAGATGCGGATGTAGGCCTCACGGTGCGCGGCGTAGGAGGCGTCCAGGCCCTCATCGCTCGTGTCGAAGGAGTAGGAGTCCTTCATGATGAACTCGCGCCCGCGCAGCAGCCCCGCACGAGGGCGGGCCTCGTCGCGGTACTTGGTCTGGATCTGATAGATACTCAGCGGCAGGTCCTTGTAGGAGGAGTACAGGTCCTTCACCAGGAGCGTGAACATCTCCTCGTGCGTGGGGGCCAGGAGCATGTCAGCGCCCTTGCGGTCCTGCAGCCGGAAGATGCCCGGACCGTAGTCCTGCCAGCGACCGGTCGCCTCGTAGGGCTCCTTGGGCAGCAGCGCCGGGAAGTGCACCTCCTGGGCGCCGGACTCGTTCATGCCGTCGCGGATGATGCCCTCGACCTTGGCGAGGGTGCGCAGGCCCAGCGGCAGCCAACTGTAGATGCCGGGCGCGGCGCGGCGGATGTAGCCGGCGCGCAGCAGGAGCTTGTGCGAGGCCACCTCGGCCTCGACGGGGTCTTCACGGAGCGTGCGCAGAAAGAGAGACGACATGCGGAGCATGGGACCAGCGTAGTGAACCTCGCCCCTGGTCCCCGCCTCCCCGACCACACTCGCGCTGCGGCCTCCCGCGGAACCGGTTCACCTCAAGGCCGTGTCGGCCTAAGATACCCACAAGCTTGTTGCCGAAACGACGCACTTCGGCGGTCCGCGAGATCCTTCGGGGCCTTGCGGCAAGACAGGTGGATCGATCACCAGGAATCCCTACTCGAAAGGATGCACCGATGCATTCTGAGACCACCCTTGTTCCGCGCCCTCCGCGCCTGAGCGCCCGGCTGGCCGCCATCGGCACCATCACGGCCATGTCCGCCGTGGTGCTCGCCGCATGCACGAGCAACCCGGAGCCCGACGTGAGCGGCGGCACCTCGGCAACCGACGCGCCCGTCTACGACCGCGCCGACTGGGCCGAGACCGACTCGGCCATCAATGGCTACCGCAGCGTGGGCTACTACGTGCAGTGGGGCGTCTACGCCCGCGACTATCACTTCAAGGATGTGGACGTCTCCGGCATGGCCGAGAACCTCACCCACATCAACTACGCCTTCGGCAACATCGACCCGGTGGAACTGACCTGCTTCGAGGTCACCGAGACCGGCGTGGGCGACGCCTGGGCGGACTACGAGAAGTTCTACGACGAGAACAGCTCCGTCTCCGGCGAGGCCGACGTGCTGCGCGACGGCATCGCCGGCCAGTTCAACCAGCTGCGCCAGCTCAAGGCCAAGCATCCCCACCTGAGTGCACTCATCTCGCTGGGCGGCTGGACCTGGTCCAAGAACTTCTCCCTGGCCGCCGCCACGCCCGAGTCGCGCGAGAAGCTGGTCGCCAGCTGCATCGACCTCTACATCAAGGGCAACCTCCCCGAGGGCCGCTACGGCGGCGAGGGTTCCGCAGAGGGGATCTTCGACGGCATCGACCTCGACTGGGAGTGGCCCGGATCGTCCAACGGCCACCCGCACAATGTGGTGGACCTCGACAACGACAAGGCCAACTTCAAGGAGCTGGTCAAGGAGTTCCGCCGTCAGCTCGATGAGCTGTCCGCGACCACGGGCAAGCGTTATCTGCTGACCGCCTACGCCCCCGCGAACAAGAGCGACATCGACGCGGGCGGGTGGAACGACCCCGAGCTGTTCGAGTACTTCGACTTCGTCAACGTGCAGGGCTACGACTACCACGGCACGTGGGAGCCGAGCTTCACGGGCCACCAGTCCAACCTCTTCGACGACCCGAACACCCGGCTCGACGGCGACAACGCGACCTCCGTGGACGACACGATCGCCTACTACCTGGCCACCGGCATCGACCCCTCGCAGCTGGTGGTCGGCCACCCCCTGTACGGTCGCGGCTGGAAGGGCGTCACGACCGAGGGTGCCGGCAACGGCGCATGGGCCGACGCCTCGGGTCCGGCTCCCGGCACGTACGAGGACGGCTATGAGGACTACTTCCGCCTCAAGGACGGCCAGTGGTTCTTCGACGAGACCTCGGTGTCCTCGTGGACGTGGGACGGCGAGAACTGGTGGACCGTGGATCACCCGGACACGGTGAGGATCAAGGCGCAGTGGATCGCCGCCAACGGCCTGGGCGGTGCCGCCTACTGGGAGCTCGACGCCGACCGTGACGGCGATCTGCCCGCGGCCATCGTCGATGTCTTCCGCGCCGCGACCGCAGGGCCGGTGACCTCCAGCCGCTGACGTCTCGCCCTGCACAGTGCGCCGGGATCCTTGAGGGTCCCGGCGCACTGCCGTTCCCGGCTCCCGTTCCCGGCTCCCGTTCCCGGCTCCTCTTCCGGTCCCCTTTTCCCGGCCCCCAAAAATCACTGAGCCACACCTTCCGGCGCGACACGCCGTAAACCGGGCAAAGCCATCGGCGTGTCGAGGCGGAACATGTGGCTGAGTGATTTTTCACCCACCCTAGAACATGACGGTGGCGAAGGTCCCCACCTCGCGAAAGCCCACCGTGCGATACGCCCGCAGCGCTGGCTCGTTGAAGTCGTTCACGTACAGCGACACCACGGGCGCCACGTCGGCGCGCACAAGCCTCACGAGCTGCGCCATGCCCGCCACCCCCAGTCCTCGTCCGCGCAGCGCCGGGTTGACCCACACCCCCTGTATCTGGGCCACGCGCCCCCCGACCACCCCGACATCGGCCTTGAACACCACGTCACGCCGACCCTCGACCCACCCCATCTGCACGAGCGCACGCCCCGAGTGCACCAGCTGCTGCAGGCGCTGCTCGTAGGCGGCACGGCCATGCTTCATCGGGTCGTAGCCCACCTCGCCCCGGAACATGTGCACCGCCGCAGGCAGCAGCAGCGGGTAGTCGTCCATGGTCGCGCGGCGCAGTGGCTCGACCTGAAGCGACTCGACCTGAAGCGACTCGACCTGAAGCGGCTCGACCTGAAGCGATTCGATTCCCTCCGGCAGCGCGTCCGCGGATGATGCGGGATCCCGGTCCATCACCATCGACGCCTGGCGCGGGCGGACCTCCCGCGCGGGACCCCACCGGGACTCGACCCTGCCCCACAGGTCGAGCGTGACCTGGGCCGGACCCACCATCGCCGCGGGACGCGCGACCCGCGCCACGAGCGCGGCGGCCACGTCCGCGCGAATGTCGTCGGCCTCCTGGGGATCGTCGTCAGGCAGCACCGAGGTGAGGTTGGCGCCCACCCACACGAGCCCAGCGAGCTCCCTTGACCATCGCGAGCGCCGATGCACGCCCCATAGTCCCGTGGCCACGGAGCCGGAGGCCACGGCGGCCTCCACCTGCATGAGCGGCATGACATGGGCCACCTCGTCGGCCAGGCACAGGTCGCGCGCGCTGGCGAGTTCGCGCCGCTGCAGCGGCGCCAGCGTGAACTGGCTCCTGTACTGCAGCGATGCGGTCACGGTCTGACTCCTTCACGAGGCCCGCAGTCCACCCGCTACTGCGCGGCGAACACCTGCGGCACGGCCCCCTCGACGGGCTCCATCGTCTCGGCGAGCTTCATGGCCTCCTCGATGAGCGTCTCCACGATGTCCTTCTCCGGCACGGTCTTGATGACCTCGCCCTTGACGAAGATCTGCCCCTTGCCGTTGCCGGAGGCCACGCCCAGATCCGCCTCGCGCGCCTCGCCGGGTCCGTTCACTACGCAGCCCATGACGGCCACGCGCAGCGGCACCTCCATGCCCTCCAGGCCGGCGGTGACCTTCTCCGCGAGCTCGTAGACGTCCACCTGGGCACGCCCGCACGAGGGGCAGGAGACGATCTCCAGCTTGCGCGGGCGCAGGTTGAGCGCCTGCAGAATCTGGATGCCCACCTTGACCTCCTCGACGGGAGGCGCGGACAGGGAGACCCGGATGGTGTCGCCGATGCCCTGGCTGAGCAGCGCGCCGAACGCCGTCGCGGACTTGATGGTCCCCTGGAAGGCGGGGCCCGCCTCGGTGACGCCCAGGTGCAGCGGCCAGTCACCACGCTCGCTCAGCATCTCGTAGGCGCGCACCATGACCACGGGGTCGTTGTGCTTGACGGAGATCTTGAAGTCGTGGAAGTCGTGCTCCTCGAACAGGCTCGCCTCCCACACGGCGGACTCCACGAGCGCCTCTGGGGTGGCCTTGCCGTACTTCGCCAGCAGGCGCGGGTCCAGGGAGCCGGCGTTGACGCCGATGCGGATGGACGTCCCGTGGTCCTTCGCGGCGGCGGCGATCTCCTTGACCTGGTCGTCGAACTTCTTGATGTTGCCGGGGTTGACCCGCACCGCGGCACAGCCCGCCTCGATCGCAGCGAACACGTACTTGGGCTGGAAGTGGATGTCCGCGATCACGGGGATGTTGGACTTGCGCGCGATGGCGGGCAGGGCGTCGGCGTCGTCCTGGGTGGGGCAGGCCACGCGCACGATGTCGCAGCCGGAGGCGGTGAGCTCGGCGATCTGCTGCAACGTGGAGTTGATGTCCTCGGTCTTGGTGGTGCACATCGACTGCACCGAGATGGGGGCGTCGCCGCCCACGTACACCGACCCCACCTTGATCTTGCGGGTGGGCTTGCGCGGCGCCAGGGTGGGAGGGGGCAGGGCAGGCATTCCAAGGCCGATGGTCACGGCTCCAGTATCCCCCATGCCCACCGCAGTCCCGCGCTGCGTCATGCGAGTTGGACGGGTGCCACGATGTCCGCGACCACGAGCACCACCGTCATCACGATCAACAACCCGAACACGCCATAGGCGAGCGGCATCATGCGCGCCACATCCACGGGCCGGGGCGTCGCCAGCCCTCGCACCCGTGCCCAGCCGTTCTTGATCGCCTGCCACAGGGCCGAGGCGATGTGGCCGCCGTCGAGCGGCACGAGCGGGATCATGTTGAACATGAACAGGGCCAGGTTGAGGCTTCCCAGGAGCAGGAGCATGTCCGCCACCCTGTCGGTGAGCGTGTAGCCCTCGACGTCGGCCGAGGCGATCTCCCCTGCCGCGCGGCCCACGCCCACGACCCCCATGATGCCCGTGTTGTCTCGCTCTTGAATGCCGAGCATCGCCAGCCCCACGTGGTAGACCTCGACGGGCAGCCGGACGATGATGGGTGCGATCGCTGTGATCTGCTGACCGGTCACGCTCAACCCGGTCCACCACGGCTGGCGCACCGTCGCGGACGTGGGGTAGACGCCCAGGTAACCTACGGTCTCGGTCACGGGCTGCCCCGCGTCATCGAGCACCGGCGCACCCGCACTGTCCAAGACCGCGCGCTCCCGCGGCGCGGGGACGAGCCTGAGGTCCAGTTCCCGTCCCTCTCGCTCCACCGTGAGCACGACGCTCTGCCCTGCGGAGGCCGCCACGACGCTCGTGAGATCCGTCCAGCGCGTGACGGGCTGTCCGTCCACGGCCACGACGGTGTCTCCGGGTCGCAGGCCCGCCTCGAGCGCGGGTGAGACGGGGTCGGTCGCGGCGCATTCGGCCGCGCCGGTGGCGGGCACGCAGGCCGCCACGTCGTACACCGTGGGCACGGGCTGCGGCACGCCGAAGCCGGAGAACACCACGGTGAAGATCACGGCCGCGAGCACGAGGTTCACCACGGGGCCGCCTGCCATCACGATGACCTTCTTCCACCAGGCCAGCCGGTAGAACGCGCGGTGATCCTCGCCCTCGTGCACCTCGGCCACCGCGGCATCGCGCGCATCTCCGATGAGCGCTCCCGCCCAGCCGCGCAGCTTCACCGGCTTGACGGCCTCGGCGGGCGGGATCATGCCCACGAGCTTGACGTAGCCGCCAAGCGGGACCGCCTTGAGTCCGTACTCCGTCTCGCCGCGCTGGCGCGACCACAGCGTGGGTCCGAAGCCCACGAAGTACTCGCTCACGCGCACGCCGAAGCGCTTGGCAGGGATCATGTGCCCCAGCTCGTGCAGCGCCACTGAGATCAGCAGCCCCACCACGAGCACCACGATGCCGATGAGTGCTTCCACGTTGTCACCCCGTTCCTTCAGGCTTGTCTTCAGGCCCGCTCGATGCGGGCATCGGCCTTCGCGCGCGCCCACCGCTCGGCCTCGTCGACCGCCGCGAGCGACACCTCGGCCGGTGCCTCATACTCCTCCACAACGCTTCGGACGGTCTCCACGATCCCCAGGAATGGCAGGTCGCCGCGGGTGAAGGCGGCCACGGCCTGCTCATTGGCAGCATTGAACACCGCAGGGTGCAGCGCCGACGCCGCGACGGCCGCGCGCGCCAAGCTCACCGCGGGGAACGCCTCCTCGTCGAGCGGGGCGAAGTCCCATGACGACGCCTTGGTCCAGTCGAGCGCGGGGGCCGCATCGGGCAGACGCTCGGGCCAGGACAGGCCGAGCGCGATGGGCAGGCGCATATCGGGCGGCGACGCCTGCGCCAGGGTCGAGCCATCGTGGAACTGCACCATCGAGTGGACGATCGACTGCGGGTGGACCACGACGTCGATGCGCTCCATCGGGATGTCGAACAGCAGGTGCGCCTCGATCACCTCGAGAGCCTTGTTGATCATGGTCGCGGAGTTGATGGTCACCACGGGGCCCATGTCCCAGTTGGGGTGACGCAGCGCCTGGTCCACGGTGACATGCTCCAGCTGCGCCCGCGTGCGGCCGCGAAAGGCACCGCCGGAGGCGGTGAGGATCAGACGACTCACCTCCGCTGGCGCTCCCCCGCGCAGGGCCTGGGCGAGCGCGGAGTGCTCAGAGTCCACCGGCACGATCTGGTCCGGTCGGCGCATCGCCGCCCGCACCAGGGCACCGCCGGCCACGAGCGATTCCTTGTTGGCCAGAGCGAGGGTGGAGCCGGCCGCGAGCGCGGCCAGCGTGGGCCGGAGCCCCACCGAGCCCGTCATGCCGTTGAGCACCACGTCGGCGCCGCACTGGGCGGCGTGCACTGCGGCATCGGGACCGGAGACCACCTCGATACCGAGTCCCGCGACGGCCTGCTGCACCTCCTGGGCGGCAGCGACGTCGGCCACCGCGACCAGGCGCGGGCGCACCGCGCGGGCCTGCTCCACAAGCAGCGCAGTCTGCGCGCCGCCGGCCGCGAGCGCGGTCACCTCAAAGGCCTCGCGGTGGCGGGCTATGACGTCGAGCGCCTGGGTGCCGATCGAGCCCGTCGAGCCCAGCAGGGCCACGGTACGCATCGTCAGGCCGCCCCCTGCAGGATGTCGCCCGCCCGCGCGAGGTAGGCGTCCACCACGCGCTCGTCGTAGGCCCGCTTCCCCCCGCGCCGGCTGAACAGCACCGCACGCAGTTCCTCGGGTGCCAGCGGCGCGCCGGTGTCGAAGAAGGCCACCAGCCGGTCGAGGATCGCGTCCACCTCGGTCGCGCTGTAGCCCTTGCCGAACAGGCCGCGAGGATGGGCGAAACGGCTGCCGCGGGGACGGCGCAGGCGCGGGTACAGCACCTGAGCGCGCTCGGCGAGCACCCGCATCCAGGCCTCCTGCCCATGCGCACGGACATACTGCTCGCGGGAACGCGTGGCGAAGGCCACCTCGAGCCGGGCGAGTGCCTCGTCCACCGGTGCCGTCTTGTATCCACCGCGCTTGAGGTCGAAGGCCGCGCGACGCACATCGTGCGACGACACCGCGCCCTCATCCAGGATGGGACGCTCATAGGCGGCGCGGGCGCGCGCAAAGAAGTCGTCCACCTGCCGCACGGCATAGCCGGTGCGGAGGAATCCGCCACGGGGGAACAGGTCGCTCATTGGTCCTCCTTGATCGCCAGCTGTCCGCAGGCGCCGTCGATATCACTGCCACGAGTATCCCGGATGGTGGTGGGGATGCCGTGCGCGCGCAGGCGCCGCACGAACTCCCGCTCCACCTGCGGGTCCGATGCCGTCCACTTGGAGCCGGGCGTCGGGTTGAGGGGGATGGGGTTGACGTGCACCCACCCCTGCCCGCGCGCGGCGAGTTTCTCTCCCAGCAGGTCCGCGCGCCAGGCGTGGTCGTTGATGTCTCGAATGAGCGCGTACTCGATCGACACCCGCCTGCCCGTGGCCTCGAAGTAGCGATGCGCGGCGTCGAGCGCCTCATCGACCTTCCAGCGGGTGTTGACGGGCACCAACTCATCGCGCAGCTCGTCGTCGGGGGCGTGCAGGCTCACGGCGAGGGTCACGGGGATGCCCTCCGCGGTGAGCTTGTCGATCGCGGGCACGAGTCCCACCGTGGAGACGGTGACGTGGCGCGCGGACAGGCCGAAGCCCTGCGGCGGCGGCGCGACCAGGGTGCGCACCGTGCTCATCACCGCCTTGTAGTTGGCGAGCGGCTCGCCCATGCCCATGAACACCACGTTGGACAGGCGCACGCTGTCGCCACCCAGCTCGCCATCTCGGCTCGATCGCGCGGCCAGGCGCACCTGCTCCAGGATCTCCGCGGCGGACAGGTTGCGCGTGAGCCCCATCTGGCCCGTGGCGCAGAACGGGCAGGCCATGCCGCAGCCCGCCTGGCTCGTGACGCACAAGGTGGCGCGCTCGGGATAGCGCATGAGCACCGACTCCACCTTGACCCCGTCGAAGAGGCTCCACAGCGTCTTGACGGTGGCGCCGGCATCGGCCTCCAAGGTGCGCACCTTGGTCATGAGCGGCGGAAACAGTTCCTGCGTGAGGCGCTCCCGCTCGGTGGCGGGCAGATCCGTCATCTCCTCGGGTGCCACGGTGAGGTGATCGAAGTAGTGGGTGGCCAGCTGCTTGGCGCGGAACGCGGGCTGGCCCAGTTCCCGCACCGCGTCGACGCGTTCGGTCGCGTTCAGATCCGCGAAATGCCGCGGCGGCTTGCCGCGGCGCGGCGCGGCCATCGTGAGCAGGGGGCGTGGGGCGTCGGTCATAGCGTGCCCAGCGTTCCTAGGAAGATCGCGAACACCACATAGGCCACCGGGGCGGCGAAGACTATCGAGTCGAGACGATCCATGATCCCGCCGTGGCCAGGCAGCGCCGACGACATGTCCTTGACCTTCATGTCGCGCTTGATGGCGCTCTCGGCGAGGTCCCCCACCACCGCGGCCAACGTGGCGGCGAACCCCACCGCCGCGCCGATGTACCACCTGCCCTCGAAGACGAGGTAGGAGGCGACACTCGCGGCGAGAGTGCCCACGAGCACGCCGCCGGCGAAGCCCTCCCATGTCTTGCCGGGGCTCACGCGTGGCAGCATCTTGTGCCTGCCGAACAGCGAACCGAACAGGAGCCCGCCCGTGTCGTTGCCCACCACTGCGAGCACGAGGATCAGCACCCGCTTCCAGCCGTCGTCGGCCAGTTCCATGAGCACCACGAACGAGGCGAGGAACGGGATCCACATCAGCGTGAGCATGGCGGCGAGCGAATCCGGCAGGGTGTTGGCCACGCGATCGTCGCTCAGGCGCCACGCGACCACGCCCGCACAGCCCACGAGCAGCGCGATCACGAGGCCCTCGGGCTTGGCGTACCAGGTCGCGATCGCCATGCCCAGGATCGCCACGATGATGGGGACCAGGGGGATGTGGCGTCCCTGACGTCCCAGGGCGCGCGCCCACTCGACCGCGCCCGCGATGCAGAAGGCGTAGACCACCACCGTCAGGGCGAGCGGATGCCACCACGCGGCGAAGAGCACGCCGAGCAGCAGGCCCACGCCCACCAGGGTCGCATGGAGCATGTTGCGCGAGCCGCGCGGGGCCGATGCCGGGGTCGGGGTGGTCTGCGCGGCGTCACCTTCCGCCTCGCTCGCCTCGGCCCATCCCTCCGTCGGCAGACCTGGAGCAGGGGCATCCGCCGGGAGCGAGACCGCCTCGGACGGCGGGGTCACGGGGGCAAAGGGGAAGGCGAAAGCCTCGGCGGCGGAGTCCGCGGCCGCCGCGGGATGATCTGCGCTGGGTGGCGCCTCGAAGTCGCGCTGCATGGTGCTAGACCTCGAGGAGCTCGTTCTCCTTGTGGGACAGCAGGGCGTCGATGGTGTCCACGTGCTTCTTGGTGAGCGCCTCCAACTCCTTCTCCGCGCGTGCACCCTCGTCCTCACCCACGTCGCCGTCCTTGACGGCGGCGTCGATCGCGTCCTTGGCCTTGCGGCGGATGTTGCGGATCGCCACGCGGGCATCCTCGGCACGCTGCTTGGCGAGCTTGACGTAGTCGCGACGGCGCTCCTCGGTGAGGACGGGGAGGTTGACGCGGATCACCTGGCCGTCGTCGGAGGGGTTCACCCCCAGGTCGGAGTTGCGCAGCGCGGCCTCGATGTCCTTCTTGGCACCCATGTCATAGGGCGTGATGTTCACGGTGCGAGGCTCGGGAATGGCGATGGACGCCAGCTGCTGCAGCGGCGTGGGCGCGCCGTAGTAGTCCACCAGGATGTTGGAGAACATCGCCGCCGAGGCCTGGCCCGTGCGAATACCCGCGAAGGACTCCTTCGCAGACTCCACGGACTTGTCCATGGTGTCCTCTGCTTCCAGGAGGATCTCGTCAGTCATGTCTTTTCTCCTTCTAGGGCCTACGCCGTGACCAGCGTGCCGATTCTCTCACCCAGCAGGGCACGCGTCACATTGCCAGGGGTATCCAAGCCGAACACCACCATCGGCACCTTGTTGTCCATGGCGAGGCTGAATGCCGCCTGGTCCATCACGTTGAGGCGCTTGGCAAGCGCCTCGGCGTAGGTCACGCGATCCAGCCGCTGCGCCTGGGGGTCCTGGTGCGGGTCGGCGGTGTAGATCGCATCCACGCCGTTCTTGCCCATGAGCACCTCCGTGCAGCGCGTCTCCAGGGCGCGCTGGAGGCTCACCGTGTCGGTGGAGAAGTACGGCATGCCGGCGCCGGCGCCGAAGATGACGACGCGCCCCTTCTCCAGGTGACGGATGGCCCGCAGCGGGATGTACGGCTCCGCGACCTGGCCCATGGTGATGGCGGTCTGAACCCGGGTGGCCACGCCCGTCTGCTCCAGGAAGTCCTGCAGCGCGAGGGCGTTCATCACCGTGCCCAGCATGCCCATGTAGTCCGCGCGGGCGCGGGCCATGCCTCGCTGGCTCAGCTCCGCACCCCGGAAGAAGTTGCCGCCGCCCACGACGATGGCGACCTGCACCCCGGCACGCACGGCCTCGGCGATCTCCTTGGCGATGCGGCTCACCACATCGGCATCGAGGCCGATGGCACCGCCGCCGAACATCTCGCCCGACAGCTTGAGCAGAACGCGACGCGCCGCGGGGGCACCGATGTCGTCAGTCATGTCCTGGGGCATCGGCTCCTCCTCGCGGCGCGTCGGGTAAAGGGTCTTGGTGCTCAGGCTCCCACACGGAAGCGGATGAAGCCGGTCAGCGCGCCGCCCGTTTCCTCCACAACCTTGCCCACGGTGGTCTTGGGGTCCTTGGCGAAGGCCTGCTCGAGCGCGACATTCTCCTTGAACCACCCGTTGAGGCGGCCCTCGACGATCTTGGGCAGCGCGGCCTCGGGCTTGCCCTCGGCACGCGACACCTCCTCGGCCACACGGCGCTCGTTGTCCACGTCGGCGGCGGGAACGTCCTCCCGAGCCAGGTACAGCGGCGAGTAGGCGGCGATGTGCATCGCCACGTCACGCGCCACGGTGCCGGCAGCGGCATCGGCACCCACAAGCACGCCCACCTGAGCGGGGAGGTCCTTGTTGGTCTTGTGCAGGTACTCGGCCACGACCGGTGCCTCGATGCGGCCCACGCGACGCAGCTGCACCTTCTCACCGAGCACGCCCGCGGTCTCGTCGATGACGTCCGCGACGGTCTTGCCCTCGAGGGGGGCGGCCAGCGCCTCCTCGACGGTGGAGGCGTCGGCGCCCACCGTGGCGGCGAGCACCTTGTCCGCGAGTGCCACGAACTTCTCGTTCTTGGCCACGAAGTCGGTCTCGGAGTTGAGCTCGATGAGCGTGCCGATCTGGCCCGCGCCACCCTCACGGATGCTCGCGGCGACCAGACCCTCGGAGGCCGCACGGCCCTCGCGCTTGGTCACGCCCTTGAGGCCCTTGATGCGCAGGATCTCCACGGCCTTGTCGATGTCGCCCTCGGCCTCGTCCAGAGCCTTCTTGACGTCGAGCATGCCCGCACCCGTGCGCTCGCGCAGGGCCTGGATGTCGGCAACGGTGTAGTTGGCCATGTGTTACTTCTCCTCGTCGGCGTCGGCCTTCTCGGCCACGGGCTTCTTGGCCGCAGGCTTTGCGGCGGGCTTCTTGGCCGCGGGCTTCGCGGCGGGCTTCTTGGCGGCCGGCTTCTCGGCAGCCACGGGGGCCTCCTCGGCAGCGGCCTCCGCGGGGGCCTCGGCGGCCTCCTCGGCAGCGGGGGTCTCGGCAGCGGTCTCCTCGGCAGCGGGGGTCTCGACAGCGGTCTCCTCGGCAGCGTCGGCAACAGCCTCGACGGCGGTGTCGACAGCGGCGTCTGCAGCAGGGGCCTCCTCGGCGCCGCCCAGGAGCTCCTGCTCCCACTCGGCCAGGGGCTCCTCCTCGACCGCGACCTCAGCATCGGCGTCGGCCTTGGTGCTGTGGCGCAGCTTGATGCCCTCGGCCACGGCGTCCGCGATCACGCGGGTGAGCAGGCCCACCGCACGGATGGCGTCGTCGTTGCCGGGGATGCCGTACGCGACCGAGTCGGGGTCGCAGTTGGAGTCGAGGATGGCGACCACGGGGATGCCCAGCTTGCGGGCCTCATCCACGGCCAGGTGCTCCTTGTTGGTGTCCACGACCCACAGCACGGAGGGCGTCTTGGCCATGTCACGGATGCCGCCCAGGACGTTGTCGAGCTTGTCCTTCTCCCGACGCAGACCCAGCAGCTCCTTCTTGGTGAGCCCCGAGCCGGCCACGTCGTCGAAGTCGATGAGCTCCAGCTCCTTGAGACGCGCCACGCGCTTGGAGATGGTCTGGAAGTTGGTCAGCATGCCGCCCAGCCAGCGCTCGTTGACGTAGGGCATGCCCACGCGCTTGGCCTGCTCGGCGATCGACTCCTGCGCCTGACGCTTGGTGCCCACGAAGAGCACCGTGCCGCCGTGGGCGACGGTGTCACGCACGAACTCGAAGGCATTGTCGATCTTGGACAGCGACTGCTGCAGGTCGATGATGTAGATGCCGTTGCGCTCGGTGAAGATGAAGCGCTTCATCTTGGGGTTCCAGCGGCTGGTCTGGTGACCGAAGTGGACACCCGAATCGAGCAACTGGCGCATGGTCACAACTGCCATGACTCATCCTGTTCCGCGCGCACGATGGCGCGCTATGTGGCCCCTGGCAAGGCATCATGCCTGGCACATGGGAATTTTCGGTTGACTGACGACTTCCTTGCGGTTGACGTCCCTAGCACCACCGCGGTTCAGCACCGCATCGTCGCCCTCGCGGACTGGATGCGGACCTTGCTTTCCCGGCGCCGCCGGTCTCCCGACGCTTGTGGCGCGCGATGTCATTCACCGCGATCTCTCGTGGTGAATGCGTGGACCATCCTACCCGATTCCGCCTGTTTCGGCTCACGAGACGGCGGGCCGCATCGACTGTCGTCCCCAGGGGTGCCCTCGTGCCCCGCTATCCCCCGTCGTGCCTGGCGCCGCGCGCGAACCCGCCGCGCCTGCTGGGATGGCTCCATGCGCCTGCGCCCACCGTCCCCTCTTCCCCTTGTGGTGGCGCTTGTCGCGCTCGCCCTGCTGTGGCCGGGCCAGGTCGCGGGGGCGGCCGCGCCCCAGCCCCGTCCCGTCCTGGTTCTGCCCGTGCCCGAGGCCCGCATCGTGGACGTGGCCCGCCTGCCCGACCAGCGCTGGCTCGCCGGACATCGGGGGATCGACATCGCCGCGCGCGTGGACGATGCCGTGGTGGCTCCTGGCGCCGGCACCGTGGCCTTCGCCGGAATGGTCGCGGGCCGACCCGTGATGACGATCGCCCTGGATGTGGGTGTGAACGCGACGCTGGAGCCCGTGACCGCCGCCCTGCCCGCCGGCACGCGGGTGAGTCGCGGCGAGGCGGTGGGGACCGTCGCCCCGACGCCCGGCCATTGCGCGCCCCGCACCTGCGTGCATTGGGGCATCCGGGTGGGACCCGATTACCAGGACCCTCTTGACTGGCTGGTGGGGTTCGGGCCGGTGGTGCTCCTGCCCCTGCCTTAGGAGAAGGCCCCCGTGCTCACGAGCGACTCGCGCAGCTTCTTGACCGCGCCGGAATGGATCTGCGAGACGCGCGATTCGGTGACACCCAGGATCTGACCGATCTGCGCGAGCGTGAGGTTCTCGTAGTAGTACAGGTGCAGCACCTGCTGTTCACGGTCGCGCGTGCTCTGAATCGCGGTGGCCAGGAGTGCGTGAGTCTCGCGCGTCTCCACCGACTGCGAGGCACCCGGCACCGCGAGCGAGGTCACGGCATCCTGAGCACACGAGTCGGGGTCGGCGCCCAGGCTGTCGAGCGCCGCGATGTGGCTGAGCGCCACCTGGGCGCGCACGGTGCGCACCTCGGCGGTGGGCCAGTCGAGCCGCTGGGCCACGTCGTCGTCGGTCACGGGCCGCATGAGCTGCTGCTCCAGTTCGCGCGTGGCGGTCTCCACGAGGCGCGCCTTCGCGCGCACGGAGCGGGGCACCCAGTCCGCGGCGCGCAACTCGTCGATGATGGCGCCGCGCACGCGCGTGGCCGCATAGGTCTCGAACTTGAAGCCGCGCTCCGGCTCGAACTTCTCGACGGCGTCGATGAGGCCGAACATCCCGTAGCTGACGAGGTCCGCCAGCTCGACGGTCTCCGGCAGACGCACGATCATGCGCGTCGCCACGTGGGTCACGAGGGAGGCGTAGTGGGTGATGAGGGCATCCCGCGCCTCCGCACGCGCCGCAGCGTCGGTGCCGTGGAGAGCCGCCCACCGCTGGGCCATGCGCTGGTCGTCGACGCGCGCGGCGCCCTCTCCGGCGTGCGAGTCCATGCCGGTGAGCATCTGGGCGAGGTCGGTCATGTCTTCCTCCTTCTTAGGCCCTGGGGTGTGCCAGCTGATAGGCGGAACGCAGTCGCTCCGTCGAGACGTGGGTGTAGCGCTGGGTCGTGGTGAGCGAGGAGTGGCCGAGCACCTCCTGCACCGAGCGCAGGTCTGCGCCGCGGGCCACCAGGTGGGTCGCCGCGCTGTGGCGCAGGCCGTGGGGGCCGATGTCGGGCACGCCCGCCATCGCGCACAGGCGGTGCAGGCTGTCGCGCAGTTGACGCTGGTCGACGCGCGCTCCCCTGCGTCCGAGGAAGACGGCGGAGTCGGTGAGGCTCGTCACGCATCGCGGGCGGCCGCTCTCCAGCCACGCGACGAGCGCCTTGGCGGCGGGCCGGCCAAACGGCACGACCCGTTGCTTGTCGCCCTTTCCCGTCACGCGCACCATGCGTTCGGCGTGGTCGATATCGCCCAGGTCGATGCCGCACAGCTCTCCCACGCGCATGCCCGTGGCATACAGCAGTTCGAGAGCGACCCAGTCGCGCAGGTGGAGCGGATCGTCGTCGTCTGCCTGGGAGCGCGCCACGTCAAGGAGTCGCTCGATGTGCTCGATCGTGAGCACCTCGGGCAGCGTCTGTGCGGCGCGAGCGGTCGCCAGGCGCAGTGCGGGGTTGGTGGGCAGGTGGCCCTCCTCCTGGGCCCACTGGAAGAACGCCCTGGCCGCGGCACCACGCCGGGCCAAGGTGGTGCGGCTCTTGCCGCGGGCGGACATGTCCGCGAGCCAGTTCCTCAAGTCGGCCAGGGTAATCCGGGCGAGGGCATGATCCACGGGGATCCCGGGCTCCGCATACGCCGCGAGCGCGTCGATGTCCCCCAGGTAGGCGCGCACGGTGTGCTCCGAGGCTCCCCTGCGCAGACGCAGGAAGTCCTCGAAGGCACGCATCAACTCCGATGCCGCGACGGTCACCATAGGGACACTCTGGCACTGTCACACCCGTCAAATCAACCCCGCGTGTCACATCTGTCACATTGTCAACGCGATTTTCGGGCAAATCGGATACTTTTTGAGGCTGATGCGGGGGTCCGGCACCACCCGATTCCACTCTGGTGTGCCAGCCCGTCCAAGACCAATCCGCCGAGTGCCGCCCGAGCCTGCGCCACGGCGAGTCCCGCCGCCTGCGCCACGTGCTCGATGGCCTTGGGCCGTGCGGTCAGCACGTCATAGACCGCGCGGTGAGCCGGGGAGTCGAAGTTCATGAGCCGTGCGGCGGCCCCGCCATCCGACTGCGCGGACCATGGATCGGCGACGAGCGGGCTCCTGCCATCACGCGCCTGCCCGATCGCTCCCGCCAGTTCGATCACGTCGTCGGCGCACGTGACCAGGACGGCGACCCCCTCCCGGATGAGGGCGTGGCACCCTGCCGACGAGGCCGATTCGACCGGACCGGGCACCGCGCCCACGGGTCGCAACAGCGCGGCGGCGTGCCGCGCGGTGTTGAGTGCCCCGGAACGCCTTCCCGCCTCCACCACCACGGTGGCCGCCGCCGCGGCGATGAGCCGGTTACGCTGGAGAAACCGTGACCGATGCGGGGCGCTTCCCACCGGCACCTCGGAGAAGACGCACCCGCTGTCCATCACGGCGCGCAGCAGGCGGTCGTGCCCTGCCGGGTACAGCCGGTCCACGCCTCCCGCCATCACCGCGACCGTGGACCCGTGAGCCGCGAGCGCCGCCCGATGCGCGGCCCCGTCAATGCCATAGGCCCCGCCCGAGACCACCGTCCACCCGGCGTCGGCCGCACCCGCGCTGATGCCTGCGGCCACGTAGTCGCCGTAGGGGGTGCAGGCGCGGGCCCCCACCACGCCGATGCCGCGGGACAGCAGATCGCCGAGGTGGCCCTGGCCGCGCACCCACAGCGCATGGGGCGCGATCAGTCCCTCACTGTCGAAGACCTCCGGCCATTCGCCGTCGCCCGGGACCACAAGCCGGGCGCCCACCCGTGCCGCCCGCTGCTCCCAAGGCGCATCGGCGAGGTCGAGCCTGCGCGCCCAGCGCTCATGGGCGTTCACGAGCCGTATCGCCTCCTCGCGCCCCACCAGCCCGTGCAGTCGCGCGGCTGCTCCTGCGAGGTCCTCGCAGCCGTGGCGCACCCAGTCGAGCGCGTCGCACGGACCCCACACCGCCACCAAGAGGCTCGCCTCGGCATCGCCGGGTTCGGTGAGCGCGCTCCACGAGGCATAGGCGGCGCGCGTGGCGGCGTCGGCCCCCGTGGGTTCCTTCCCCGTCATGCCGTCCCCCTCATGCGCAGGGTCATGGCCTGTCCCACGTGATCGGCGGACGGGACCTCCTGCCCTGCCAGATCGGCGAGGGTCCAGGCCACGCGCAGCACGCGATCCATGCCGCGCGCGGTCAGCCGGCCCCGCTCCACTGCGCGCTGCACCTGCCCACGGGCCGCCGCGGGAGTGTGCTCGCGCAGCCAGCCACCTGAGAGCTGCGCGTTGGAGTCCCATCCGAATGCACCCACGCGGCGCCGTGCCCGTTCGCGCGCCCGCGCGACCCTCGCCCGGACCGCCTCGGTGGTCTCGCCTTGTGCCTGCCCGCCGCGCCCCACGGGCCGCACCTCCACTTGCAGGTCCACGCGATCCAGCAACGGGCCGGAGAGCCTGCCGAAGTAGCGCCGTCGCACGAGCGCCGTGCAGGTGCACTCCGCCTGCGGTCCATAGAACCCGCCGCACGGGCATGGGTTGGCGGCCAACACCAGTTGGAAGCGCGCCGGATAGCTCACCGCACCATGAGAGCGATGCAGCACCACGTGGCCGCTTTCGAGCGGCTGCCGCAGCGTCTGCAGCACGTGGACGGGGAACTCCGGGGCCTCGTCCAGAAAGAGCACGCCGCCGTGGGCGCGGGAGATCGCCCCTGGCCGCGCCAGGTTGGTGCCGCCGCCCACGATGGCAGCGGCTGAGGCGGAATGGTGTGGCGCCTCGAAGGGCGGCCTGGCCATGAGCCCCTTGCTGGGGTCGAGGGTCCCTGCGAGGGAGTGGACCGAGGTCGCGAGGAGCGCGTCCGCCTGCGTCAGGTCCGGGAGTATCCCCGGGAGCCGCGAGGCGAGCATCGTCTTTCCCGCGCCGGGCGGCCCTACCATGAGCAGATGGTGGCCGCCCGCGGCCGCGACCTCGAGCGCGAACCGCGCATCCTCCTGGCCCCGCACCTCGGCTAGATCGGGGACCACGGCTGTCGCGGTGTTCTGGGCCTGGGTTTGCACCACGGCATGACTCGCACTGGGCACGGCCTCCTCGTTGCCCAGGTGCCTGGCGAGGTCGGCGAGCGTGGCCACCGGCAGCACATGAGCGCCGGGCACGAGCGAGGCCTCGTCGGCGTTTCCCGTGGCCACCGCGAAGCGCGTCATGCCCTGGGCGAGTGCGGCCGCGACGGCGGGCAGCACACCGCGCACGGGCCGCACCCGTCCGTCGAGTCCCAGCTCGCCCAGGAACACGGTGTCCCCCACCGCGCGGGGGTCCACGAGTCCCGCGGCGCTCAGCACGGCCACCGCGATGCCCAGGTCCGTGACCGAGCCGGACTTGGGCAGCGAGGCGGGGGTCAGGTTGACGGTGATGCGGCGATTGGGCCAGACGAGGCCCGAGTTGGTGACCGCGGCGCGCACTCGGTCGCGGGACTCCTGGAGCGAGGCGTCGGGCAGGCCCACGATGGTGAAGGCGGGCAGGGCGGCAGCCAGGTGCGCCTCGATGTCGATCACATGACCGGTGAGCCCGGTGAGCACCACTGCTCGCGCGCGCCCGATCACTCGATGCCCCGCAGATGGTCGATCCGGGCGGCGCCGGAGCGAGGCAAGGTCACGGCGATGACGTCCACCCTCAGGCCCGCGAAGGAGCGGTCCTGAGCATCGAGCCACGCGGCCAGGAGTCGGCGCAGTCGCGCGACCTTGGCGGGTGTGACGGCCTCCTGCGGCGAGCCGAACGCTGCCGAGCGGCGCGTCTTGACCTCCACGGCCACGGCATCGGCGCCATCCACGGCCACCAAATCCAACTCCCCCGCGGTGCTGCGCCAGTTGCGCGCGAGCACCTCCCAGCCCTGCGCGCTCACATAGCGCGCCGCGAGCTCCTCGCCGTAGCGACCCACTTCATCCTTGACTGCCATGACCGACCTCCGCAGCCACCTTGGCGCGTCACGGCCACGTCGCACGGAGTGCGGGGCATATCTGGGGAGTGTTCGTCCTTGGAACGCGCCTGGGGACTACCGGGCCAAGGCCGCCCGGGACCGGCTATCGCGCGCGCAACTGCCTGATGTCGGGCATCGCGTCGTCGTGGTCGAGCTCCTCGATGTTGACGTCCTTGAACGTCACCACCCGCACATTCTTGACCAGGCGCGCCGAGCGGTACACGTCCCACACCCAGGCGTCGGCCATGACCACCTCGAAGTAGATGTCCGTGCCCGAGGACTTGACCTGCAGGTCCACCTTGTTGGCGAGGTAGAAACGGCGCTCGGTCTCCACCACATAGTGGAAGAGGTTGACCACGTCGCGATACTCGCGATACAGGGCGAGCTCCGCCTCGGTCTCGTAGTTCTCCAGGTCCTCGCTGCTCACGACTCCATCCTAGGCCGCCGCGGCTATGCGCCGGGAAGGCGCCCTGCATCAGTGACGTGGGGAGATGGGCAAAGGCTGCCTATTCGCCGTATGGCGGGATGGCCGTTGACATCGAGGCGCACTTAGTTCTATGGTTCTTTTAGTTGTAAACAAAGGAGTTCACAGTGGCGCTTTCCTCGGCCCGCACCGACGCCAACCGTGCCGCGATCCTCGCGCACCTCGGCGCTCACGGCGCCACATCGCGCGCCGACCTTGCGCGCACGTTCCAACTCTCCCCCGCACTCATTACCCGCCTGACCCGCGACCTCGTGGCCGATGGGCTGGTCACCGAACTGCAACACCAACAGTCCAGCGGGGGCCGGCCAGCCCAATTGCTAGGACTAGCGGCCGCCTCACTCGGCGCCGTCGGCCTCAAGGTCGCACCCGACCACCTCACCCTGGTCGAGGTGGGCATCGACGGGCTCGTCACTCGCTCCGCCACGGAACCCTTCGACGCGGCGGACCACATGGCTCTCCACCACCTGACGGAGGTGGTCACCTCCTTCATCGCTCGCACCGGCCATACCCTGCTGGGCCTGGGCGTTGGACTTCCCGGCAACGTGTTGGAGCAAAGCGAAGACGTGGTCGACTCCACCCAGCTGGGCTGGAATCAGGTCCCCCTCGGTAGCGCCCTTCGAGGAGCAACCGGGCTGCCCGTCCTCATCGACAACAACGTCAACGCCCTCGCGTTGGCAGAGTCCCTGTTCGGCACCGGCAGGGGGCGCTCCGACTTCCTCGTGGTCACCATTGGCACCGGCATCGGCGCCGGCATCGTCTCCGGTGGCACCATCGTGCGCGGACACTCGGGCAATGCGGGGGAAATAGGCCACATTCCCGCAGTCGAAGATGGCCCCCTCTGCCAATGCGGCGCACGCGGGTGCCTCGAGGCCGTCATCGGCCAGTCTGCCCTGACCGCCACGGCTCGCGACCTGGGAATCATCGGCGCCGATGCAGGAATTACGGCCTTGTCGGCGGCGGCTGCGGCAGGCAACGTGGAGGCCCAAGGAGTCTTTGCCACGGCTGGACACATGCTAGGTCGTGCGGTTGCCGGTGTGGTCAACACGATCGACCCCGAGATCCTGGTGGTACTGGGAGAGGGCGCCGAATCCTGGAACCACTGGTCGTTCGGATTCGAACCCGCCTTGCGCTCCAGCCTCATCCCCCGCAAGCGGGGCATCGCCGTGGTGGTCGAGGGATGGCAGGACGACCGCTGGGCCCAAGGCGCGGCCTCGCTCGTGCTGGCGACTCCATTCGATGCTGAGGGCGTATCTGGGGAACAGGGTCGCCTGGTGCGTGAACGGCTCATCGACGCGGCGGGTGAACCGCGGTGACCCTGTCCCACCCCGCCGTCGCGCGCGCCTCCTCCAAGGCAATGAGGAGCGACCCCGCCGCGCGCAAACGTCGCGCTCGGTCCACCCTGATCGCCTACCTCTTTCTGCTCCCGTCGGCCGTGCCTCTCGCCGCCTTCGTGATCGCTCCCATGGTCCGCGCAGCCTGGATCAGCCTGCACTCCTGGAACCTGATTTCGCCCATGCAGTGGGTCGGGCTCGACAACTACACCTCACTCTTGACCGATGGCGACACGGCGGCAGTCTTTGGTCACACCTTGTACTACGTGGCGGGCGTGCTACCACTCACCTTCGTGGGCGGCCTGGCGCTTGCGCTGGCGCTCAACCGGGCCTTCCGCGGCCGCAACCTCTTGCGCGGGGTCTACTTTTTGCCCGTGGTCACCTCATGGATCGCCGTCGCCTTCGTGTGGCGCTGGCTGTTGAACCCGTCAGTGGGCGTCGTCAACGTGATCCTGGGCCACCTAGGGATTGAGGGTCCCGGCTGGTGGACCGACCCCGCCTGGTCGCTGCCGTCGATCATCCTCGCTTCGGCCTGGAAAGACCTCGGCTTCGTGATGGTGCTACTCCTCGCAGGCCTGCAAGCCATCCCCGTGGAAGTGCAGGAGGCCGCCACGCTGGACGGCGCGAACTGGTGGAAACGACTACGCCACGTCACCCTGCCGCTGCTGTCGCCACAGATCTTCTTTGTGACCATCATCTCCTTCATCAACGGATTCCAGGTCTTTGACCAGGTCTACGCCATGACGGGAGGCGGCCCTGCCGGCTCCTCCGAAGTGGTAGTGCTCCGCATCTACGACCTGACGTTCCGCTACGGCCAGGCGGGCATGGCCTCCGCACTGTCGATGTTGCTTTTCGGGGCAATCCTCGTGGTCACGTTGATTCAGATCCGCGGCGAGCGCAAGTGGGTGAACTATGGCTGAGCGTTGGCGCGTGCGGCTGTTGGTCATCGTCCTGACAGTGGGCGCTCTGGCGATGGCCTTCCCCTTTCTCTGGACGGCGATCACGTCCCTCACCTCGGGTGCTGGGCTGACGTTGACCCCCAGCCTGTTTCCCGAAGACCCTTCCTTGGATGCCTATCGCACCCTGTTCTCGTCCTCCTCCTTTGGTCGCTCCGTCATCAACTCGGTGGGACTGGCCGCAACGGTCACGCTGATTCAGTTGACGACCTCTGCGCTGGCCGCCTACAGCTTCAGTCGATTCGAGTTCCCTGGCAAGCGGATGACGTTTGCGATCTACCTCGCCACCATGATGGTGCCGATGCAGGTGCTCCTCGTGCCGCTCTTCTCCCAGATGAAATCACTCGGCCTCGTCGACACCTATTGGGGTGTCATCGTCCCCTCCGCGGCGAGCGCCTTCGGGGTCTTTCTCTTGCGTCAGGCGATGGCATCCGTGCCTCGGGAATTGGACGAGGCCGCCACCATCGACGGCGCGGGTCACCTGCGCGTCTTCTCCCGCATCGTGCTACCCAACATCAAACCGGCGTTGGCCACATTCGGCATCTTCGCCTTCATGGCTAGTTGGAATTCGTTCCTCTGGCCGCTGGTCATCCTGCGCTCCACAGAGCTGAAGACCTTGCCCTTGGCCTTGGCCTCGCTGCAAGGACAATTCACCACGCAGTGGGATGTGCTCATGGCCGGCTCCGTTGTCAGCATCCTGCCGATGCTGGCGCTCTACATCTTCGCCCAGAAGTACGTCATTCAGGGCGTTGCAGGCTCGGGGCTCAAATAGGCCCGGGCACTCACCCAGAAACCCCAAAGGAAACATCATGAAGAAGTCAGTCATTGCTGGAGTTGGCATCGTTGCCGCTCTGGGCATGGTGCTGTCGGCCTGCTCCTCCACCACGGCGCCGGGCACATCCGACACACCCGACGGCGAAGCCGTCACCATCACCTATTCCAACTTCATCTCCAACGGAGGGAATGAAGACAACCTTGCGGCCATCGTCGCTGCCTTCGAAGATGCCAACCCCGGCATCACCGTTGACGTCACCACGCTGCCCTACTCGGACTACTTCACGGCCTTGCAGACGGATCTGGCCGCAGGTACCACGGCGGACGTCTTTGACATCGAGTACGCCACGTATCCCACGTATCAGCCGGCGGGCGCCTTTGCGGCCCTGGAGGGCGTCGACACGTCGGCGTACCGCGGCGACATCGTGGCCGCGTACCAGACGGACGGCGTGAACTACGCGCTTCCCACGTCCTTCTCCACCGTTGTCCTCTACTACAACAAGGATCTGTTTGATGCAGCCGGGCTGGACTACCCCAGCGCGGACTGGACCTGGGAAGACGAGAAGGCGGCCGCGGAGGCCCTCACCGATGCCAGCGCCGGCGTATGGGGCGACTACCAGCCGATCTCGTACTACGAGTACTACAAGGCACTCGCTCAGGCAGGCGGTGACTTCCTCACCGCCGACGGCTCGGCCGCCGCTTTCAACTCCGCTGCGGGTATCCGTGCGGCAGAGTGGTTGGTGAACAAGTCGGGAACCGTCATGCCCACCGCAGCACAGGGTGCTGGCACCGCCGACTTCGACACCGCACTGTGGGCCGGCGGCAACTTGGCCATGTGGCACACCGGTATCTGGATGTTTGGTGCCGCATCGGACAGCGACTTCGCCTGGGACATCGAGGTCGAGCCCGGCGACGTTCAGAACGCCTCGGCCGTCTTCTCCAACGCGGTGGCGGTGTCTGCCACGTCTGCACACCAGGAGGCCGCCCAGAAGTTCGCCGAGTTCCTGTCGTCCTCGCAGGTCATGGTGGACATTCGCCTGAACTCCGGTTGGGAACTGCCCGCCATCTCGGACGATGCCAAGCTGGCCACGTACCTCGACAAGACGGACCCCGACAACCGCGAGGCCGTGTTCGCATCGCTCGATGCGATTGCGTTGCCCCCGGTTATTGGCGCTAACCAGGCGCAACTGCAGGACATCATCACCGAGCAGTTGACGGAAGCCGCAGCAGGCCGCATCACCGTGGAAGAGGCGCTTGCCAACGCCGAATCCGCGATCAACGCCCTCCTCGGTTAACCCCCTGGGGCCTGGTGGCGGCGCCCAGAATTCGCCGCCACCAGGCCCTGCCGAGCCTACCTTCGTCACCCAGAAACGAGCCTCACCATGTCCACCGTGATTGATCGCGCCCTCGTGGAGTATTCCCGCCGTGTGATCACCAGTCTCCAAACTCCCGAGGGCGCCTACCCAGCCAGCCCTACCTTCTCGGCCTATCGCGGCTACTGCTGGTTTCGTGACGGCTCGTTCATCGCCGATGGCGCATCGGCTGCGGGCGAGATCGAATCCGCTACCCGATTCTTCGAGTGGTGCGCCGCAGTGTTGGACCGCCATGCCACCACCATCGACGAGGTGGTCGCCGCGGCTGAGCGGGGAGAGCAGACCCCGGGCGAACGGATGCTGCCTGCCCGGTTTACCTTTGCGATGGACCTGGGCGACGATCCGTGGTGGGACTTTCAGCTTGACGGCTACGGCACCTGGCTGTGGGCGCTCAAGGAACACGTGACCCGTCACCACATCGATCCCTCGCGGTGGGCTGGCCCGGTGGGGCTGACGGTGGAATACTTGCTGGCCTCATGGCGCAGGCCCTGCTATGACTGGTGGGAAGAGCACGCGGAGCAGGTGCACGTATCCACCCTGGGGTGCATCAGCGCCGGCCTGGACGCAGCGGTCGAGCTGGGCGTGCTGGAGCCCGACCTGGCGCAACGCGCTCGTGCCGAGGCGATTCAGGTGCGCACGCTAATTGTGGAGGAGGGCGTCCATGACGGTCACCTCAGCAAGTGGCTGGGCAGCCCCGAAGTGGACGCCTCCGTGCTGTCGCTGATCGCGCCGCTTCGGGTCATCGACGCAGCCGACCCCCTGGCGCGAGCCACGGTCGATGCCATCACCGAAGCGCTTGACGTGGACGGTGGCGTGCACCGCTTCCTTGCGGACACCTTCTATGGCGGCGGGCAGTGGCCCCTCTTGTCTTGCTTTGCAGGGCTGTCCCGCCACGCGCTGGGAGATGCGGACCAGGCTGTGACCTATCTCGAGTGGGCTGCCTCCACCGCCACCGACTCCCTTGACCTGCCGGAACAGGTGGAGAGTCACCTGCTCGACTCGACGTTCCGCGACCAATGGATTGAGCGGTGGGGCACCGTCGCCACGCCCTTGTTGTGGTCCCATGCCATGTTCTTGCGGCTTGACGCGGAGGTGAACCCGTGAGGATCAGGCACGTACCCTTCGGCTCCGGCCACCCCTACGTCGACGACACCGAACAGCGCTCTCCCACGTTGCCTGTCGCTTCCGAAGACCTACGCATCGGCGCCCGCGTCAGCGGTGAACCCGTCGCTGTGGAGGTCCAGGCGACCTTCCTCGATCCGCACGGCTCCGTGCTGCTGGAGGGCACATTCAGCGCTTCCCCCGTTGCCCGTTCTTCCCGCGGCCACACTGTCGATGGTGGCCACTTGGCCTCCGCACAGGCCAAGCAGGCGCGCCGTGCCGGCGGGTGGGAGGCCCACCTGACGGTCCCGCGCGGCTCGGCCTCGCTGGCGTACCGCCTCGTGGCACGTGATGCCGAGGGAACATCGGTACAGACACGTCGCTACCGCTCGGACGTCGCGTCATGGCATCCCTCCAACATCTCCGTACTCGCCGTGAAGGGCACCGCCCCTCAGCCTTCCGACGTGTGGGCTCTCGGAACGTCGACTCGCCTCGCCCGCGTCCGCTTCACTCTTCCCCTTGCCCCCGAGGAACACGTGGTGGGCTTTGGTGAACGCTTTGACCGCTTGGACCAGCGGGGCACGACGCTCGACTCTCAGTTGTTCGAACAGTACAAGAGCCAGGGGGCTCACCGGCGCACCTATATGCCGATGCCTTTTGCTCACGTGGTAGGCGGTTCGGGGTGGGGTTTCCACGTGGAGACGTCGCGCCGGGTGTGGTTCGACGTCGGTGAGAGTCGGCCCGATGCGCTCGTCGTCGAGGCCGCGGTGGACGCACCCGTGGGCTCGGCGGCCGTCCTGCCACTCCATCTGTTCCACGGTAGTCCCACAGAGGTCCTCAACTCGTTTCTGGATCAGACGGGGCGTCCCGTGGAGATGCCCGAATGGGTCCTGGGCCTCTGGTCGAGCGGCAACGAGTGGAATACCCAGGCCGAGGTGGAGCGGCAGGTGGCGCTCCATGCCGAGCATGACATCCCCATTGCCGCCCTGGTGATCGAAGCGTGGAGCGACGAGTCCACCTTCACCGTATGGCGCGACGCCCAGTACACCCCCCGTGAAGACGGCTCCCCCGCCACGCTCGCCGACTTCACCTTTCCCGCTCAGGGAGCATGGCCCGACCCCAAGGGCATGATCGATTCCCTCCACGAGCAGGACGTCAAGGTATTGCTGTGGCAGATTCCCCTCATCAAGATGCGGCCGCATCCGCGCGGCCAAACCCGCATCGATGCCGATGCGGCCGTGCGAGAGAATCGCCTTATTCGGGAGCGTGGCCCCAACGGGACAATGCGTCCCTACCGCAATCGCGGCTGGTGGTTCCCGCTGAGCCTCATGCCCGACCTCACCAACGCCGAGGCCGCAGCGTGGTGGGTCAATAAGCGGCGCTACCTCGTCGAAGAGATGGGGATCGATGGATTCAAGACCGATGGGGGCGAACATGCGTGGGGCGAGGATCTCGTGTACCTCGACGGCCGAGGCGGAGACGAAGTCAACAATGTCTTTCCCGTGGCCTATGCGAAGGCCTATGGCGACCTGTTGGCATCCGCAGGCAAGGCTCCCGTCACGTTCTCGCGCGCGGGCTTCACCGGCTCGCAGGCGCACGGGCTCTTCTGGGCCGGAGATGAGAACTCCACCTGGGAGGCATTCCGCTGGTCGATGTGGGCGGGGCTGAACGCGGCCGCATGCGGCATCGTCTATTGGGGCTGGGACATTGCGGGTTTCTCCGGACCGCTCCCCGACCCGGAACTGTATGTGCGGGCCTTTGCCGCGTCGGCCTTTGTGCCGATCATGCAGTATCACTCCGAGTTCAATCACCACCGTTCGCCGCTGCGGGACCGCACCCCGTGGAATGTGGCGCACCACAGCGGTGACCAGGAGGTCATCGGCGACATTCGCCAGATTGTGGCATTGCGCCAACGCCTGATTCCCTATCTCGCCACCCAGGCTCGCTCAAGCATCAACACCGGCCGGCCCCTGATGCGGCCCTTGTTCTTTGAGTTTGCGCACGAGCCTGGTGCCTGGGCGGCACATCCGCAATGGCTCCTGGGTGATGACATTCTGGTAGCCCCCGTCTTGGCTCCCGGCGAAGCGTGGGAACACTATGTGCCGGACGGCTTGTGGCGGGATGCTTGGACTGGCGAGCGGGTGACTGGCGGACGCTCCATCACCACCTCCACCCCCCGCCATCGCGTTCCTGTCTATGTGCGTGACGAGGCCTGGGGGGACGTGTCCGCCGTGTTCCAGGACGGTTGATTGACGCTCGACGACGCGGGCCGGTTGAACTCACCCCCCGCCGCGGCTATGCGACCGGCAGTTTCCAACTCACGCGATGCAGTGGCGTGGGACCCAGGCGCCGCAACGCCTCCAGATGCCCGGTGGCGCCGTAGCCCTTGTTGCCGTCCCAACCGTATGCGGGGTGGGATGCGTGTGCCTCGCGCATGATCGCGTCGCGCTCCACCTTGGCCAGCACCGAGGCCGCCGCGATCGACGCGCACAGGCCGTCGCCCTTGACCACCATCGTGACCGGGGCCGATGCCGGTGCCGGGTCGCCGTCCAGCCCCGCCACGGCATCGGCGGTCGCAAAGAGGTCCGGTTCGGGTGCCGTGAGCCAGTCGTGGCGACCGTCGAGCAGGATCGCGTCGGGCACGACGCCGTGGGACGCGAGCACGGCAAGCGCCCGCAGCCCTGCGAGCCGCAACGCCCCCACGATGCCCCTCGCATCGATCTCGGCGGCGCTGGCATGGCCCACGGCGCGGCCGATGCCGAACTCACCGAGAGCGGGCAGCAGGCCTTCGCGGCGGGCGGGCGTGAGTTCCTTGGAGTCGGCGAGCCCGTGGGGCCAGGAGTCGCAGCGACTCACGGCGCACACGCCCACCGATACGGGACCGGCGAGCGCTCCCCTGCCCACCTCGTCGATGCCTGCGACAACGCGCGCACCGGCATCCCACAGCAGGGTCTCGTGGTGCAAGGAGACGGGCACGCGCGCCTCGGACTATGAGGTGGCGGTCTCGCCCGGCACGAAGTCCGGGTAAGGATTGCCGAGGCCGCGCCAATGAGCCACCGGCCACACCACGACGAAGGCGGTGCCCACCACGGAATCGGCGGGGATCGTGCCACCGCCTGGCATGCCCATATGGGCGCGCGAGTCCGCCGAGTTGGAGCGGTTGTCTCCCATGACCCACAGCCGGCCCTCGGGCACCTCCACCGACCATTCGAAGGTGCAGCTGAGGGTGCCCGGCTTGAGGTAGTCCTCGGTCAGGGCGGTGCCGTTGATACGCACCAGACCGTCGGCGGGATGGCATGACACGGTATCCCCGCCAAGGCCGATCACGCGCTTGACCAGGTGTTCGCCGGCGTCTTCGGGCAGCAGCCCGGTGAAAGTGAGCACGTCGTTCCACACCGCGCGCAGGCCGGTTGGCTGGGCTGCGGGGCTGCCGCCCAGCCAACCGCCCGGGTCCTTGAACACCACGATGTCTCCGCGGCGCAGGTCGAACGGGCCGGGTCGCCACTTGGTGACCAGGATGCGGTCCTGCACCTGGAGGGTGTCCTCCATCGAGGAGGAGGGGATCCAGAAGGACTGGAAGAAGAAGGTCTTGAGGATGAGCGACAGCAGGAGAGCGCTGACCAGGATGATCGCGGCCTCGCGCACCCACACCCACAGACGACGACCGGCGGACAGGCGAGGCCCGTCCGCCGGAGCGTCTGACGTGGTGTTGATGACTAGCTCTCGCGCTTCTCGCGGATGCGGGCCGCCTTGCCGCGCAGCTTGCGCAGGTAGTACAGCTTGGCGCGGCGCACGTCACCGCGGCTCACGAGCTCAACCTTGTCGATGGTGGGGGCGTGCACCGGGAAGGTGCGCTCCACGCCCACGCCGAAGGAGATCTTGCGCACCGTGAAGGTGGCGCCGACGCCCTTGCCCTGGCGGGCGATGACCACGCCCTGGAAGATCTGCACACGCGACCGGTTACCTTCGATAACCTTCACGTGCACCTTCACCGTGTCTCCGGCACGGAAGGCCGGGACGTCATCGCGGATCTGGTCCGCGACCACTGCGTCAAGCTTCTGCATGACTCGTTACTCCTCGCACACGCCACAGGTCCTGCGCGGTTCTGCCCGAAGGCTCCGGTACTGATGGCTGCGTCGCGTTGTGTGCCGCACCCCCTGTGGCAGGTGGAAGCATCGCGCGCGCCGACCCACCATTGTGCCATAAAGGTGTCGGCTCTACCGTGCACTGGTTCGACATGCGGCGCCAGGCTACGGGGAGGTGAGAAAGTGACGGTACAGCGAACATCCCCTGCTGGAGCCCCGTGTGATGCCGGAAGGCGTGCACGCTGGACCGTCACTCTCTCACGGCGTTCGGCTCACCCGCGGCCGCGCGGCCCTGATCACCACCAAGATGAGCCCATGCCTGTTCGAGGCCACGCCCTAGTGGTTGCACCGAGCTAGGCCTGGCTGCGGCGCTCCCACAGGTCCGGCCGCCTCTCGCGGGTGCGAGCGAGTTGCTGCTCGCGCCGCCACTGAGCGACCTTGCCGTGGTGACCGCTGAGCAGCACCTCGGGCACATCGAGGCCACGCCACGATGCGGGGCGGGTGTACACCGGGTACTCGAGCAGGCCATCGGCGTGGCTCTCCTCGACAATCGACTCTGCGTTGCCCATGAAGCCAGGGATGAGGCGGGTGACCGCCTCGATCATCGCCACGGCGGCAACCTCTCCCCCGTTGAGCACATAGTCGCCCAGCGACACCTCGAGCACCCGCCGCCCCTGGCCGGCGTAGTACTCCGCGACGCGGGCGTCGGGGCCCTCATAGCGGCCGCAGGCGAAGACCAACTGAGGTGCGGCGGCGAGTTCCTGCGCGAGCTCCTGTGTGAACAACTGGCCCGCGGGCGAGGGGATCACGAGTACGCCGTCGTCACTGAGCACCTCGTCGAGTGCCTCGCCCCAGACGTCGGGCTTCATCACCATGCCTGCGCCACCGCCGAAGGGCGCATCGTCCACGGTGTGGTGGGCATCGTGTGTCCAGTCGCGCAGGTTGTGGACCCGGAGGTCCACGAGTGACGCCGCGCGGGCCTTGCCCAGGAGCGAGACATCGAGCACCTGGAAGAACTCGGGAAAGATGGTGACGAGGTCGATTCTCACGCGCCGGAGGTCTCCCCCGTGGTCTCGGGCGTCTCGCCAGACAGCAACCCATACGGCGGAGTGAGGATCACGCGCCCGCCCTCGATGTCCACCTCGGGCACAAATGCCTCCACAAAGGGGATGAGGGCCACATGGCCGTCGCCCTGGCGGATCTGCAACAGATCCTGAGCGGGCATGCTCAACAGATCGGTGACCTCCCCCAGTACCGTGCCATCGGGACGCTCGGCGCGCAGGCCCACGAGGTCGTAGACATACCAGGCGTCGTCCTCCTCGTCCGAGTCGGCCTCGATGAGCAGTTCGATGCCGCGCGCATCCTCGGCGGCGGTGCGACCCTCGATCTGAGCGAAGGCCGCATACCACCGATCACCTTGCGTGCGCACCTTTGTTATCGTCAACGGGCCGGCCGAGGCGGGTTCCGTCTCATAGATTGCGCCCACCACGAGGCGCTCCTCAGGAATATCGGTGCGCACGTCGAGCGACACCTCCCCCTTGAGTCCGTGAGCGCGGCCGATGCGTGCGACGGTCACCTTCATGGGCATGAGCCTAGTGGGTCGCCTCTCACCTATCCAGGCTGTCCCCTTCCAGCTCGTGGCAGCGGGACCTTCCTCCCTCACGCTGCAATGGTGTGGGAATCTTTCGGTGTCGAGGACTTTCGCCTCCTGTGGTGTGGGAATCTTTCGGTGGCGGCCTAGAGCCGCACCTGACGCAACTGAGGTCACCACGGAGGCGAGTCCCCCAGCCACGGAGGGACACCCACAGTTTTTCGCACCATAGGGCGCATTTCTCGAAAACACCGAAAGATTCCAACACCATTCAGGTGGCGTGGCGAAGAGGTGGAGATCCAGCCGATGCCCAGGGCCAACACGCCAGGTGGGGAAGACAGCAAGCGGGGCCCTGGGTGATCCCAGGGCCCCGCCATGCAGTGCTGATGTGGCAGTGCCTCTCAGGCGACATCCACAAAGTTGACGCGGACATCGTCGCGGGCGACGGCGTCGATCACGGTGCGGATCGCCTGCGCGGTACGGCCACGACGGCCGATCACGCGCGGCAGGTCATCGGGGTGCACCACCACGTTGAGGGTGGCACCCCTGCGGCCGGAGCGCTCGGTCACGCGCACATCATCCGGGTTGCGGACAATGCTGCGCACCAAGAACTCCAGGGCCTCGGTGACCATTTAGTTCTCCTCGGCCTCGTCGATCAGGCCCTCGACGGGAGCGTCGGCGTCGCTGGGCTCGCCCTCGGCGATCTCCACGTCCACCTCGGTGCCCTCGTCGGCGGGAACCTCGGAGGACTCGTCGGCGACGGTCTCCTCGGCGGCCTCAACTTCGGCGGCCTTGGCGGCCTCCTCGGCCTCCTTCTTGGCCTTCTCGGCTGCCGCAGACTTCTCCGCCTTCGCCTTCTCGGCAGCGTCGGCCAGAGCCTTGATCTTCTCCTCGGGGGAGGCCTTGCCGGCCACGGGCTTGATGGTGTTGACGCCCTTCTCACCCTTGAAGGTCTGCCAGTCACCCGACAGCTTCAGCAGCGCGGTGACCTGCTCGGTGGGCTGGGCGCCCACGGACAGCCAGTACTGCGCGCGCTCGGAGTTGACCTCGATGAACGAGGGCTCCTCGGTGGGGTGGTACTTGCCGATCTCCTCGATGGCCCGGCCGTCGCGCTTGGTGCGCGAGTCCATGACCACGATGCGGTAGAAGGGCTGACGCTTCTTGCCGAAGCGCTTCAAACGAATCTTCACAGCCATGCTGCGGTATCTCCTTGTATTCGGTGTGAGCCGGGCCCGCACCCCCGGGGAACGGGAGGCACTGCCTGACAAGACGAATAGCGGTCACGGGTAGAGGGCCGTTCGCGCCAGCGCACAAGTATGCCAGACATGGCGGGTCCGGCGCTAACCCGGCGGGCGCAGGCCTCAGCGCTCGCCAGGCCATCCAGCCGACGCCGCGGCCTCCACCGTGCCATTGGGCCGCACCGCACGCAGCACGAGCACGTCGCAGCCCGCCGCGACCGCACCTGCCACGGCGGCATCGCCTCCCGCCATCACCGCCGTGGCCCATACATCGGCGGTGACCAGGTCGTGCCCCACGACCGATGCCTGGATGGCATGGGTCGTCGCCTCGCCGGTCGCCGGGTCCCAGATGTGCGCGCCGCGCTGGCCGATGCCCGACGTCGCCAAGGCGCGCGGCCCGGCATCGCCGAGTGTCACCACATCCACGACGTCCGTCCCCGCCGGGTCGCCCTGCACGCCGGGGTGCGCCACGCCGACACTCCAGGTGCGCTCCCCCGCCGCCACGAGCACGTCCCCGGCGGCATCGACCAGCCACGGCACACCCAGGGAGTCGAGCACGCCCGACGCCCGCGCCACCGCCCAGCCCTTGACCAGACCGGTGGGGTCCAGGCCTCGCGGCCCGCGCGCATCGAAGGCTCCGCCCGTGGCCCCCCGGTACCACTCACAGGCCTGGAGCACCTCGAGCAGCTCGGGAGGACCCTCGTCCACGGCGATCTCGCCGCGCAGGTACGCCGCGAGCACCGAATCCTCACGCCACAGGGAGAAGACCTCATCTGCCCATCGCAGACCGGCGTGGAAGGCCTCCACGGCCGCCCGGGCCGGGGCATCGAGCGCCTCCGCCGCGAGCACGACGCGGAACGGCATGCCCATCGCGTGCACCGTCACCACCGTGACGGGATCGCGCTCAGGACTCACTGCTCCGGCGGTGTCCATCACTCCTGCTGTGCGGCGGCGAACGCGCCCTCCAGGGACTCGATGAAGGCCGGCGAGGTGTACGACGCCCCACTGACCGCATCCACGTCGGCGGACTGCGCCGCCAGTACGCGCTCGCGCAGCAGGGGGACGGCCACGGTGTTGACCGCCACGGATTCGGGCGCATCGGTGCCGGCCTGCAGTGCGATCACGTCCACCACCACACCGTCTCGCACGATGATCTGTGCCTGGTAGGTGCCACGCAGGTTCGTGACGGGAGGGCCATCGAAGATGCCCGTGATCGAGGGGTCCATGCTCGCAGGCGTGTCGACGCCGGGCGTGACCACCCCGGGCGACTCGGGCGGCGTCTGCTCCCCGGCGTCCCCGTCCCCCACCGGCAGGCCCGCCTGATGCGGCGCTGCCGCGATGCCCACGCCCACGATCGTGGCGGATCCGACGGCGACGATCGCCCACCGCTCCGGCCTCATGCCCGCACTCCCGCTCGTCTCGACTCCATGATGCTCACCATCCGAACCTCTCCCGATGCACCGCGACCGGCGCCACGCCGGCGGACTGCGCATCGGCCTGGACGGCATCGGCCCACTCGTGAGGGCCGCAGATGTACACGTCACGGTCGGCGATGTCGGGCACCAGCTGGGCGAGCGTGACCGGCTGAGCCTGCGACGCCCATCCGGAGTGGATCCGCGGTCCGAGCACCACATGCACGGTGGCGCCGCGCAGCGCCGCCAGCACCAGCACCTCGTCCACGAGCGGCGCCTCCATCTCGGAGCGCATGCGGACGATCACATCACAGGGGCCGTCTTCTGGGGAATACTCCTCCAGGAGCGCACGCACCGGAGTGATGCCGATGCCCGCCGCGACGAGCACCAGGCCGCCGCCCACGCGCACCTGCTGGGTGAAGACCCCCAGAGGGCCCTCGACCATGACCCGGCTGCCCGGTTGGAGCCGGTGCAGTCCCTGGGCGAAGTCGCCCGACGGCTTGACCGTGATGCGCAGCGAATGCCCGTCGGGCTGGCGCGACAGGGAGAACGGATGCGCCTCCCGCCACAGGCCGGGCTCCAAGAAACGCCACAGGAAGAACTGTCCCGCGCGGGGGGCGAGCTTCCCGAGCCGCTTGCCGTACATGATGATGGACAGCGAACCGTCGGGCAGCGCCGTCACGGCGGACACCTTGAGGTCGTGGCGCCGCAATCCCCACAGGGGCCGGATCACGCGGTACGTCAGGAGCGAACCCAGCGCGACCGCATACACGCCCAGCCAGAACCAGGTGGCCTTGCCCCACGGGGAGAAGGTGGACCCGAACAGGAACTGGTGCGGGATCGCCAGCGCCACACCCGCATAGACGGCGAGGTGGACGGTGTGCCAGGTCTCGTAGCGCCACCGCTTGCGCACGATCATCAGCGACGTCACGAGCACCCCGAGGAACACCACGCCCGCGACCTGCGCCAACGCGAGGTACCAGGCTTGGGTGAAGTAGGCAGCGGCCTGGCCGAAGATCGTGCGGCCGTCGTAGATCGAGGACGCCCCCAGGATGAACAGGCCGTGGCTCAGCATCACGATGATGGCCCACTTGCCCCAGCGCGCATGTGCGGCGACGGCCCGGTCATGGCCCAGGGCGCGCTCGATGAACGGCGCGCGGGAGGCCAGGAGCACCTGTGCCAGCATGAAGATCGCCCCCACGGCGCCCGCCACGCGCCCCAGCCCGTAGACGAAGTCCACCGCCCGGTCGCCCACGAAGGCGCCGTCCGCGATCACGAGCGCCGCCGCGACCGACGCGGTGAGCGGCACCGCGGCTTCCAGGCCGTCCGCCCACAGTGTGCGCGATGCCATGCGAACCCGGCGCGTCCGCACCTCGGCGCCGCTGCCTTGCTCCGTCATGTCACCTCCGGTCGGGCCCCTCAGTCCGTCAGCCCTCAACTCCCCCGTGGTTCTCCGACACCTTAGCGCCTGCGGCCTGGCTTGGAACACCACCGCGCCCGGCGTGGTCCGCTGCAAGCCATCTGCCGCCGCGCAGCACCGCGCGTGGCCTTCCCAGCTCCGCCACGTCCTCACGCGGATCCGCGGCGAGCACCACGAGGTCGGCGGGATCGCCCTCCTCCAGCACAGGTGTACCCAGGAAGCGGCGCGCGCGCCACGTGGCCGCCGCGACCACCTCGGCGGCGGGAATGGCCTTGGCCATTTCGAGGGCCTCCAGCACCGGCTGGGCATGGCCGATGCTCGTGCCCCCATCGGTGCCCAGCAGCAGGGTCACCCCGGCCCGGTGCAGGTCCCGCACGTGCTCGTAGCGGCGGGCATGCATGCGACGCATGGTGGCCGCATAGGCCGGGAACTTGGGCTCGGCCTGGTGCGCGAAGGACTCGAAGTTGGCGATCTGCTGCAAGGTGGGCACCACGGGGACTCCCGCGTCCACTGCTCGCCGAGCGTGATCCTCCGTCATGCCGGTGCCGTGCTCCAGGCAGTCGATGCCGGCGTCCAGGAGCGGGGTGATCGCGGCCTCGGAGAAGGTGTGCGCGGTGAGCCGCGCCCCCGCGCCGTGCCCGGCAGCGACCGCGGCGGCCAGCTGGTGCGGTTCCCACAGCGGTGCGAGGTCGGACTGGCGACCGTCCACCCTGTCAATCCAGTCGGCGACGAGCTTGACCCAGCCGTCTCCCGCCCGCGCCTGGCGCAGCACCTCGTCCGCCAGCTGCTCCGGTTCGATCTCCACGCCGTAGCCAGGCAGGTAGCGCTTGTGGCGCGCGATGAACCGTCCCGAGCGGAGGATCCGTGGCAGGTCGGGATCGGCCTGGAGCGGGGCCAGGTCGATCGTGGAGCCCACGTCGCGCACCAGCAGCACGCCGGCCTGGGCCTCCGTTCGCGCATATTTGCGCGCCAGATCGAGGTCCACAGGACCTGCGGGACCGATGCTCACATGACAGTGCATGTCCACCAGACCGGGGATCACCCAGCCGTCCACGCGGGTGGCCTGGCCGGCGTGCGCCGTGGGCTTGGTGTAGGTGATGCGGTCCCCGACCACCCAGGCCTGAGAACGCACCTCATCGTCACCGGCGAGCACCGGTCCGGTCAGATGCAGGATGGTCATGGGGAAGGCTCGACGCGACGGCGTTAGCCCTGGAGGTACTTGCCCAGGCTGGGCAGTTGTGACGCATCGAACTCGGGCTGCTCCTGCGGGGCGCCGATGCCGAAGGCGCTTCCCGCGGGCGCGGCGGGTCCGGCGGCGGCACGATCGCGCAGCGCCGCCTCCTGCTGAGCCCGTTTGGCGGGGTTGCCCGACTTGCCCTTGACCTTGCGTTGCGCGGCCTGCTTGCCCTTGGACTTCTTGCCTCCCGGCATGCCGCCGAAGCCGCCCGGGCCTCCTCCCATGGAGGGCACGCCGTGGCCGCCCGCCATGGCGCGCATCATGCGCTGGGCGTCCTCGAAGCGCTTGACCAGGGCGTTGACCTGCGACACGCTCACGCCGGCGCCCCCGGCGATGCGCGCCCTGCGTGAGCCGTTGAGCGCCTTGGGGTTCTCCCTCTCAAATGGAGTCATCGAGTAGATGATCGCCTCGGTGCGGGCCAGTTCGCGCTCGTCGAGGTTGTCGATCTGGTCGCGCATCTGCCCCATGCCCGGCAGCATGGCCAGCATCTTCTTCATCGAGCCCATGTTCTTGAGCTGCTGGAGCTGGCTGAGGAAGTCGGTGAAGGTGAAGTCCTCGCCCTTGGTGACCTTGGCTGCTAGGCGTTCGGCCTCGGCCTGGTCGAAGGTGCGTTCGGCCTGCTCAATGAGGGTGAGGACGTCGCCCATATCGAGGATGCGGCTGGCCATGCGGTCCGGGTGGAACACCTCGAACTCGGTGAGTTTCTCTCCGGTGGACGCGAACAGGATGGGCACACCCGTGACCTCGCGCACCGACAGCGCCGCGCCGCCGCGCGCATCGCCGTCCAGCTTGGTAAGCACCACACCCGTCATGGCGACGCCGGCCTGGAAGGCCTCGGCGGTGGCCACCGCGTCCTGACCGATCATCGCGTCGATGACGAACAGCACCTCGTCGGGGTCCACGGCCTTGCGGATGTCGGCGGCCTGCTTCATCAGTTCCGCATCGACACCCAGGCGACCCGCGGTGTCGACGATCACCACCGAATGCTGCTTCTTGCCGGCCTCCTTGACGGCCTCCTTGGCCACCTTGACGGGATCACCCTTGGATGTCTCGGTCTCCGAGGTGACGCCGCGCTCGGGGGCGAACACCGGCACTCCCGCGCGCTCACCCACCACCTCCAGCTGGGTGACGGCGTGGGGACGTTGCAGGTCCGCGGCCACGAGCAGCGGGGTGTGTCCCTGCGCCTTGAGATGGTGCGCGAGCTTGCCGGCGAGCGTGGTCTTGCCCGCACCCTGGAGGCCCGCGAGCATGATGACCGTGGGGCCGGACTTCGCGAAGTGCAGATCGCGCGACTGGCCGCCGAGGATCTCGACCAGTTCCTCGTGAACGATCTTGACGACCTGCTGGGCCGGATTGAGCGCCTCCATCACCTCGGCGCCCAACGCACGCTCCCTGATGCGCGAGGTGAAGGTGCGCACCACGGCCACCGCGACATCGGCGTCGAGCAGGGCGCGTCGGATCTCCCGAATGGTGCCGTCGATATCCGCCTCGGACAGGCGGCCCTTGCCGCGCAGGCCGCGGAAGGTGGCTGCTAGGCGGTCGGACAAAGTGGCGAACACGGGTGTCCCTTCAGGCTCGAACTGCGCTCTAGCCTACCCGCGCCCGTCACACCGTCACGGCGAGGACCGGCCTCAGGGACCGCCCAGCGCGGCGCGTGCCCGCTGTGTCAAGGAGTCGATGAGGCTGACGCGCCACGGGGTCCAGGCCTTGGGGCCCGCGGCCTTGGAGTCCGCCTCCGTGAGTGCGCGCAGCGCCTCCAGCAGTTCCGGGCGATGCTCCAGGGCCGTGAGCAGGGCGGCGAGGGTCGCAGGGTCCTCGTGGTCCTGCGTGGTCGCCAGGTGCGCGAGCAGGAGGTGGTGGCGCACCAGGAGCGCGAGATCGTGGGCGAGCGGGCGCGGCAGGCCCCATTGGGCGGCGATCGCGGGGACGAGGTCCGCGCCCACGAAGGAGTGGTCCTCGGCGCCCGCCCTCTTGCCGATGTCATGCAGGAGCGCGGCCAGCAGCACGAGGTCGCCGTGGGGGCCGACCCGGCGTCCCTTGCCCGCGATCACCACGGCCTCCACGATGTGCCTGTCCACCGTGTACAGGTGGAAGGG
>CAZFEH010000016.1:0-3157 GCA_964517615.1 uncultured Demequinaceae bacterium
CCCTCCCCGGCCGCCGTGCCCTCCCCGGCCGCCGCCGTTTTCTGCGAATCCGCAGAAAACAGTCAAAGTTGCCCCTCAGATTGATCGTTCTGTGCGGATTCGCAGAAAACGGCGAGGGTGGGTGGGACGCACGAGAGCGTGGGTGGGACACACCAGAGCGTGGGTGGGACACACGAATTGACCCTGTGGATAACCTCCCTGGGATCCCTCGCATCGGGCACCATCGACGCATGAGACTGAAGCGCGGGGTACCCGTTCTGAGCCTGGGCGACGGCGCCGTGCAGATCGGCGTGAACCGGCCCCTGGTCCTCAATCGCCTCTCGCGGCGCGAGAGCCGCGCGCTGGCCCTCCTCGAATCCTCGTCCGGCCTCGCGGAGACCGCGATCGGACCGCGCCTTCTGCGCCGCCTCGCCTCCCTGGAGCACGCCGGACTGCTTGAACAGCCCGCCCCACGGGCCCTTGCCATCACCGTCCACGGCTCGGGTCCCGCCGCCGAGATCGCGGCGGGCACACTCACCGCGGCGGGCGTGACGATCGCCTCGGCGGACTGCCGGGCCGATGCCGTGCTGGGCTTCGCGGTGGGCGCACCGCCCGCGCCTGCCATCCAGCCGCTCATGGCGCTCGATGTCCCCCACCTGTGGACGCTCGCGGACGAGGACGGCGCGACCGTCGGGCCGTGGGTGGAGCCCGGCGCGGGGGCCTGCACCCGCTGCATCCAACTCCACCGCACCGACGACAACCCCGCATGGCCCCTGCTCGCACTCCAGTTGGAAAGGCGGCCACTTCTGCTGGATGCCTCGGTGGCGCACGTCGCGGGCACGCTCGCCGCACACATCGCGATGGCGCACCTGCGTTCAGGAGCCCGGTGGGGCCTCAACTGCCAGTGGCGGGTGGGCGCGGGAGGGCCGCCACAGTCTCAGCCGGTGTGGCCTCATTCCGATTGCGGTTGCGGTGCCGAGGCCACCAGCTCCAGGATCTCCGCGCCGTAGCGTTCAAGTTTCACCGAGCCGATGCCGGCAATGCCCGCGAGGTCGCGCAGGGTCGCCGGGCGGTGCCGGGCGATCTCGGCGAGAGTCGTGTCCACGAGCACGGTGAACGCGGGCTTGGATGCCGCCTGGGCGTGAGCCAGACGCCACTCCTTGAGCCGTTCGAACAGCCGCAGCTGCGCCGCATCGAGGTCCACGGCGGACGCCCGACGCTGAGACACGGGCCGGGCGTCTGGCCACCACTGCGCCAAGAAGCGCGTGCGCTTGCGGGAGGCGCGCCCGCCCTCGCGCCGGGCGCGGGCAAAGCTCAGCGCAAGGTGTTCGCGGGCGCGGGTCACGGCCACGTAGAGCAGGCGCCTCTCCTCCTCGATCGCCTCCTCGGTCTCCGCCATGGAGATGGGCAGCAGTCCCTCGGCCATGCCCACCACGAACACCGCATCCCATTCCAGACCCTTCGCGGCATGAATGGTGGTGAGCGTCACCCCCTCCACCGCCGGGGCATGTTGCGCGGCGGCCCGCTCGGCCAGATGCTCGACCAGGGCGCGCACCGTGGTCGGCTGACCCGTCGCGGCCACGGCCTCGGCGTCGAAGTCGTCCGCCAGTTGCACGAGCGCCTGGAGGGAGTCCCATCGCTCGCGCACTGCACCGCGCGCGGCCGGCGGTTCCTCGGCCCATCCCAGGTCCGTGAGCGCCTCCCGCACCACCTCACCGACGGACCGGTCCGTCGGTGCCACTGCGGCACCCCGCAGCAGCACCATCGCGCGGCGCACCTCCTCACGCTGGAAGAAGCGCTGCCCTCCGCGCACCAGATAGCCGATGCCCTGCTCGGAAAGCGCCTCCTCAAGCGCCTCCGACTGGCCATTGGTGCGATACAGCACCGCGACCTCCCGCGGGGGCACGCCCGTCGCGATGAGGGCGGCGATGCGGGAAGCCACCCCTTGGGCCTCCCCGGCATCGTCGCCGTAGGTGTGGAAGCCCACGGCGGGGCCCGAGGGACGCTGCGCCACGAGCTCCACCCCGGCTCCAGCCTGCGCCCGCCCCGCCATGATGCCGTTGGCGAGGTTCACCACCTGCGGCGTGGATCGGTAGTCCCGCACCAAACGCACGAGCGTCGCGTCGGGATACTGCCGTGTGAAGCTCAGCAGGTGACGCGGGGTGGCGCCCGCGAAGGAGTAGATGGTCTGGGCGGGGTCACCCACCACGCACACCTCGCGTCTGCCGCCCAGCCACTGGTCGAGCACGTACTGCTGCAGCGGGGACACATCCTGGTACTCATCCACCACGAAGTGGCGGTACTGGCGGCGAATCTGCTCCCCCACCTCGCCGTGGCGGGCGATCATGTCCGCGAGTAGCAGCAGGATGTCCTCGAAGTCGAGCACCACCGCATCGGTCTTGATCTGCTCGTAGGCGCGCAACACGTCCGCCACCACCGCGCGTTCCATGCCTGCGGGCGCGGGCCGCGCGGACTGCTCGGTCACGGTCTGGTAGTCGCCCGGCGCGACCAGCATGACTTTGGCCCACTCGATCTCCGCAGCCAGGTCTCGCACCGTCAGGCGGTCCGCGTCCACCCCCACGGCGCGCAGGGCACGGCCCACCAGGGGGGCCTTCTGCTCCACGAGGGACGGCACCTGCCCGCCCACCACCTGCGGCCAGAAGTAGCTGAGCTGGCGTAGTGCCGCGGCGTGGAAGGTGAGGGCCTGCACGCCACTGGCCCCCAACGTGCGCAGGCGCTGGCGCATCTCTCCCGCGGCGCGGGCCGTGAACGTCACGGCGAGCACCGACTGCGGGTTGTAGGCGGCCACCCGCACGCCATAGGCGATGCGGTGTGTGATGGCACGGGTCTTGCCCGTTCCCGCCCCCGCGAGCACGCACACGGGCCCGTGCAGGGCCGTGGCTACGGCGCGCTGCTCCGGGTCCAGGGCATCGAGGATCGCGTCGGCATGCATCACAGGCATTGTGTCAGGAGTGGGGTGAAGGTCGCGCCGCGCTGTCCACAGGAACGCGCGCCGCTGCGGGCATGCCGTGGCTGGCCAGTCACCCCCGCGCCGTTTTCTGCGGATTCGCACCCATCGATCAATTCGAGGGGAGACTTTGACTGTGTGGTGCGATTGCGCAGAAAACGGCGTGAGGGGCGCGGCAGCGGAGGCGCGGCAGCGGAGGCGCGGCAGCGG
>CAZFEH010000016.1:3257-22695 GCA_964517615.1 uncultured Demequinaceae bacterium
GGCGCGGCAGCGGAGGCGCGGCAGCGGAGGCGCGGCAGCGGGATCGCGGCGGTTTCGAGGAGTGCGGCGGCGGGATGGCCCTAGCGGATGTCCCCGCCGTACCAGTCCTCCATGAGACGCCGTGCGATGGAACCCGGCGGCGGCAGCAGCACCGAGCCGTCCGCGTGCATCGCCGCCAGCTCCTCCCGGGTCACGAAGATGGCCTCCGTGATCTCGTCCTGATCGAGCGTGAGCGTCGGATCATCCACCCGCGCCGTGAAGCCCACCATGACCGATGCCGGGAAGGGCCACGGCTGGGAGGCCACGTACGTGATGTCGCGCACCGTGAGTCCGGCCTCCTCACCCACCTCACGATGCACGGCCTGCTCCAAGGCCTCGCCCGGCTCGACATAGCCGGCCAGATGGGAGAACCGTCGGGGCGACCAGTAGGAGGCGTGGGCGATGAGCAGCCGGTCCTGCGCGTCCGTGATGGCCACGATCACGGCGGGGTCGGTGCGCGGATAGTGCTCCCGCTGATCGGTCTCGCACCACCGCACCCAGCCGCCCTTGCGCGGCACGGTCGGCGCACCGCACAGCGCGCATCGCGGGTGGTTCTCGTGCCACGTCGCGAGCGCCACGGCGGTAGCGCCCAACTCGCGATCGAGCGCCCCCTCAACGCCCCGGCCGGCGCACGCGGCCAGATGCTCGCGCAGTCCGGTCCAGGCCAGCCCGTGGGCGGCGCTCACCTCGGCATCGGCGGCGTCAGCAAGCACGAGCGCCACGACGTCCCGGCCGGCCTCCTGCCCGAGGTACACCACGAGAGCGGGATCGGGCACCTGGTGCGCCGGAATGCGGGCCAGCATCCCGTCTCGCGTCGCCAGCGCGCCGTGGCGGACGAGCACGGCGACGCACTGCGCCAGGTCGTACGTCTCACGCCGCACCGCCGCGCGATCGACCAAGAGCGGCTCCTGCAGGCTCCACCGTGTACCCATGCTCACACCTTAGGCGCGTGGTCGCTGGCAACTGACCGGTTTTGCCTCTACCGTGAAGTCGTGCCCCGTTCGCCTCTTGCGCTTGCCGCCCTCGCGTCCGTCGCCGTTCCCGGCCTCGACGTGTACGACGTGCTGCGCAGCCCCCAGGCCAACGCGGACTTCGACGTGGTGGTGGTCAAGGATGCCACCGGTCGCCGTTGGGTGGTGCGCGCGCCGCGCCAGGCGGCGGCAGGAGCCTCCCTGGAGGCCGAGCGCGGCATTCTGCTGCAGCTGGAGCGCGCCCGCGAGGCGGGCCTGGTGAGCTTCGAGGTGCCCCACCCCGCCGGTGCCGCGACCCTCGTCGGGGAGGGCGGCGGCCGGGCGATCGTGTATTCCGACGTCGCAGGCTCGCCCCTCGTGCTCGCCCATGTGGACCCCGGGCCAGGCCTGGCCGAGAGCATCGGCCGGGTGCTGGCCGAGATCCACGAACTGCCCACCTCGCTCGTGGAGGACCAGGGGCTGCCCACCTACACCGCCGACGAGTACCGCCAGCGCCGTCTCACAGAACTGGATGCGGGCATCCACACCGGCTTGGTGCCGCCGCGGCTTGCGGACCGCTGGGAGCACCAGCTGGAGAACGTGGCGTGGTGGCGCTTCGAGCCCACGGTGGTCCACGGCGACATGGCCGACCACCAGCTTCTGGTGCGCGAGGGGATGGTCGCGGGAGTGGTGGACTGGATGGACGCCCGGGTGGCCGACCCCGCCGACGACCTCGCCTGGCTGGCGGCCGCCGCATCGACGGACGTCCTGGATTCGGTGGTCGAGGCGTACGTCATGGGCCGACGCGAGCTCCGCGATCCGCATCTGGTGGACCGGGCGCGGCTCGCCTCGGAGTTGGCGCTGCTGCGCTGGCTCATGTTCGGGGTGCGCACCGACAACGCCGATGTGGTGGAGGACGGTCGCGGGATGCTCGCGGACCTCGAGGCGCTGCTGTTCGCCGAACCCGAGGCCTAACCCCGGTCCTGCCGCCCCGCGGGAGATGCCCGCAGCGATCCTGGCGTCACAGTTCCCCCGCGAGGAGCGCCTCGATCTGCTCGCGCGTCAGCAGCCGCTCGGGCCGCACGGTCTGATCGGTGTCCACGTAGTAGAACGCCGCGTCCACCTCGTCCAGCTCCAGCCCCTTCCACTGCGACCAGGCCAGGCGATACACCGCGAGCTGCACCTCGCGCGCCGCTCGTTCGGCGGCGTCCTGGGGTGGGCGGCCCGACTTCCAGTCCACCACCGTCACCCTGTCCAGGCCCGCTCCGGGCGGGAACACCGCGTCGATGCGCGAGCGAACGGTCACGCCGCCCACGGGAAGTTCGACGTCCACCTCGATGGCGGTGGGTGTGCGCACCGCCCATTCGGAGGCCTCGAACGTGGCCTTGAGTCGGTCCAGGTGGCGGTCGCCGCTCTCGTCGGGCCCCAGCACGCCCGAGGCGAGGTCGTCGTCGTCCAGCAGGGTGACATGGCCGAAGTGCCGCTCGATCCAGTGGTGGAGCTCGCTACCCTGCTGGGCCGCGAACGTGGGTTCCGCCGGCATGGGCCGGCGCACGTGCGCCATGAAGGCCTCCCGGTCGCGCCGCAGCGCCACGAGCGCGGAGGTGGCCAGGTGAGCGGGCAGCTCCACAGGCTGGCTGCGGCGTGCGGCGCGCTCTGCGAGCATGGCCGAGAGTTCGCGCACCCACGGCAGATCCTCCGAGGGACCGCCCTGGCCCGCAGCGAGGGCCGCCTCGACACGCAGGGCCACCTCACGACGCGCCTGCTGCGCTGCGGTGGGCGCGGGCGGCCAAGGCAGCGGCGCGACTGCGGCCAGAAAGTCGGGGACCTGCTCGGGTGCCTCGTCCCAGTGGCCGCGCGCCACCACTGCGGCGTCCAGCAGCTCTCGCAGGTAGATGCTCGGCTGTGTGGGCCGCTTGACATGCGGGTGCCACGAGCCGCTCAGCAGCACATGGAACCTGGCCCGGGTGAGGGCCACATAGAAGAGTCGGCGCTCCTCGTCGAGCGTCACCGCACCGCAGGCGCTGCGAAAGCGGGCGAGGCTCGCCTTGAGCTCACCGTGGTCGCGCGGCTGGGTCGCATCCCACACGGGCAGCCGTGCCCCGTCGAGCCGCAACTCATGGGGCAGCCCGCCCACGCCATCGAGCCAACCCCACGAGGTGTATTCGGGACTCGAGGCGCTGGGAGCGGACAGGCTGGGCAGGTGACCGTCGTTGAGCCCCGGCACCACCGCGATGTCCCATTCCAGGCCCTTGGCGCCGTGAATCGTGATGAGTTGCACGGCGGCGTCATCGGGTTCGCGCACGGGCGCATCGAGGCCGCGTTCCTCGGACCGCGCCGCATCCAGCCACGCGAGCAGGGCGCCCAGCGTGGCGTGCTCGGCCCCCACGGCAAAGGTGCGCGCGGCGTCGATGAAGGCATCCACCGCACGCCGGGCGCGTCCATCGGGGCGGGCTACGGCGGCCTCGATGTCGAGTCCCCATGCCCGCTCCGCGAAGGCGAGGAGTTCCGGCAGCGCCAAGTACGCGTGCCTGCGGATGCTGTCGATCACCTCGGCGAGCGCCGCGAGCCTCCTGCGCCCCTCTCCCGTGAGCGACCTGCCGCCCCGGGACGTCCACCCGTCGCGCGGCAGCTGGGCGAGCGCATCGACGATGCTGGGTTCCACCTCGCGTGAGTCGCGGGGGCCGGCGATCTCCTCGGCCCAGTCCCACAGCGCGGCCAGGTCCCGCGGGCCGAGGTTGATGCGCTCCCCCGCCAGCAGGCGCATGAGCGAGTCGCCGCGGGTGAGGTCGTGGGCGACCTCCAGCAGGGCGAGCAGGTCGGTGACCTCGGGCACATCGAGGAGTCCGCCGAGTCCCACGATCTCGTAGTCGATGCCCTCGTGCTCCAGCGCGGTGGCGATCGCGGCGTACTGCGCACGGCGACGGCAGAGCACCGCTGCCGTGACGGGCCGGTCGGGACGATGCCCCAGTTCGCTGCGCCGCGCGGCGATGAAGGCCGCCACGGCCCGGGCCTCGTCCTCGTCGGTGACATAGCGCGCGGCGATCACTCCCGGCGCCGCGAGAGCGGGCTCGGGAAGGCCCAGCTCCTCACCCTTGGAGCGCAGCGGCACGCCCACCACCGAGCCACCATCCAGGGCCGCGACCGAGGCGTTGGCGGCTTCGAGCACCGCGGCGCTGTTGCGCCAGCTCACCGAGAGCGTGCGCTGCACCACCTCGCGCCCCCCGGAGGCGAAGGCCTCGACGAACCTGGCCAGGGCATCGGCGGAGGCCCCCCGGAAGCCGTAGATGGCCTGGTGCGGGTCGCCCACCGCCATGACGGGGTGACCGTCGCCAAAGAGGGTGGCGAAGAGCTGCAGTTGAGGTGGGGAGGTGTCCTGGAACTCGTCGAGGAGCACGGCGCGGTAGGTGGCGGACTCGATGTCCTTGACCTGAGCCAGTGCGGCCAGGCGCACGGCGATCTCCACCTGGTCCGAGAAGTCGAGGAGCGATCCCTCTCGCTTGCGCCGGTCGAACTCCTCCACGAGGTCCGCGAGCGACACGAGGGTGCGCACCTTGGCCACCGGCCCCGCGAGCTCCTGAGTGAGGTCACCGGGGGCGGGGTCGCCCAGCTTCTTGGGCAGGGAGTCGATGTGCGCCACGCGCGTGCGCGCCCACTCGCGCAGCTGCTGGGGGGTGACCTGATGGTCCCTCATCTGCGCCGCCAGACGCGGGATCGCCGCGGTCACCGTGCTCACGGCCGATGCCGTGTCCACGGCCTGGGTCCACGAGTCGACCACGGACACGGCCAACTGCCACAGCGCAGCATCGGTCAGCACCGTGGATTCGGGGTCCACCGCCACGCGCAGGCCGTGGTCCCCGACGAGCGCCGCGGCGTACCCGTTGTAGGTGGCCACGGAGACCTCCGGGCGCGCGGGATCGGCGCCATACACCTGCGCGATGCGCTCGTTGGCGCGCGTCGCGATCTCGGACGCGGCCTTGCGGGTGAAGGTCAGGCACAGAATCTCGTCGGGAGAGATGTCCCTGCCGAAGAGGCGCTGCCCGTTGTCCAGGAGGTACAGAATGCGGTGGGACAGGGTCTCGGTCTTGCCGGAGCCTGCCCCCGCCACGACGAGCATCGGCTCCAGGCCCGCCCCCACGATCGCCTCCTGCTCCGGGGTGAGCCGATGCCCGCCCGGCAGGGAGGCGGCGATCTGCGCCGGGGTGCGCCCCAGCCCGCGCACCGCACCCTCGCGCACCGCGTCCTCCCCCGTCACGCCGGACTCCCGCTCGCTGTCGCTCATGCGTCGCTGACCTGCCTGCCTTGGGATTGCGCGGGGCAGGCACGCCGCACGGGGCAGCTGTCGCACTTGTCGTTGATCACCGCATCGAAGGTGTGGCGCGTCATGCGCGCCACGACCTCACCGAGCCGCGCGGTGGCCTGGTCGACGTCCACGGGTGCCTGCGCCCGCGTGGCCCCCGCCTTGTTCAGGGCCACGTAGGCGAGTTCGGCACCGTGGGATTGCGCCACGTCGGGTACGGCACCGAGAGCCACGGCGAGCTGGTACATCGCCAGCTGGGCATGCTCCTGCGCCTCGGCCTCGGAAGGGGCGCTGGTGCCGGTCTTGAGGTCCACCACCACGGCGCCATCGCCATGGACCTCCACTCGGTCCATGCTCCCGGCCAGTTCGGCGCGCCCCACCTCCACCGCGAAGCGATGCTCGGTGAGCACGGAGTCCGCCGTGCGAGCCGCCAGGTAGTGCGCCAGCTTCTCGGCCACCTCGCGGGCGCGGGAGTACGCCACCTCGTCCGCCCAGGTCTCCCGGGGAAACTGCGACGACCATGCCTCGTCGAAGTCGGCCAGGATGGCCTGCAGCCCTCCACGCGGATGCGTGGCCGCGAGTTCATGGATGAGCGTGCCGATCTGCTGGGCGTCGGTGGACTCGCGCGTGCCGCCCGCGGTCTCCAACGCCCAGCGCAGGGTGCATTTCTCGACCCACTCGACCTTGGAGGGGGAGACCCTGACCTTCTCGTCGTCCTGCCAGAACCCTGCCTCGGTGGACGGCTCGGCCACGCCATGCCAGTCCCGTGGATGGGCGCCGGGCACCGACTCGCGTGCCAGCCAGGCGAGCGTGGGCACCACGCTCGCGGGATCCTCCACACCCCTCACCCTCAACGCCGCGACCGCGCTGCGCAGGTCGGACACGGGCACGCGTCCGCCCGCCTGCGCCCATCCCGATGCCGCGGGCGTGACCTCCACTCCGGCGGCATCGGCCAGCAGCGTGAGAAAGCGCGAGGGCCGGGACTGATCGTCCACCACGGCGGTGGCGATCACCTGGGTCCGCGCGCGGGAGACGGCCACGAGCATCGCCCGGGTCTCGTCGTCCAGCACGTGGCGGCGTGCGAGGGCGATGTGCTCCGTGCGGGCGCGGGCCCCGAGCGGGGTCGCCTGGGCCCGTCCCGAGGCGATGTCCGCCAGGTGTTGGGCGCCCAGCACGCTGTCCCGCAGCCGCAGATGAGGCCACGTGCCCTCCTCCAGGCCCGCGATCACCACCACATCCCATTCGCGCCCCGCCGCCGACGCCGCCGTGGCAAAGGCCACCACGTCGCCCGAGTCGCCACGCACCCCCAAGGAGTCGGCGGCGAAGTCCTGGCCCTCCAGGTACTCGACGAACTCCCGCACCCCGCCGAAGGCGAGGCGTTCGGCGTAGGTCTGCGCGGCCCGCAGCAAGGCGATCACCGCGTCGAGGTCGGCATCATCTCGCGCAGACCCGTCGAGTGCCGCCTTGCGCCAGGACTGCGCCACGTCGAGCGCATCCCACGCCGCCCACAGCACCGCGCCCGGTGTGGCACCCGGTGCCGCCGCACGCTCTCGCGCCGCCGCGATGGCCGTGGCCGCCGTGGCCGCCCGGCGCGCCTCGGCACCCGGAACCCCGGACCACCGGCGCGGGTCGTCGAGCGCCTCGACCACCAGCTCGCCCCACAGACGCTGACCCCCCGCCTCGCGGTCGTGCCTCACCAGGGCGCGCCTCAACCGGCGCAGGGCCACCGCATCGAGCGCGACCACCCGCGAGCCCAGGAACTCCACGGCGTCGGCCTCCGTCCACGGCTCCCCGCCCACGGCGCGCAGAATGCGCAGGAGCGGCGCCACCGCGGGCTGCTCGTGCAGGGCCACCGCATCGCCGAGCGACTCACAGGGGATGTCCGCCGCCGCGAGGTCGCTGCGCACCTCTCGCAGTCGCGCCGCCGAGCGTGCGATCACACACATCCGGGACCAGGGCACCGGGGTCTGGCCGTCGAAGCCGTGACGGGCACGCCGCAGTGCCGCGGCGATGGCTCGCGACTGTCCATAGCGATGCTGGGCGGTGAGTGCCACGACGGGCTGCACGCCGCCGGCATCGGCATCGAGAGGGGGCAAGGGCCCGCGCGGAGACCCCACGCCGCTCGTGCCGATGCGCTGCGCCACCGCCGCGCTCACCCGCTCCAGGACGGGCACCTGCCGCAGCCCCGCGCCGAGTTCCACCACGTCAGCACCAAGCGCGAACGGGCCGCGCTCGCGTGTGGCCATCGACAGCGCTTCGGGCACCGCCCCGCGATAGCCCTGCACGGCTTCGTCGGCATTGCCCACGAGCACGATGCGGGCACCTCGGTGCGCCAACGCGCCCAGGAGGTCGTGCGTGGCCGCGGTGACGTCGTGCGCGTCGTCCACGATGATGAGATCGCGCAGCGAGGCCCCGTCCGAACTGTCCACCTCGTGAGCCGCATGCGCGATGGCGGTCGCATGGTCGAACCGCACTCCCTGATCCCCCGGCAGCGATCTCAACGCGGCGATCGACTCGTACTCCCGCATCACCGCGGCCGCCGCCGCCCATTCCGGACGCCCCACGCGGCGGGCCAGATCCTCAAGATCCTCGGGAACGAGTCCCGCCTCTGCCGCCCGGTTGAGCAGGTCGCGCAACTCGGCTCTGAAGCCCGGCAGCAGCGAGGCGCCCTCCGGGACCGCACCGCCCCAATCGAGCGGGGCCACCCGCCCGCCCGCATGCCCCTGGAGCACCTCGCGCAGCATCACATCCTGCTCCGCACCCGTCACGAGCATGGGTGCGGGTTCGCCCTCGCGATGGGCGCGCTCGCGCACGATCGCATAGGCCAACGATGCGGGCGTGCGCACCAACGGCGTCCCCACCGGAGTGCCCACGGCAAGCCCGGCGATGTCGCGCAGCCGCGCGGCCGCCTGTCGCGTCGGCGCCAGCAGCAGCAGCCGAGAAGGATCCATGCCCCGGGCGACCGCACGGGCCGCAGCGGCCACCACCACCGTGGTCTTGCCCGCACCCGGCGCCCCGACCACCACGAGATTTCCCGTGTCCCCCACGATGCGCTCCACGGCCTCTTCCTGCCGTGGCGTGAGGTCGGGCAGCACCGCAGCCGCGTGTGGTGAGGCGGGCGTCGGCGTCATGGTCCTATCCCACCACCCGCCACCCACATTCGTCGCCTATGGCGCGGGTGTGGTGCCCGACACGGCAGGCACGGCATCGGGGTACGGCCACGGATTGACCGTGCATTCCGGAGAGAAGTTCTCGCGCTGGTTGTCCATCACCACGGCGCGTCCCGCGGTGCACTCCGATTCCTCCTGCCCGAAGAGGTGCCCCAGCTGATGGTTCACGATGTACTGCCGCGCCGCCGTGCGGTTCGCGCCGAAGGGCCCGAATCCCGCGGTCCAGTCATAGATCGAGATGACGACGATGCCGTCATGCGCGCACGCCGGGTTGGCGCCCTCCTCGTCATGCTCGACCGCGGCGACGTTCATGTCGCCATACTGAGCGGCCGCATCATCGGCCTCGGGAGAGATGGTGGGCGTCGCCTCGGTCACCGGACCCACATCGGCCGCCACGTGGTTGTCGGGGCAGATGGCCGCGGCCGTGTAGGGACTCGCCACCCGGATCCAGTAGTCCGCCACCCCATCGGTCTGGACGAACTGCACCCGACCCTCCGCGCTCCACCCCTGCGCCTGCGTGAGCGTGTCCATGATGAACGCGGCCGCGGCGTCGGAGTCCACCGCGATGCCGTCCTCGAACGCAATGGACACCCACCGCACCGAGCCGCCGTTCGGGTCGGGTTCCCCCGTGCCCGGATGCACCGTGAACGTGCCCTCGCCGCGCAACGTGAAGTCCACCGTGACCACACCCGCCTTCGCATCGGCCTCATCGAGTTCGCGCATGATGGGGGGCAGCGGCGGGAGTTCCACACTGGGATCGTCCGTCACGGACGGCGTGACGCTCGCCGACGGGGACACCTCCGGCTCGGCCAGCAGGTCGGGGACGAGCGCGATGCCCCACGCCGCGGCCATCCCCAACGCGAAGGCTGCTACGGCGACCAGCAGCGCCTTGTCCACCGGCATGCCGAAGATTTCCCTGCCTGCGAACAGAGACGAGCGAGCGCGGGACACCCCCCTACGATAGTTCGTACGGCGTGGGGGGAGATACCTAGGAGGTCAGCATGGAGATCCGCATCGGCGTGCAGCACGTCAGCCGCGAGCTGGTGGTCGAGGTGGATGAGACCGCCGACGCCGTCGCCGCACAGGTCGCGAAGGCCCTGTCCGGAGGCACTCTCGACCTCACCGATGTCCGTGGCCGCCGCGTGGTGGTGCCCGCCGGCGCCATCGGCTACGTCGAGTTGGGTGAGGAGTCCAAGCGACGCGTCGGCTTCGAGGCCTGAGCCGCCTACGCTCTCCAGCGTGCGAGGGCGTCACGCGCCTCGGTGATGATGGCCGATGCCGGGGCATGGCTGACATCGAGCGTCACCCCGCGCTCCTCGGGGACGAGCGGCTCCAGGGCCGCGTACTGCGAGTCGAGCAACTCCGGCCCCGCAAAGTGACCCTCGTGCTCCAGACGACGCGCCACCCGCTCGTGCAGCACCTCCTGAGGCGCTGCCAGGTGGACGAAGACCGTCCCCGGTGCGGCCCTGCGCAGGGAGTCCCGATAGGCCCGTTTGAGCGCGCTGCATGCGATCACGGCATCGTCCCGCACCGCGAGCCACTGCCCCACGGCGTCGAGCCAGGGCCAGCGGTCCTCGTCGGTCAGCGGGATGCCCTGCGCCATCTTGGCGACGTTCGACTCGGGGTGGAGGTCGTCGGCGTCGGCCGCCTCCCAGCCCATCAGTTCTCCCAGCCCGCGCGCCACCGTGGACTTGCCGCACCCCGTCACACCCATGATGACCACTCGCATGGGGCCAGAGTAGAACCCAGGCGCTAGACTGGTAACACCCAAGGTTGCCCGGTCGCAACCCTTCGCGGCGAACGACGCCGCCCTTGCAGTGTGAATATGCGCGATCGGCTCCCCCGTTCGACGCCCTGCGTCACTGTTATCTAGGAACACATGACCGCGCAGTCCTTCGCCGATTTCGGCGTGAATCCCCTCATCGTGGAATCGCTCGCCGAAGCCGGCATCATCAGCCCCTTCCCCATCCAGGCCATGACTCTGCCCGTGGCGATGAAGTCGCATGACATCATCGGCCAGGCCAAGACCGGCACCGGCAAGACCCTCGGCTTCGGTGTGCCCGCACTCCACCATGTCACTGCTCCCGGCGAACCCGGCTACGAGGAGCTCGGCGAGGCCGCCGGCAAGCCCCAGGCCTTGATCGTGGCGCCCACGCGTGAGCTCGCGGTCCAGGTGGCCGGCGACCTCGAGGCCGCCTCCCGCAAGCGCTCCGTGCGCATCCTGCAGGTCTACGGCGGGCGCGCCTACGAACCCCAGATCGAGGCGCTGCGCACCGGCGTGGACGTCGTGGTGGGCACACCGGGACGCATGATCGACCTGCTCAACCAGAAGCACCTGGACCTGCGCTACGTGCGCACCGTGGTGCTCGATGAGGCCGACGAGATGCTCGACCTGGGCTTCCTCCCCGATGTGGAGAAGCTGCTGGGTGCCACACCGGAGGGCCGTCACACGATGCTCTTCTCCGCGACCATGCCCGGAGCGGTCGTGGCGCTGGCTCGCCGCTACATGAGCCAGCCCACGCACATCCGCGCCGCGGACCCCGACGACGATGGTGCCACCGTCAAGGCCATCGCCCAGTTCGTCTACCGCGCGCATGCGCTCGACAAGGTCGAGGTGCTCGCGCGCATTCTGCAGGCGGAGGGCCGTGGCCTGACCGTGGTGTTCGCGCGCACCAAGCGCACCGCGGCCAAGGTGTCCGACGACCTGCGCGAGCGCGGTTTCGCCGCGGGCGCGATCCACGGCGATCTGGGTCAGGGCGCGCGGGAGCAGGCGCTGCGCGCGTTCCGCTCCGGTAAGATCGACGTGCTCGTGGCCACCGACGTGGCCGCGCGCGGCATCGACGTGGACGACGTGACCCACGTCATCAACTTCCAGTGCCCCGAGGACGAGAAGATCTATCTGCACCGCATCGGCCGCACCGGTCGCGCCGGAAAGACGGGCACCGCGGTGACGTTCGTGGACTGGGACGACATGCCTCGCTGGGGTCTGGTGGACAAGACGCTGGACCTGGGCTTCCCGGAGCCGGTCGAGACGTACTCGTCGTCACCGCATCTGTACAGCGACCTCAACATCCCCGAGGGCACCAAGGGCACGCTGCCGCGCGCGGCGCGAACCCGGGCCGGGCTCGAGGCCGAGGCGGTGGAGGACCTGGGCGAGACGGGCAAGCGCGTGCCTCAGGGTGGGCGCGACGGGGGCCGTGGTGGCCGCGAGGGCGGCCGCGGTGGACGTGACGGGGGCCGTGGCGGGCGCGGGGATGGGGCACGCAGCGGTTCCGGCCGGGGGCGTGAGGGCGGGCGTGGCGAAGGCCGCCGCAACCCCGGCGGCTCGGGTGACACCGGCTCGCACGCGTCGTCGCCGCATGCCGACTCGACGGCCCGCACCGAGGGTCAGACCACGCGGACGCCGCGCAAGCGCCGTCGCCGACGCTCGGGCGGTGCGGGCAGCGCGGGCGCACCGTCGGCCACCCCGGCCTCGGAGTAATCCGCGCCGACGCTCATGGGCCCGTCTTGGAAGACGGGCCCATGGCATATCGGCATATCACCTCGGCCTCTGCCCACCCGCCCCTTTCGGCCCACCCGGAAAAATCACTCAGCCACACCTTCGACCGCGACACGCCGTGCCGGACGACCACGCATCGGCGTGTCGGCAATGAACATGTGGCGCAGTGATAATTGGCGAGCAGCCGTCAACCGAGACCGCGGGCAGCCGCGGACTCACTGAACCGCGGATTCACAGACCCGCTGACTCACTGAACCGCGGATTCACTGACCAGCGGGACTAGACACCTTGCCCTCGGTCGCCTCATCCGCACTTGGCGCCACCCGCACGGCGGTGATGCCACTGTGCGGAGCGAGGCCCTTCTTGCGCATCGCACGGGCCCGCTCGCCAGCCGAACGCAGGCGCGGGTTCACGTACTCGTCGATGCCGAAGTTGATGAGCGACAGCGCCATGCCCAGCAGTGCGATGCACAGACCGGCGGGGATGTACCACCACCAGAAGTCCGGGAAGGCGCCGTTCTGCTGCGCCCAGTAGAGGATGGTGCCCCAGTTGAGGTTGGTGATGGGGATCACGCCGATGAACGCGAGTGTGGTCAGGCCGAGGATGGCCGCGGTCACCGTGCCCACGAAGCTCGACGCGATGATGGCCGAGAGATTGGGCAACATCTCCACGAAGATGATGCGTCGCAGTGGTTCACCGTTGGCCTTGGCAGCCTGGATGAAGTCCCGACTGCGCAGGGACATGGTCTGGGCGCGGATCACGCGCGCACCCCATGCCCATCCGGTGAGCGCCAGGACCGCAGCCACCACCGCGAGCGGGGGCTGCTCGAACTGCGAGGCGACGATGATGAGCAGCGGCAGCCCGGGAATCACCAGGAAGACATTGGTGAGCGCGGACATCGACTCGCTGCGCCATCCGCCCACATAGCCGGAGACCACACCGATGACCACCGCCACGAACATCGCGAAGATGCCTGCCAGAAAGCCCACCACGAGCACGCCGCGCGTGCCGTACACGATCTGGCTGAACACGTCTTCGCCCATGTGGGTGGTGCCCAGCCAGTGCCGGGATGACGGCGGCTGCTTGAGTTCGGTGCCGATCTCACGTGGCCCGAAGGGGGCGATCCAGTCGGCGAACACCGCCAGGATGGTGAAGAAGCCCAGGATGGCCAGACCGGCCAGGGACTTGCCGTTGCGGAACATCGCGAAGGCGTTGCCCGACTTTGCCAGGGCCGACTGCACGGCCGACGGCCGGGTCGCCGAGGTCGGTTCAGTGGGGTTGGAAGCGAGAGACATGGCCTAAGACTCCAGGTGTCGGGTACGCGGATCGAGGATGGAGTAGGCGACGTCGGCGAGGATGTTCGCGACGAGCACCGAGAGCGTGATGATGAGGAACAGTCCCTGCATGAGCGGATAGTCCTTCGCATTGGTCGCATCGAGCAGCAGCTTGCCCACGCCGGGGTAGGAGAACACCAGTTCCATGACCAGGGTGCCACCCACGATGAAGCCCAATGCCAGGGCGAAGCTCTGCAGCTGCGGGAGCACCGCATTGCGCGCGGCATAGGCCACGAGCACCCGCTTCTGGCTGAGGCCCTTGGCCTGAGCGACCGTCACGTAGTCCTCGTCGAGCACGGTGACCATCATGTTGCGCATGCCCAGGATCCAGCCGCCGAGCGAGGCGAACACGATCGTGAGGATGGGCAGCGCGCCGTGGTGGAGCACCTCGCCGATGAACTGCCAGTTCCATCCGGGAACGGTGCCCTTGCCGTAGGCATGGGAGGCGGGGAACCAGCCGAGCCGGCTGGCGAAGATCGAGATGACGATCAGGCCCATCCAGAAGTAGGGCACGGTGGAGAAGAAGGTCGCGACGGGGACCACGGCATCGGCGCGGCTGCCCCGACGCCATCCCACCCACGAGCCCACGACGGTGCCGATGGTGAACGACAGCACCGTGGCGATGCCCGCGAGACCGATGGTCCACGGCATGGAGGCGGCGATCACGTCGCCCACCGGCATGAGGCCCTTGGACAGTGACACCCCCAGGTCACCCCGGAACAGCAGGCCCCAGTAGTCGAGGTACTGCTTCCACAACGGGTCCTGGGAGTCCAAGCCGAACAGGATGCGCAGCGACTCGATGGCCTCGTAGCTCACCCTGCCTTGGTTGCGCTGGAGGTACGCGGTGATGGGGTCGCCCTTCATCATGCGGGGCAGGAAGAAGTTGATGGTGATTGCGGCCCACGCGGTGAAAACGTAGAACGCGAGGCGGCGTAGGAAGAATCGCACGGCTCTAGCTCCTTGCCGTCGCCGGACCAGAGGGTGCGGCGAAGTACAGGTCGGGATTGGGCGAGGCATCCCGCAGCGCACGCGTGTAGGGGTGCTGCGGGTTGAGAATGACGTCGTCGGCGGGGCCGCGTTCCACGACCTCTCCGCGGTGCATCACCATGATGGTGTCGCTGAAGTGACGCGCGGTGGCGAGGTCGTGAGTGATGTAGAGAACACCCAGGTTCTCCTCACGCTGCAGGTCCGCCAACAGGTTGAGCACACCGAGGCGCAGCGAGACATCGAGCATAGAGACGGGCTCGTCGGCCACCAGGATCGATGGCCTGGACGCGAGCGCCCTGGCGATGGCCACGCGCTGGCGCTGCCCGCCGGACAGTTCGTGGGGGCGGCGGTCGATCAGCTGCTTGCCATCCAACTGCACCCGCTCCAGGAGAGACAGCACCTCCTGCTCCACCTGATCGCTCGGGACCACCGCGTCGAGCCGCAGGGGCCGCTCCAGGTGATAGCGCACCGTGTGATACGGGTTGAGCGAGGCGAAGGGGTCCTGGAAGACCATGCGCACCTGCTGGCGGTATCGCCTCAGCTCACGGCCCCGCGTGGGGATGGGCTGGTCGTCGAGCAGCACCATGCCGGTAGTCAGATGCTCCAGCTGGGTGAGGATCTTGGCCACCGTGGACTTGCCCGAGCCGGACTGGCCCACGAGAGCCGTGGTGGTGCCGGACGAGATCTCGAAACTGACGTTGTTGAGGGCCCACATCTCTCCCGAGCCGCGAATGCGGTAACGCTTGGAGACGTCGACAAACCTGAGGGTGGTCACTGGGCACCGCCTTTCTTGGAGGCACGCTTGCGTGACGTACGCCCCGCGGGAGCCGGTTGCGACTGCCCGCCGTGGCCGCGCACAAAGCCGCCCCGGTCGCCGGTGAGGCTGGGGAAGGACGACAACAGCTGCCGGGTGTACGGATGCGCTGCATGGTGAAAGATGGTCTCGGCCGTGTCGAGCTCCACGATCTCGCCCTCGCGCATCACCGCAATGCGGTCGGAGATCTCCAGCAGCAGGGGCAGGTCGTGGGTGATGAAGATGACGGAGAAGCCGAACTGGTGGCGCAGCTGAGAGATCTGCTCCAGGATCTCGCGCTGCACCAGCACGTCCAAGGCCGTCGTGGGCTCGTCCATGATCATCAGCTGCGGCTTGAGCGCGAGTGCCATGGCGATCATGACGCGCTGGCGCATGCCGCCGGAGAGTTCGTGCGGGTAGGAGCGCAGACGCTCGCGTCCCACGCCCACCAGGTCCAGCAGGTGGGCGCATTCCTCGCGCCTGTCCTCCTTGCTCATCTGCGGACGATGCGTGGTGAAGACGTCGTCGAGCTGCTTGCCGACGTTCGCCACCGGGTTGAGCGCGTTCATGGCCCCCTGGAACACCATCGAGGCCTTGTCCCAGCGGAAGGCGCGGATCTGCTCTTCGCCGAGCGAGCCGAGGTCAATGTCCTCGCCCGATTCGTCGTGGAAGATCGCGCTGCCGGACGTGATCACGGCGGGAGGACGCAGGAGTCGCTGGATGCCGTAGGCGAGGGTGGTCTTGCCGCATCCGGACTCGCCAGCGAGTCCCAGGATCTCCCCGCGGCGCAGTGAGACGGTGACGTTCTTCACGGCCTCCACCGGCGGATCCACGTCGTACACGACGCTGAAGTCCGTCACGGTCAACAGGTCTGCGGTAGTCACAGAGGTCCTTCCTTGTGTGTGGGGCCGTGGTGGGGCCGGAACAGTGTTCCGGCCCCACCACGGCGGTGGACGTTACCGTCTAGTTTGCGGGCCTGAGGCTCGTCAAGACCAGCACGGCCGACGGCTGAGTCGGGTCCGCGCTGACGAACGGGTTGTCCGGTCCGGGCCATCCCACGTAGTTGCGGGTGTTGTACTGCACCACGTTGGGGCGGGTACCGATCGGGATCGCGGGCACGTCTTCGACGAAGATCCGCTGGATAACCGCGAGGTACTGGGCGCGCTCTGCGTCGCTCTGGGCGTTCACAAAGCTGTTGAGCGCCTCGGTGGCCTCGGGGTTGTCGTAGCGGCCGAAGTTGAAGTCGGCGTACTCACCGATGGGCTGCAGGAACCGGCCGTCCATCTGGTTGCTGTACAGGTCGTACGGCGTGGCGCCACCGTCGGTCCAGTGCAGGATCGCATCGAACTCGCCGTTGCTCTTGGCACCCCACCAGGTGTCCACGTCGGGGGTGTCCACCGCGGCGTCCACACCCAGGGACTTCATGGACTCCGAGATCAGGCTGATGCCGGTCACGTAGTCGGTCCAGCCGGTGGGCACGGACAGCGTGAAGGTCACGGCGTCACCGTCGGGGTCGATCAGCGTGGTGCCGCTCCAGGAGTAGCCGGCGTTCTCGAGCAGCGCACGGGCGCCCTCGACGTCGACCTTGTACACCTGACCTGCGAACTCGGGTGCCACATAGCCTTCACCGGCAGGGGGCAGGCCCGTGACCGAGGTGATGAGCGGGGCGTTGCCCTCACGGGCGATCACCACGTGCTGGTTGCGGTCCACCACCATGTTCACGGCCTGGCGGAACGCCACGTCGTTGAACGGCTTCTTGGTGGTGTTGATGAACATCGTGTCGATGCTCAGTCCGGCCGCCGGCCAGTTGACGTTGTGGTCCAGGTCCTTGTCGAGGTACGCGGACTTCACGTTGGGGATCACGGCCTGGGCCCAGTCGGCGTCGCCGCTGGCCAGCGCCGTGGCCAGCGCGGTGTTGTCCGCGTAGGACACGTAGTACAGGGTGGGAACAGCAAGCTCGCCGCCCCAGTAGTCGTCACGCGCGGACAGCGTCACCGACTGGTCGGTGAAGGAGGTCAGCGTGTAGGGACCGGTGCCCACGGGGTTGAGGTTGACCTCAGCGGTGAGGTCATCCACGTTCTCCCAGATGTGCTTGGGCACGATGAAGCGGTGCAGCACGCGGTCCTGCTTGACGAACATCGAGTTCTCGAAGCTGATGGTCACCGTGCTGCCCTCAACGGACACATCGGTGATGCCCAGTGCCGCGTTGTCGATCTCGGGGTTGTTCTGGATCAGCTCGAAGGTGAACGCGATGTCGGCGGCGGTGAAGTCCTCACCGTCGTTCCACTTCACGCCGTCACGGGCCGTCACAGTGAGCTTGGTGTTGCCGTCGGTCCACTCGAACTCGGAGGCGAGCCATGGGACCACGGGCTGGCTCGTGTCGATCATGTTGACGATCGCGAGCGGCTCGAAGATGGCGTTGGCGTAGCCGAGCTTGAGGGCCGACGAGTCGCCGAGCCAGGGGTTGTTGTTCTCGACGGCGATGGTGCCGTCGGGCTTGGCGATGGTGAGCGAGGCGCCACCACCGGGGTTCCCGGGAGCCGGGGACGTGCCGCCGTTGTTCTCGGACGAGCTGCCGCATGCCGTCAGGGCAAGTGCGGCTACCACCGAGAGGGCGACCATTGAGGACTTGATCCTCATCGCTGTTCTCCTTCATGCGCTTGTGACGCCGAGAGGGAACCACGGCGTCGTGGACTGTGTTGTCGGCGGGAGTGGGTTCGGTTCTCTCGCCGTCCGCGATGTAGTGAGCGTGTGAGCTGTGCGACTGAAACCCAGGGACCGCGGTGTCCCTGACTTCGTGCCGCTCCGCGAGGCGAACCTCCCGGACGTCTTCCAGCAGGAGCCCGCCGCTGCGGGGAACTTCTGCGTTCCCTTCACGCCGGGCCCGACTTTCAGGCCGTGTTGCCGAACTTACTGCCTTGTTAGTAAGATTGCAACACGCACTTGAGTTCACGGTGCAGTTCGTTGCAATACCGTTACCGACGGACAAGGAGGTCCACGGTGTCCCGATACACTCAGCAGGAGCCACCGGGAGGTGCTCTCTCGGGTGATGCGGCGCCTGTGCTCGCTTCCATCCCCCCTCCCGGCGAGAGTCGACAGGAGCACTTCATGTCCGAGCCGCACAAGTCCAGGTCGCCGCGCCGTCGCCCCGCCACCATCGAGCGTCGGCGGGAGATCCTGCAAGCGGCACTCGAACTCTTCGGTGCCAAGGGCTTCAACAACGGGCCGCTCGCAGAGATCGCCGAGGTGGTGGGCATGACCCACGCCGGCATCCTGCACCACTTCGGCTCCAAGAACCAGCTGCTCCTGGAAGTGCTCACCTACCGTGACCAGGCGGACGTGGAACATCTGGAGTCGCGGCACATCCCCGACGGTCTCGACCTGTTCCGCCACCTCGTGCAGACGGCATTCAACAACGCCAGCCGCCCCGGCATCGTCCAGGCCTACGCCGTGCTGTCCGTGGAGGCCGTGACCGACGACCACCCTGCGAGGGACTACTTCGCCGAGCGCTACGAGGTCCTGCGCACCGAGGTCGCCCACGCCTTTGCCGTGGTGTGCGCGGACCAGCTCCTGGACCCCGCCGAGAAGCACGTGCAGTATGCGGCCACAAGCGTCCTCGGCGTCATGGACGGCCTGCAGATCCAGTGGCTGCTCGACCCCGCCAAGGTGGACCTGGCTCGTGCCACGCAATTCGCCATCGAGGCCATCGTGTCCGCCATCGTGGACCCGCGCCCTAGCCCGCTCTACAGCGACGGCGTGCAGCCTCCCACCTCAACCGAGACTTCCTGACCCCCTCCCTGGAGACACCCGTGAACACCGCCCCCTACCAAGACGCCTCCCTGCCCGTCGCACAGCGCGTCGCCGACCTCATCGGCCGCATGACCCTCGCCGAGAAGGTGGGCCAGATGCTGCAACTCGATGCCAGCAACGGCGTCGAGGACCTGGTGGAGAACTACCTGGTGGGCTCCATCCTGCACACCTCGCCGGAGAACCTGGCGCTCGCCGCCAAGCTCGCCGCGGAATCCCGCCTGGGCATCCCCCTCATCACGGGCGAGGACTGCATCCACGGCCACTCGTTCTTCACCGGCGCGACGATCTTCCCCACCCAGCTGGGCATGGCGGCCTCGTGGAGCGCAGAGCTCCTGGAGAAGGCCGCCCGCATCACCGCCATCGAGGTCTCCACCACCGGCGTTCACTGGACCTTCTCCCCCGTGCTGTGCATCGCCCGCGACCTGCGCTGGGGCCGCGTGGGCGAGACGTTCGGCGAGGACCCGTACCTGATCGGTGAACTGGCCTCCGCGATGGTGCGCGGCTACCAGGGCTCCGGCCTGGACGACACGACGGCGATCCTCGCGACCGCCAAGCA
>CAZFEH010000016.1:22705-28428 GCA_964517615.1 uncultured Demequinaceae bacterium
TCGCCGCCTACTCGGAGACGCAGGGCGGGCGCGACGCCACGGAGTCGGACGTCTCCCGCCGCAAGATGACCTCCTGGTTCCTGCCGCCGTTCGAGCGCGTGGCCCGCGAGGGCGTCGGAACCTTCATGCTCGGCTACCAGCCCGCCGACGGCGTGCCCATCACCATCAACACCTGGCTGCTGCGCGACACCCTGCGGGGTGCGTGGGACTACCACGGCATGCTCGTGACCGACTGGGACAACGTCGGCAACCTGGTGCGCGAGCAGCGCCTCTACCCCGACTACGCCCACGCCGCCGCCGCCGCCATCACGGCCGGCAACGACATGATCATGACCACCAAGGCGTTCTTCCAAGGCGCGCAGGATGCCGTGGCTCAGGGTCTGCTCGAAGAGCGCCTCATCGACGAGGCCGTCTCCCGCATCCTCACCGTGAAGTTCCGGCTCGGCCTGTTCGAGAACCCGCGCATCGCCGACCTCGAACGCCAGGCGCTCGTCGTGGGCTGCGACGAGCACACCGCCGCCAACCTCGACATCACGCGGCGCTCGCTCGTCCTGCTCAAGAACGACGGCGTGCTGCCGCTCCTGCCCACCTCGGAGCGCGCCTCGGATGGGCGCGCCGCTGGCGACGGGAAGGCACGACGCGTCGCCGTCATCGGCCCCAACGCCGACGACCCCGACACGACCCTGGGCGACTGGGCCGGGACGTCGGGCCAGATCGGCTGGATGCCTGGCCACCCGCGCCCCATGATCCACACCGTGCTCGACGGCCTGCGCGAGCTGGTGCCGGCCGACTGGGAGGTCACCTACTCCCGCGGCGCGGACATCCTCACGCTGGAGCCCGACCCCGAGGGCGAGTTCTTCGCCGACGGACAGCCTCGCCCGCGCGTGGTCACGCCCGTCGCCCCCGATACCGAGACGATCGCCGCAGCCGTGGCCGATGCCCAGGCCGCCGACCACGTGGTGGTGGTCGTGGGCGACCGCATCGAGCTCGTCGGTGAGGGCCGGTCCACGGCGACGCTCGACCTGCTCGGCGGGCAGATCGCCCTGCTCGACGCCCTGGCGGCGACGGGCACCCCCATGACCGTGGTGCTCCTGGCCTCGAAGCCGCTCGTGCTGCCCCCCTCGGCGCATGCGGCATCGTCCATCCTGTGGGCCGCCAACCCCGGCATGCAGGGAGGCGTCGCCATCGCGGAACTGCTGCTGGGCCTCATCGAGCCCTCGGGCCGCCTGCCCATCTCCTTTGCGCGTCACGTGGGCCAGCAGCCCACCTTCTACAACCAGATCGAGGGCCAGCACGGCACCCGCTACGCGGACCTCACTCAGAGCCCGGCGTGGGCGTTTGGCGAAGGGCTGTCGTACACGACGGTGGCGTACGCGGACCTCGCGGTGCCGGTGGCCGAGGTGGGTCTCGACGATGTGGTGCACGGCACCGTGCGCGTGACCAACACCGGGGCGCGACCCTGCCTGGAGACGGTGCAGGTGTATGTGCGCGACCGCTACACCTCCGCGACGTGGGCTGATCGCGAGCTCAAGTCACACGTGCAAGTGTGGCTCGAGCCAGGTGAGTCCCGCGAGGTCGAGGTGTCCGTTCCCGTGAGCCACTGCACCGTGGTGAACGCCGCGGGCGAGCGCGTGGTCGAGCCCGGAGAGTTCCACCTGCTCGTGGGGCCGTCCTCGCGCAAGGCCGATCTGCTGGAGGCGCACTTCACCGTGGTGTGAGCGTGCCCCACCGAAAGATTCCGGCACCATAGGGCGCAATACCCAAGAACACCGAAAGATCCCCGCACCATTTCTTGTCGGGGCGTGCGAGTCGGGGCGTGCGAGTCGGCGAGGGCAGGCTGAGCGGGGATGGCTCAGGTGCGCGCGGCCTGCAGCGCCGCGAACGCCTCCGCCGAGGTGAGGTTCTCCCCCAGCCGGTTGGGTTTGCCCGCACCGTGATAGTCGGATGACCCCGTGCGCACCAGCCCCCAGCGGTCCGCGAGCGCCCCGAGTCGCTCCCGTTGCTGCGGGGTGTGGTCGCGGTGGTCCACCTCAAGTCCCACCAGTCCCGCGTCCACGAGTTCCTCGACCACCCGGTCCGGCACGATCCTGCCGCGCGCATTCGCGCCCGGATGCGCGAACACCGGCACCGCGCCCTGCGCGCGGACGGCGCGGATCACCTCCCGCACATCGGGCGCGCCGTACTGCACGTAGTAGGGGCTGTCGTTGGCCAGCACCGAGGCGAACACGGCGGTGCGGTCGGGGAACAGGCCGCGGGCCACCAGGGCGTCGGCGATGTGCGGACGCCCCACCGTGGCGGCCTCCCCCACCTGCTCCAGGACGTCCTCCCACGTGACGGGATAGTCCGCGGCGAGCCGCGCCACGATCTGCTGCGCCCTGCCCACCCGCGCCTCGCGGGTGTTGCCGAGCGTGGCGGCCAGTCCGGCATCATCCGCCGCGGGCCAGTAGGCGAGCAGATGAATGGACACCGGGCCGTCCTTGCAGCTCACTTCGATGCCCGGCACCAGGTCCAGGCCCAGCGCGTCGGCAGCGGCCTGGGCCTCATCCCAGCCCGCCACGGAGTCGTGATCGGTGAGCGCCACGACATCGAGACCGGCCTCAGCGGCGGCGCGCATGACGTGCGCGGGCGGCTCGGTCCCGTCCGACACGGTCGAGTGCGTATGCAGGTCGATGCGCATCGCCCCAGCATCCCACGGGCGCGGCGGGAGAACCGCGCGTGCGACCATAGTGCGGTGACCGAGGAGACCCCCCTAAGCAAGAACGAGTCCCGCTCCACCCGCCCCGATGGCGCGGAGTTCAAGCGCTTCATCGCGACCGGCTGGGGCGATGCGGAGGACATCGCCACCACCGCCGTCGCCGCCGCACCCTTCGCCGCAGCGCGCAGGGATCGCCTGTCCGCGCGCTTCCCCGGCACGCGCATCGTCGTGCCGGCCGGGGACTACAAGGTCCGCTCCAATGACACCGACTACCGCTTTCGTCCCGACAGCGACTTCGCGTACCTCACGGGCCTGGGGATCGACCACGAACCGAGCGCCGTGCTCATCATGGAGCCGCGCACGGCCGATGCCGGACATGACGCCACCCTCTACGTCATCCCCCCGGCCGGGCCGGGCGACGAGGGCTTCTACGCCGACCCGCGCGCCGGCGAGTTCTGGATAGGCCGCCGCCCCGGCCCTGCCGAGTTCGCGGCCATGACAGGCATCGTCACCAAGCCTTTGAAGGAACTGCCTGCGGGGGTGCGCGTCACGGGCCAGCCGTCCAAAGCGGTGCGCCGCGCGCTGTCGGAGATGCGCATGGTCAAAGACGCCTTCGAGATCCAGCAGCTGCGCGATGCCGTGGACGCGACCATCGCGGGCTTCGAGCGCGTAGTGCGGGACCTGCCCCGCGCGATCGAGCACAAGCGCGGCGAACGCGTGATCGAGGCGACCTTCGACGGCCACGCCCGCGAGGAGGGCAATGCGGTGGGCTACGAGACCATCGCCGCCGCAGGCGCCCACGCCACGACGCTGCACTGGATCCGCAACACCGGACAGGTGCGCCGCGGGGATCTGCTGCTGCTCGATGCAGGCGTGGAGGTGGAGAGCCTGTACACGGCCGACATCACCCGCACCTTCCCGATCGACGGCCAGTTCTCTCCAGCGCAGCGGCGGGTCTATGAGGTGGTGCGCGAGGCCGCCGATGCGGGTTTCGCCGTGACCCGGCCCGGCGCCAGGTTCATCGATGTGCACCGTGCCGCGATGGAGGTCATCGAGAAGCGCCTGCGCGAGTGGGGCATCGTGCCCGAATCGGAACAGCCCGATGCCGGGCTGTTCCGCCGCTGGATGGTGCACTCGACGTCGCATCACCTGGGGCTCGACGTGCACGACTGTGCCGCGGCCAAGCGCGAGCTCTACCTGGAGGGCGTGCTGGAGGAGGGCATGGTGTTCACCATCGAACCGGGCCTGTACTTCAAGGACAACGACCTGCTGGTGCCCTCCGAACTGCGCGGGATCGGGGTGCGCATCGAGGATGACGTGCTCGTCACGAAGGACGGCTACGAGAACCTGTCCGCCGCCCTGCCGCGCGACCCCGATGAGGTCGAGGCCTGGATGGCGCGCCTGCAGGGCCCTCAGGGTTGAGACAATGGCTCCATGTCGTCGATCACACCGCTCCCGCGTCACCAGGACCTCGCCCCCACGCCGCACCTGCGCCCCGCGCCCGACCGCCTGTACCTGAGCATCGGCGCGGACAACGCCGCACATGCCGAACGGCTCGCCCAGCACCTCGGCGCCGTCTATGGCCTGCCGGTGGCGCAGGAGCATGACGCCGGCGAGGGCCTGCTGATCCGCTTCGCCACCCCCGGTGACCGGCCCGCCACCGATCTCGAACCGGCCCAGGTGGAGGGCCAGGAGTACGCCCTCGCCATCGCGGAGGACGAGGTGGTCGTCACGTCGAGCGGTGTGGGCGGCTGGCATCACGGCATCGCCGTGCTGCGCCGCCTCGTCGCCCCGGCCGATGCCGGCACGTGGGCGATGAGCCTCGGCGCGGTCACCGATGCCCCCGATCTGGCGTGGCGCGGGTTCTCGCTGGACATCGCGCGCAGCTTCTTCCCCCTGGCGGAGATGAACCGGCTCGTCGACCTCTTGGCCGCCTACCGCTTCAACGTGCTGCACCTGCACCTCACCGACGACCAGGGGTGGCGTCTGGAGTCCACGGTGTTCCCGACGCTCACCGCGCTCAGCGGCCCCACGGCGGTGGACGGGGGCCGTGCCGGCTTCCTCACCCAGGCCGAGTTCGCCTCGCTTCAGGCCACCGCCGCCGCGCGCGGCATCACGGTGGTCCCTGAGATCGACATGCCCGGGCACACTAACGCGGCGCTCCACGCTCTGCCCGAGCTCACCAAGGACGGCACCGCGGCGTCGGTGTACACGGGCGTCGAGGTGGGCTTCTCGCGCATCCACACCGATGTCCCGGCGACACTGCCGTTCCTCACCGCGATCTTCGCGGAACTCGCCACACTGACCACCGGCCGCTACCTGCACTTTGGCGGAGACGAGGCGCACCAGGTTCCCGGTGAGGACTATGCGCAGTTGGTGGAGCATGCCATCGGAGCGATCACCGCCGTAGGGAAGGTGCCGGTGGGCTGGCAGGAGATCGCCGCCGCGGATCTGCCCGCGGACGCGATCATGCAGCTGTGGGACCGCCGCAAGAACCCGCCGGAGATCGCGGCGCAGAGCGCGGCGGGCCGGCGCTCGATCCTGTCTCCCTCGAACCGCGCCTACCTGGACATGAGTGCCCGGCCCGGCCAGGGCATCGGCGTGAACTGGGATACCGAGTTCTCGTTGCGCGAGGCGTACGACTGGGATCCGCGCAGCGCCGTCGAGGGCCTCGCTCCCGAGACCGTGCTGGGGGTCGAGGCCACCATGTGGAGCGAGTACGTGCACGACTTCGACACGCTCACCACCCTGGTGCTGCCGCGTGTGGTCGCCACGGCGGAGGTGGGCTGGACGCCGCTGGCCGGGCGCGCGTGGGAGGACTTCCTGAGCCGCGTGCGGGTGGAGTCGAGCATCTGGGCCGATGCCGGGGTGGCCTTCGACCAGGACGGGTTCGACAACCTCTAGGCGGTCCGCGGCAGGGTCTGCGCCACAGTCCACCCCCTCGCCGTTTTCTGCGGATCCGCAGGAAACAGTGAAAGTTCGCCTGAACTTTGACTGTTTTGTGCGGATGGGAGGGGCCGACTGCGGG
>CAZFEH010000016.1:28528-38849 GCA_964517615.1 uncultured Demequinaceae bacterium
GGGGCCGACTGCGGGTGGGGGCCGACTGCGGGTGGGGGCCGACTGCGGGGTGGGGGCCGACTCCATCGCACCGGCCGGCTCCACTGCTTGCACTATCAGGCGCCCCTGCTCGCAGTTGAGGACTTCAGTGCTGAAAACCACCAGGTTCTTAGCAACCATGTCCTGAACTCGACTCCCCATGTGGGCCAGCTCATGCGGGACCCCACATCGCGTCACTGCGCGCACAAGTGACGGTCCAGCGTGCATGGCCCTCAAAGTCCCCGTCTGTGCGGTGGCTGCCTGCATGCTGGACCGTCACTATTGCACGATCCGGCAAGTTGGGCTGGAATCAATCATCGAGGCAGTCCGGGGCAGGGTCTGCGCCACCACACAGCGAGCCTTGCTCGTGTCAGACACTCTGTCTATCATGTCTGACATGAGCATGATCACTATGCGTACCCTCTCGCGGGAGACCGCCCGGGTCCTGGACGAACTCACCGGGATGCCCCAGGGCGTGGTGGTCACGCGCGATGGCATTCCCGTGGCGCGGGTGGTGCCCATCTCTGCGCCGGAACGCGAGATGGTCGTCGCCCTTGAGGCGCAGGGCCTCGACCCGTGGAACCCTCCTCCGCTCGATCCCACGTGGCACACTGCCCCTGCGGCCAAGCCCGGTGAGATGACGGCGAGCGACTACCTCCAGGAAGAGCGCGACAGTTACTACGACGAGCCGTGACCCGCTACTTTGACTCCAGCGCCTTGCTCAAGTTGGTGGTGGACGAACCCGAGTCCGAGAGACTGAGGGGGCATCTTGAACACCGCCCCCTGCCGGCGCGCACCAGCATCATCGCAGCCACCGAGACCACCATCGCGGCCTTCCGCCACGGCGCGGCCGATGCCGGGAAGGTGTCCGCTACCCCCGGCTGGGTGATGACGCCCTCCATCGCCGTGCTGGCCTTCGCCGTGACCCCGCGGATCGCGGACCGCGCCGCACACCTGGGCGCACGCCACGGGTTGCGCACGCTCGACGCGATCCACGTCGCCACTGCCGACCTGTTGGGCCCTCAGGTCAGAGAGCTGGTCACCTACGACCACCGCATGAAGCAAGCCTGCGCCGCACTCGGCATACGCATTGCCTCGCCCGGTCGCAGCGACTTGTGAGCACATGATCCTGGGGGCGCACGGCCTGGAGGTACGCATCCCGTAGGCACGTTCCTTATAGGTATACAGTCCCGAGGTCCCGGGACAGCACCCGCTTAGCCTGATGCCAACCGCGCAGGCCGAGCAAGGAGCGACCGTGACCGACACCGCCAAGGGAGTGCTCCGCCGCACCGTCGCAACGCTCGCCCTCCTGCTCGCGACGGCGGCGGCCGTCCTCGCCACCACCACGGCATCGGCGGCGACCCCCGACGCGGCCCCCGACGCGGACATCGTCATCTTCTGGGGCGACGGCTGCCCCAACTGCGAGCGGCAGGAGCAGTGGCTGGAGCAGGCCCTCACCCAGTATCCCGACCTCACGGCGGAGCGCTTCGAGGTGTGGAACTCGCAGGCCAACCGCGACATCTTCATCGCCACCGGCGAGCGCCTGGGCTTCGAGGCCAGCTCGGTGCCCACGGTGGTGATCGGCGAGCGGGTGTGGATCGGATGGACCACGCCCATCGAGCAGGACATGGCCGCGGCGCTCGCGATCATCGCGCGCGGGGACGCTCCGGCGGCGGGGGTCTTCGGCACCGTGGGTGCCGGCACGTGCTCCGATGATTCCCTGGTCTGCACGGGCAAGCCGCAGCCGATCGTCATCGACGTCCCCCTCTTTGGCGAGGTGTCGTTGGGGGAGCAGTCGCTCCTGGTCTCCACGCTCATCATCGGCTTCGTGGATGGCATGAATCCGTGCTCGCTGTGGGTGCTGTCGATCCTCCTGGCCATCGTGCTGCGCACCGGCTCGCGCCGGCGCGTGGTCGCCATCGGCTCCACCTTCCTGGTGGTCACCGCGGCGATGTACGGCCTGTACATGGCGGCGTTCTACTCGGCCCTCACGGTGGTGGGGCACCTGGGCCTGATCCAGTGGGTGGTGGCACTGACTGCGGGCGTGTTCGGCGTCTTCTCCGTCAAGGACTACTTCGCCTTCAAGAAGGGCCTGTCCTTCACCATCCCCGACAAGGCCAAGCCCGGCATCTACCAGCGCATGCGCAATGCCGCGGGACACGACAAGCTGCTGCCGGCACTGGGGGCGACCATCGTGCTGGCCGTGGGCGTCTCGCTCCTAGAGACGCCGTGCACCGCCGGCTTCCCCGTGCTGTGGACCGGCATGCTGCACGCCAATGGCGTGGGTACCGCCCAGACGGGCCTGCTGTTCATCGCCTACATGATCCCGTTCCTGCTGGACGAGCTCATCATCTTCGGGCTCGCGGTCGTCACGATGCGCTCCACCAAGCTCCAGGACAAGCATGGCGAACTGCTCAAGCTCTTCGCCGGCGTCACCATGCTGGTCCTGGCCGCCGTCATGGTGACCCGGCCCGAGCTCATGGAAAGCCCCGTTGCGGCGCTGCTGCTCTTCGCTGGGGCCTTCGCGGCGGCGTGGATCGTCCATGTGGTCACCACGCGGATCCGGGCGCGCCGGGTGTCGCCCGATGCGCCGGGAGGTGCCGATGCGGGGTCTCCCGAGGTGGCCGATGCCGCGGCCGAGGCCGACGCGGTAGTGCAGACCGATGTGGCAGTACAGACCGATGTGGCAGTACAGGCCGATGCCGTGGTCGAGGGGGATCCGGGCGACTAGCCCCGCTCCCCTTCCACCCCTCAACCCGCGGGGAGCGTCCTCGTCAGCCGCCCACCGCACGCTCCGCGAGCATCTTGATGCCGAGTTTCATGTCTTCGGGGGGCAGGTAGAAGGGCAGCCGGAAGTGCTGCGCCCCCGCCCCGGGCATCACCTCGAAGGCCGCACCCGGGGCCACCGGAGCGCCCGCCGCCGTGGAGCGCTCCGCGAAGCGCTCCGCGTTGCCTTCGGGCAGGCGCACCCACAGCGTCGGCCCGCCCAGGGGCTCCACGAACTCCCAGCCCAGGCCGTGCTCGGCGACGGCCTCGTGCACCGCCGCCAGGGATTCGCGCAGGCTCGCGAGGCGCCACGCGAGCGTCTCGTCGTGGAACTCGCGCAGCAGCCTCGCGCTGATGCGCTGCACAAAGGCGGGAGCGCCCAGGTCGATGGCCGCGCGCCGATGCCGTATCTGGGCGGCGAGCGTGGCATTGGTGTGGAGCCAGCCGATGCGCAGCCCGCCCCAGAACACCTTGGACATGCCTCCCACGGTGATGACTGAGGCACCCGTGCCCAGGGTCGCGAAGGGGGGACGGACGTAGCCGTCGAGGGTCAGTTCGGCGATGGTGCGGTCGTCGATCACGGTGGTGCCCGCCGCCTTGGCGCCGCTCAGGAACTCCTGCGCATCCTCGGGAGCAAGCGCGGTGCCGGTGGGGTTGTGGAACGTGGTGACGTAGGCGACGGCGGCCCGCGACGCGCGCAGCAGCTTGACCGCGCCGTAGGCGTCGAGGCCGCGGGCCGTCATGGGCAGCGCGATGGGCCGCGAGCCCACGGCGGCGATCGCGTCGAAGACGCCGGGATAGGTGAGCGTCTCCAGGGCGACGGGCGCGCTGGGCCCGGCGAGCATCGTCACGGCGAGCCAGACGGCCTGTTGCGCGCCGGCGGTGATGACCACCTCGTCGGGCCGTGCGGGAATGCCCTGGGAGCGCAGATGATCGGTCACGGCGATCACCAACTCGCGCTCGCCGAGCGCCGCGTAGCCGTTGCCGTGAACCGCCGACTCGCCCAGGAACTCGGTGGGGTGATCGATGGCTCGGATCACCGCGGGAGCGGCGGGAGGCGAGGCGGTGTTGAAGGCCACGAGCGGCTCGTACTGGCCGGTGAGGATGCGCTGGAAGCGCTCCTGGGCGCTGAGTGCGAGCACGCCACGCGACTGAGAGCCGAGCCGGGGCGCCGCTCCGGGACGCACCTCGAGCCAGCCTTGGTCCCGCAGCTGCTGGTAGGCCGCCGTCACGGTGTTGCGTGACAGGTGCAGGTGCTGCGCGAGCGCGCGCTCCGAGGGCATGCGGGAGCCGTGGTCGAGCGAGCCGGCCTCGGCGAGCGAGATGATGGCGTTGGCCAACTGGAGGTAGAGGGGGCCGGTGCCGGTCTGCCAGTGGTCGAGCACATCGGTGAGTTGTTCCGCCGTGGTGCGCATGGGTCCAGGATGCCCGAAGTGGCACCGCGGATCTAGTGCCAGTATTGCCACAAGTGGCCCGCGTTCACTGGTGCCAGTTTTGATAACGCGCACCGGACACCATCGGCCGGTCAGATGTAGACCAAGAGACCCTTCCCCTGGGGTAAAAATTCCCCTACCCTTACCTCGTGGTTGCGCTCCATGCAGCGCCCGCGGCTGAGGTCGTGATCGACTCCTCCCTAGTGCGCACGCTTATCGATTCACAGTTTCCCGAGGCGCAGCAATTCGCGCTCGGCGACCAGTACGAGGGGTCCGACTGTGTGACGTGGCGCCTCGGAACAGCCTGGGCGGTGCGCCTTCCCCGTCACCAGGCCGCCGCCGACATGCAGGCGACGGAACTCACCTGGCTCCCGCGCATCGCCGGGGCATGGCCGTTCCGGGCGCCGGTCCCCGTGCGCGTGGGTCACCCCACCGACATCTTCCCGTGGCCCTGGTCCGTGGTCCACTGGATCGAGGGGCACTCGGTGCATGAAGCCCCCCTCAGCGCCGTGGGAGCCCACGATCTGGGCCGCGCACTGCGCGCCCTGCACGCCCCCGCCCCACCTGAGGCTCCCCGCAACGCGCAGCGCTCCACGAGTCTGCTGCAGCGGGGCGCGCGTGCCGCCAAGCGTCTTGAGACCCTCCACCAGCTGGCCCAGGGCACCGCCTGGCGGCTCGACACGGAGGCCGCCCTGGCCATGTACGAGCGCGGCGCGGCCACCCCCCGGGGCAGCGCCACGTGGACCCACCTGGACCTGCACTGCGGCAATGTGATCACCCGCGGTGGACGGCTCGCCGGGATCGTGGACTGGGTCCACGCCGCCGCCGGCGATCCGGCCGCGGACCTGGGCCAGGCGATGGCCCTCCTCCCGGTCTCCCACTGGGATGCCCTCATCCAGGGCTACGGCGCGATCGAGGTGCCGCTGTTCAACCGCGCCCGAGCAGAGGCGCTCGCCTACTCGCTCATCCTGGCGACCTTCCCCCAAGCACCCTTCACCGCCGCCGGCTGGACGGGCCTCGTGTCCCTCGGGGTGGCGAGCCGTTCCCACTAGTCGCCCGCGCATCGGCCCGAGACACTCCTGGGGTCCACGCCGCACTTCTGCGCCGTAAAGCGGGCCCGCCGCCCTAGGCTGGACCCCATGAGCGGTCCCTCGGAACGCGTCTACGTGGCGCGCCTTGTCGGCACCACGGTCTTCGACCCCCTGGGCGATCCCGTGGGCCGCGTCCGCGACGTCGTTCTGCTGATGCGTGGGGCCGGCAACGCCCCCCATGCCGTGGGCCTCGTGGTGGAGGTCCCCGGGCGTCGGCGTGTGTTCATGCCCCTCACGCGCGTCACCTCCATCGCCGCCGGCCAGGTCATCTGCACCGGGGTGGTCAACCTGCGCCGCTTCCAGGCGCGCGCCTCGGAGTCCCTTGCCGTCGCGGAGCTCTTCGAACGCTCCGTGACCATCAAGGAGGGCCGCATCAAGGCCTACGTCGAGGACATCGCCATCGAGCGTCGTCGCGACCGCACCTGGGTGGTCACCAAGCTGTACGTGCGCAAGGCCGAGCGCCGCCGGGGCGTGCTCGGATTCTCCCGTCGCGGCGAGGCCCTCGTGGTGGGCGTCGATGCCGTGACCGGCCTGACGCGGCGCGGCCAGAATCAGGGCGCCGCGCTCGTCATCCAGTCCTTCGCGGACTACAAGCCGGCAGACCTCGCGGCCGCGCTCATGGAGATGTCCCCGTCGCGTTCGGCCGAGATCGCGGCTGCGCTGGACGACGAGCGCCTGGCCGATGTGCTGGAGGAGCTTCCTGAGGAGGACCAGATCGCCCTGCTGAGCACCCTGCGCCGCGAACGCGCCGCCGACGTGCTCGAGGCGATGGAACCCGACGACGCCGCCGACCTGCTGGGCGACCTGCCCGTTCTCGAAGCCGAGGAACTCCTCGACCTGATGGAGCCCGAGGATGCCCGCCAGGTCCGCCAGCTCATGGGCTACGACGACGACACCGCCGGTGGTCTGATGACCACGGAGCCCGTCATCGTGGGTCCCGAGACCACGGTCGCCACATGCCTGGCGCTCGTGCGCCGGCGCGAGTTCGCGCCCGCCCTCGCCTCGATGGTCTTCGTGGTGCGCCCCCCGCTGGAGACGCCCACCGGCACCTACCTCGGCCTCGTCCACCTTCAGCGGCTGCTGCGCGAGGCCCCGCATGAGTCCATCGGCGGCTATGTCGACACCGCCATCGCGCCCCTGGGTCCCAGCGAGCACCTGGCCGAGGTGTCACGTCGCATGGCGGCCTACGACATTCTGGCGTTGCCCGTGGTCGATCCCGAGGGACACCTCCTGGGCGCCATCTCCATCGATGACGTGCTGGACCACCTGCTGCCCAGCGACTGGCGCGAGCGCGGCGACAGCCACGGCACCAAGGGCACCGACTCCGATGCCGTGACCGTGGACGAGGCGACGGGAGACGACCGTGGCTGACACCCGTTTCGACCGCCCCAAGGGCGAGAAGTCACGCTTCCCCTGGCGTCGTTCCCACGGCGCGAGAGGTTCGGGCGACCGCAGCGGCGCGTGGGCGGAGTCGATCGCCCGGTTCCTGGGCACCCCCAGCTTCATCCTGTGGCTCACGGTGTTCTGCGTGGTCTGGCTCAGCTGGAACGTGTGGGGTCCAACCAAGTTGCAGTTCGACTCCGCCGAGTTCGGGTTCACGCTACTCACCCTGATGCTGTCGCTCCAGGCCTCCTACGCGGCGCCGCTGATCCTGCTCGCGCAGAACCGGCAGGCGGACCGCGACCGCGTGGCCGCGGAGCAGGATCGCCAGCGGGCGGAGCGTTCGCTGGCGGACACGGAGTATCTGGCCCGCGAGGTCGCCGCGCTGAGGCAGGCCGTCAACGAGACCGCCACGCGCGACTTCGTGCGCTCGGAGCTGCGCGCCTTGCTGGAGGAACTGCGCTCCGAGGACGACGAAGCGGCGGAGTCCCCGCAGGAACCCCGCCGCTCTTCATCGCGCAAGGGCGACGCGCGCTAGGAGCGCTAGCCGATCTTCCTTGCGGCCAGTCCCGCGCCCTGGAAGAACGCGACAATGGTGGCACCCGCCACAAAGACGTAGCTCAGTGGGTCACTGAAGTAAGCCTCCATCGACAGGCTGAAGTTCTCCAGCACAAAGCTCAGTGCCTCACCGAACGACGCGCCCAACTCCTTGGAGAGGTAGCCCGCGATGATCACCACAATGGCCACCAGGAACAGGGCGAGCGTGACCAAGGCCGCGAGCACACCGGGCACCACGCCCCGTGTCCGGCCGAACTTGGAGAAACCGAAGCCCACGGCGAGGCCGATGAGGATGGCGAGCCACGCACTCTCCCTATCGGCGAGAATGGCGATCAACACATACACCGCTGTGACAGCTGCGCCCAGTCCAAGGCCGATGAGCAGACCCTTGCCGAGACTGCTGGCTTCAGGCTATTCGATCCCCACCGGCTGGGCGGCCGTGACAGCCTGAGGTGCCTCGAAGGCACCCTGCTGGGCGTTCGGGTTGTTGTAGTTGAGGCCCGTGTTGAGGCCGTCGGGGGGTGTGTCTGCCAACACCTTCTCCTTTGTGTCGTGGCTGCCCTCGTTGGCACCCGAACCGACACGAGCGCGTGCGAGGCGCCGCCGCTGGGGAATCTGGCCTCGGCACGGGCACCTACGATGGATGACATGCCTACCACCGAGCAGATCGAGGCTGCCCTCGCCACGGTGATCGACCCTGAGATCCGCCGCCCCATCACCGAGATCGGCATGGTGCGGTCGGTCGCGGTGGAGGGTGCGCTCGCGATCGTCGGCATCGACCTGACCACCCAGGGCTGTCCCATGCGCGAGCGCATCGTGTCCGATGTCGAGGCGGCCGCCCGGACCGTCTCCGGCGTGGAGAACGTGCGGGTCGAGCTCGGTGTGATGTCGGATGTGCAGCGCGAGAACCTGCGCTCGCACCTGCGCGGCGGCAAGCCGGCCGCGGTGATTCCCTTCACCCAGCCAGGCAACCTCACCCGCGTCTATGCGATCGCCTCGGGCAAGGGCGGTGTGGGCAAGTCCACCGTGACGGTGAACCTCGCGGTGGCGATGGCCGCCCAGGGCCTCAAGGTGGGCGTGCTGGACGCAGACATCTTCGGCTTCTCCATTCCCACGATGCTGGGGGTCAAGGGGCAGCCCACGCGCCTGGACGACATGCTCCTGCCGCCCATCGCCCACGAGGTCAAGGCCGTGTCCATCGGCATGTTCGTGGCACCTGGTCAGCCTGTGGTGTGGCGCGGGCCGATGCTCCACCGCGCGCTGGAGCAGTTTCTCGCCGACGTGTTCTGGGGTGACCTGGATGTGCTGCTGCTCGACCTGCCCCCGGGCACGGGCGACACGGCGATCTCCGTCGCCCAACTACTCCCCCACGCGGAGATCGTCGTTGTCACGACCCCGCAGACCGCGGCCGCCGAGGTGGCCGAGCGCGCCGGCGCCATCGCCACCCAGACTTCGCAGTCCGTGGCAGGTGTGATCGAGAACATGTCCTGGCTGGTGCAGCCGGACGGTTCGCGCCTGCATCTGTTCGGCCAAGGGGGCGGACAGGCCGTCGCCGATCGCCTCACCTCGGCTCTGGGCAAGGAGGTCCCGCTCCTGGGGCAGGTGCCGCTCGACATGAAGGCACGTGAGGCAGGAGACGGAGGCACCCCGGTGGTGCTGTCCGATCCCGCGTCCGATGCCGCGTCGGCGCTGACCGGGATCGCCGCCGTGTTGGGGCGGCGCCAGCGCGGCCTGGCCGGGCGTTCGCTCGGCGTGACCGTCGCGTAGTCTGCGGATCTCCCTCCTGCGCACAGGAGCGTCCTGTGCCACGATGGGAGCATGCCGCAGGCGCCAGCACCCGCATCGGCCACCTGGGTCATCCCGTGGGAGGAGGCCGCCGGTGAGGAGCGTGCCCGCGCCCACTTCCGCGACGTCTTTGGCACGGAGCCGCATGTCGTGCTCTCGGCACCCGGCATGGTCAGCCTCATCGGCGACCACACCGACTACAACCACGGCCTGGCCCTGGCGACCCTGCTGAGCCACCGCACTTACCTGGCGGCCAGGCCGCGCTCCGACTCCCGGGTGCGGGTGGCGTTCGATCCCACCGGCGAGCATGAGGGCGCCACCTCGTGGAAGGCGGATCTGGGCACGCTGCGTCCGAATGGCACCTCCGGCTGGGCGCGGCGCATCGTCGCTGTGCTGTGGGCGCTGCAGGAGCGCGGCTATGCGGGACCAGGGTTCGACATGGCGCTCACGTCATGCGTGCCCCACCGCATGGGCATGGCGTCGTCCGCGGCCAAGAGCGCCGCGGTGGCTCTCGGCGTCAGTGCGCTGTGGGGCCTGGGTCTGGACACTCGCACGGGGCGGGCGGAACTGGCTGCGGCGTGCGTCGATGGCGAGGCTGCCTTTGTGGGACCCCGTGACGGCGGGGCACCCTCGGGCGGGCTGGACCTGCACACGTGCCTGAGCTGCCTGCCTGGCGAGGCGCTACGACTGGACTTTCGCACCAATCCGCCCACCTCGCAGGACACCCCCTTGTATCTGCCCGACTACGGGCTCACCCTGCTCATCATCGACACCCAGGCGCGGCCGCCGTCCAACACCGAGGTATCCCGCAACCGCAGGCGGGAGTGCGCGCAGGCGGCCCAAGAACTGGGAGTCGCGACCCTGCGGGATCTCGAGGACCTGCCCGACCCGTGGGGCCAGTTGGGAGCATTGAGCAGTGCCGTGCTCCAGGACCGCGCGCGTCACGTGCTGTCCGAGAACGAGCGGGTGCGCACCGTCGCGGGCGAACTCTCAGGCACGGGGCCTGCGTCGGAGCGTTTCCGGGTGGTGGGCGAGGAGCTGTACCAGTCGCACCTGTCGCTGTCGCGGCAGTTCGACCTGGGCTCGCACGTGCTGGATGTCACCGTGGACCTCGCGCTGGACGCGGGTGCGCTGGGGGCGCACCTGCTGGGCTGGGGCCGAGGAGGAGCGATCGTGGCCCTGGTACGGCGGGACAGCGTGGCGCGCCTGGCCGAGGCGATGGTGCGTGGATATGCCCAGCGGGGCTGGGAGCCGCCGCGCTTCGCAGCGATGCTGTGAGTGAGGAGGGGT
>CAZFEH010000017.1:0-21664 GCA_964517615.1 uncultured Demequinaceae bacterium
CCGCCTAGACTTTCCCCGTGACTTTCCCCCGTGTGTGCGTCTTCGACTACGGCTTCGGCAATGTGCGCTCCGCGATGCGCGCGCTCGAGCATGTGGGCGCGCGCGTGGACCTCACGCGCGACCCCGACGTCGCCATGAGCGCCGACGGCCTCGTGGTCCCCGGTGTGGGCGCCTTCGAGGCCGTGATGACGGGCCTGCGTGAAGCTCGGGGCGACCAGATCATCGGCAGGCGTCTTGCGGGCGGACGTCCCGTGCTGGGCATCTGCGTGGGGCACCAGGTCATGTTCGAGTCGGGGGTGGAGCACGGCGTGACCTCCCAGGGTCTGGGGCAGTGGCCGGGCAGGGTCGAACTCCTGGAGTCGCCGGTGGTGCCCAACATGGGCTGGGCGCGGGTCGAGGTGCCGCAGGGCACGCGTCTGTTCGAGGGACTCGAGGACGAGCACTTCTACTTTGTCCACTCCTATGCCGCGCGCGTCTTCCCGCTGGGGACGACCGAGGACACGGGGCGCTTGGCGCCGCCGCTGGTCACCTGGTCCGTGGCCGGCGAAGGAGAGGGCGCAGATCGCTTTGTGGCCGCCGTGGAGAACGGGCCGCTCAGCGCCACCCAGTTCCACCCAGAGAAGTCCGGCGAGGCGGGTCTGCACCTGCTGCGCAACTGGGTCTCCACCCTGTAGGGGCGGGGCGGGGCGGGGCGGGGCGGGGCGCCGTCCGCCGTCCACAGTCCGCCGTCCACAGTCCGCCGCGCCTCGTCAGAAACCGCACACGACGTTCGGCGTGGCGACGGTGTTCAACATCGCCATCGCGCTGGCCGCGGCCTCCCTCCTGTTCGCCAACTTCGAGTTCTGAGGGCTCGATGGCTGACTGAGGACTCGTGCCTCGGGCGCTCGGCGCCCGGTCCAGGTGATCATCTCCACCCGGGCCGGGCGCCGTTGGCGTTTCGAGCACCCTGTTTAGTGAGAAAGTTGCTTAGTAACAGTCGAAATCTTGCGTGAATCTGTGGTGTTCGCTACTGTCGATACGACGGCGTTCCCGGACGTCGTCACGCCGACGACTCAATGGGGAGTGATCAGATGACCACGACAGCGCGCCACCCGTTCACCAGGAACCGCATCCTGATCGCGGCCTTGGGTCTTGCTATTCTCGCCGCGGGAGGACTCATCGTGGCCACGCAACTGCATCGCACCGACTACGGCTCACCCACCCGCGCGGGAAGCCCGCTGTCGCTCAGCGAGGGCCGCGGTGCCCAGGTTCCCTTCGTCGAGTTCGAGGCGGAGAACGCGCACCACACCGGGACCGTCATCGGACCGAGCCGCAGGCCGGGCACGCTCGCCTCGGAGGCCTCGGGCAGAAAGGCCGTCCGCCTTGTCGAGGGCGAATACATCGAGTTCCGCCTCACCGAGCCCGCCAACTCCATCGTCATCCGCGCGAGCGTCCCCGACGGCCAGGATGGCGTGCTGCGGGTCACCGCGGCCGGCCTCGATCCGGTCGAGGTCGAGGCGACCTCGCGCTACAGCTGGTTCTACGGGCAGTACCCCTTCACCAACAACTCCGCGGACGGCAACCCTCACCACTTCTACGCCGAGAGCCGGGCCCTGCTGGGCGCTCAGCTTCCGGCCGGGACCGTGGTCCGGGTAGAGCCCGGCGCCGGCGCCGACCACTACACCGTCGACCTCGCCGACTTCGAACTGGTCGCGCCTCCTGCCCAGCAGCCGGAAGGTTCGGTCTCCGTCCTCGACTTCGGGGCCGACCCCACCGGCGCCATCGAATCCGCCGATGCCTTTGACAGGGCCATCGCCGCCGCCCGTGCGGGATCCGGGGTGGTGTGGATTCCCGAGGGCACCTTCCGCGTCTCCCGCCACATCATCGTGGACAACGTCACGCTCCAGGGCGCCGGTCCGTGGCACACGGTGCTCACCGGGGACGGTGTGGGGGTCTACGGGAAATACGTCACCGAGGGCGGGCCGAGCCGCAACGTCGAACTGCATGACTTCGCGATCATCGGCGAGGTGCGAGCGCGCGTGGACAGCGAGCAGGTCAACGCCATCGGCGGGGCGCTCCAGGACTCCCTCATCTCCAACCTGTGGCTACAGCGCACCAAGGTGGGCATCTGGGTGGACGGCCCCTTCGACAATCTCAGGATTGTCGACACCCGCATCCTCGACCAGACCGCCGACGGGGTGAACTTCCACCGCGGCGTGACGAACAGTTCCGTGGAGAACACCTTTGTGCGCAATTCCGGCGACGACGGCCTGGCCATGTGGGCGGATCGGGACCAGAATGCCGGCAACACCTTCCTGAACAACACGGTGGTGGCGCCGATCCTCGCCAATGGCATCGCGATCTACGGCGGCCGAGACATCACGGTGCAGGGCAATCTCGTGGCGGACACGCTCGCGGAGGGCGGTGGCATCCACGTCGGCAACCGCTTTGGCGCAGTCCCCGCCGAGGGAACGTTCCTCATTCACGAGAACACCGTTCTCAGGGGAGGCGTCTGGGATCGCAACTGGCAGGTGGGCGTCGGTGCGATCTGGTTCGACGCCAGGGAAGCGCCCCTGACCGCCGAGATCAGCGTGAAGGACGTCAACCTCTACGACAGCAGCTTCGAGGCCATTCACCTCATCAACAGCGCGATCACGAACATCCACTTCGAGAACGTGAGGATCAAGGGCACCGGGACCTTCGCCATCCAGATCCAGTCCGAGGGAGGTGCGTCGTTCCGCGATGTCACCGCCACTCATGTGGCGGGGCCTGCGGGGCTGTTCACCTGCGTGACCGACCAGTTGTTCGTGATCGAGGACCTGGGCGGGAACGCGGGATGGGATACCCGCTACTGCGACACCCACATCGCCACGGCAGGGCGCCTGTGGGATTCGACCACGGGGGCCGATGCGACCGAGCCGGTGGGGGAGATCGACGAGGGGCTTCCCGACCTCACCCACGCACCCGTCGTGGACGAGACGGCTCCTTCCACCACCGGGCCCAAGCTCGTCGCCGAGACGGAGGCGAGCACGGCACTGCCCGGCTTCGCCCCGGTAGCCGCCAACGACGGCAACCCCAACACCTACTGGGAGAGCGACGGCGAGTTCCCGCAGTGGATCGAGTTCACGCTCGACGCGCCGCAGACGGCCCAGGAACTACTCCTGGCCCTGCCCCCGGCCACCGCATGGGAGACCAGGACGCAGCAGATCACCGTGCTCATCGCAGGGGCCGACGGCGAACTCAGGCCCGTGGTCGAAGCAGTGGACGCGGTCTTCGATCCCGAGCACGGCAACACCGCGATCATTGCGCTTGGCGGGCAGGTCGAGGTGCGGGTGCTGCGGATCGAGTTCTACTCCAACACCGCGTGGCCGGCCGGGCAGCTTGCGGAGGTGGGCCTGCGCTGAGCCGGGCTGTGCTGAAACCGGACTGCGCTGAGACAGGACTGCACCGACCGGGGAGGGTGCCTAGGCTCGCGCCACAGGCGTTCGCAGCAACTCCACCGCAACGGTCACCGCGGCGCTGACAAGCACTACGCCCGCAAGTAGCCACAGGTCCAGGGGGCGGACGCTCAGGAGCACGATGGCGGTTCCGACGGCCAGCACCCAGGGCAGGATCCGGTGGCCGCGTTCCAGCGCGCGGCCCAGGCCGCCGGTGGAGAACCCGGAAGAGGCGAGCGATGCGCGTGCGCCACCGGTGGAGGCCTGGTATCGGCTGCGTAGCCGGATTGCTGGTGCGTGGTCGCCCTGCAGCCAGGCCAGGAGCGCGACCAGCAGGCCCAGCGCACTCAACGCGACAAGGGTGGCCACCAGCGGGGCGACCGCCGCATCGAAGATGGCACCGAGCGCGTCGGCGGGCAGCGCGCCGGAAGCGACCGTGAAGAGACGCCCCACCGCGACCCCCACGCCGAGCAGGCCGCCCAGCACTGCCACGGTGACACCCACGCCCAGGGCCGCCCGGCGTCGGTCAACGGCCAGGAGCACCCCGCCCGCGAGCAGTGCCGTCACCAGCACGGGCAGCCAGGTCCCCACGGCGGTGATCAGCGAGTACGCCACGTGCACGCGGCCCAGCCCGCTGATCTCGGCAATCGGGATGCTGACGGTGAGGTCAGCGGGAATCAACGTGGCGAGCCGCAGGCCGGCGTCGATCAACTGCTGCCTGACCATCGCGATGACGGGCCCCAACTGGAGTGCCACGGTGTCGCCGTGAAGTTCCAGGACGGCGATGTCACCGCTCAGTGCCGCGTTGAGTTGAGAGTGGCTGACGCGCAATGATTCGCGCCAGACCTGGGCAAAGGCATCGGACTGCACCACCTTCGCCACCAGGTTGGTGATGAGGGTGCGGAGCCCCTCCACGGTGGGGGCTTCCAGCAGCCCCAGGGCTCGTTGGGCCTGCGGGGAGATGTCGAGGGTCTGCAGGTCCGCGATGAGGCCCGTGACCAGGTCCTCCAGGCCGATGCTCTCCTCGATCGCCTGTGAGATGCGCTCCGTCACCGCAGCCTGGACTGCGGGGTCCTGTGCCAGCGGAGCGAAGGCTGTGACGAACGCCTCGGTGTCTGTCAGAGTCGCATGGCCGAACTGCGCGACGGCTGCCACCGGCGTCAGGAACAGCCCGATGACGATCAGAAAGCCAGCGAGCACGGTCCGCCCCCACCGCGGGCGGGGTGCCGACGTGGGCGTGGGTGCGGATGTGGGGGTCGGCGCGGCCAGATTCGCGGCCAGGCGTCGATTCTCGGCCTCGAGCTCTTGGATGCGGGCCCGCAGATCGGCCAGGGTCTCACGTGCCATGATGCTCCTCGCTCGGTGCCGTGCTCGGCCCCGTCTGTGTGGGCTGTGCTACACCCATGCTAGGGGGGGTATGGGCCTGAGCAGGGGGAACATGAGACGTCACAGAGTCCCCGGCTGTTCTCGATGTGCAGGTCATTCCCAGAGGCGCAGGCTGTTTCCAGAGACGTCAGGCTGTTTCCGGAGGCACGCGAGGTCCAGGAGCACCGCGCAGGTGGCGAAGGCCCGTGGTGGTGCCAGAAGCGCCGGAACACAGCGGCGACCGGCCGCAGGAGCACGGGTCGCTACGCTTGACTCCGATGAGGCGCCTGTGCGCGCCCGCAGACCCGCCTGTATGCCTGAGACGCCCGTGAAAGCGAGATCATGACCAGCCCCAATCCGACCAGCGCTGAACCGACCAGCCCCAACCCGACCAGCCCCAACCCGACCAGCCCCAACCCGACCAGCCCTGCCCTGCCCCGCCTTGAGCTTCTGCCCGCCGTGGACGTGGCCGACGGCCAGGCGGTGCGCCTGACCCAGGGCGAGGCGGGCTCGGAGACCTCCTATGGGGATCCGCTCACCGCGGCGCTGGACTGGGTCGAGGGTGGCGCGGAGTGGATCCACCTGGTGGATCTCGACGCCGCCTTCGGGCGCGGCTCCAACGCCGACCTCCTGGCCCAGGTGGTGCGTGAGGTCGAGGGGCGGGTCAAGGTCGAGATGAGCGGCGGCATTCGCGACGATGCCTCGCTCGAGCGGGCCATGGCCACGGGTTGCGCGCGCGTCAACCTGGGGACCGCCGCCCTGGAGAACCCGGAGTGGACGGCATCGGCGATCGCCCGCTTCGGTGAGCGTGTCGCCGTGGGCCTGGACGTGCGCGGCACCACGCTCGCCGCCCGCGGCTGGACCGAGGACGGCGGCGACCTATGGGAGGTGCTCGCCCGCCTCGATGCCGAGGGCTGTGCCCGGTATGTGGTCACCGACGTGAAGAAGGACGGCATGCTGACGGGACCCAACCTGGAGCTGCTACGCGAGATGTGCGCGGCGACATCGGCCCCGGTGGTGGCCTCGGGTGGGGTCAGCTCGCTCGATGACATCGCCGCCATCCGCTCGCTCACCCCGCTCGGCGTCGAGGGGGCGATCGTGGGCAAGGCGCTCTACCACGGCAACTTCACGCTGCCCCAGGCGCTCGATGTCGCCGGCAGGCCATAGCATCGGACCTATGGACGGCGCGCGCTCCACGGACTCCGGGGACGGCTCGCCCGCTGCGGGGCAGCCAGGCGGCAAGAGCATTCCCGAGTCGATCTTCGCCGATGACGACGGCAGTGCGGACCCACGCCTGGCTCAGGCGCTCATTCGCTACGGCAACGGTCATGCCCACTTGAGTGAGGTGGTCGAGGCGCTCGCCTACGCGCGCGTCCTGGTGCCGGTCTTGGCCGTGGGCGAGCAGCGCCACCTCGGCAAGCACGGTCTGGAGCAGGATCACGTGGCCTCCACGGGAGTGGTGGCGGTCGAGCTTCCCGATGGCCGCAGCGCGCTGCCGATCTTCACCGACGTGGGCGCGATGGCAGCGTGGAACCCCCAGGCGCGTCCCATTCCGGCTGAGGGACCGCGCGCCGCGCTCGCCGCCGTGGCCGAGGACTGGGCCACGCTGCTGCTCAACCCCACGCGCGAGACCGTGGTGATTCCTCGCCCCGCCGTGTGGGCACTCGGCAAGGGGGAACTCTGGCGCCCCGCCGTGGGGCCCGACGGCAGGGTGGATACTCAGGTGCGCGAGGCGGTGGCGCTCGTCTGCGCGGCAGGTGAGGCGGTGGTGGACGCCGATGCCGTTCCTGGTACCCAGGCGGAACTCGCCGTGGTGCTTCACCTGGAGGCTGGCCTGACCCGGCCCGAGCTTGAGACGCTCCTGGAACGGGTGCAGCAGATCCTCGCCGGCTCCGAGGTCATCGCCCAGCGGGTCGACAGCCTCGAGGTGCGGCTGCTTCAGGCGTAGGTCACGCGTCGCAGGAGGGAGTGTTGGGCTCCCAGTCCGAGGGGTTGTCCAGGAGTTCCTTGAGCCACCTGATGGGCCACCCTCCACTCCACTCGACGGTGTCGGAGGCGTAGAGCACGGACACCACGTGACCGTCGGCGTCGTAGATCGGGGAACCCGAGTTGCCAGGAAGCGTGTAGGCGTTGAAACTGTGGACCCTCTGCCCGGTGTCGCCCACGTAGTCCTCGGACGTGCCCTCGTAGGTGCCCGTCTCCACGGTGAGCTGCTGACCTTCGGGGTAGCCGACCACCTGCACGGCGTCTCCCAGTTCCAGTTCCCGGTCGGAGAGCGTCACGAACTCGGTGAACACCGCATCGAGGTGCACGAGTCCGAGATCCGCGACGGGTGCCAACTGCGAACTCAGAGCCGTGAAGTCGTGGCCGTCATAGGTGGTCACCTCGATCCACAGCGCGTCTTCGATCACGTGAGCGTTGGTGACCACCGTGGCCTCGTCGAGGATGAATCCGGAGCCGTTGCTCCAGCCGTCGCAGGAGCGCACGCGCAGGCGCACCGAGGCATGCTGCTGGGCCGTGAAGCCGTCGATGGTGTCCACCCCGGAGTAGTCGTGGTCGGGGTCGAGGTCGGGGATCCCGGTGGGGGGCAGGGTGTCCGGCGCAAGCGGGGGAATGGGACCGCAAGCGACGAGCATCGTGGCGGCCAGGCCCGTTCCGGCCAGCAGAGTCCGCGTGCGCCAGGGGAGGGCGCCAAGGAGAGGCATGTTACTTCCCTGCCAGGTAGGTCTCGTAGTCGTCGACAATGGCGTCGCAGTACTCGGTGTACTCCCTCTCCACCTGGGAGTTCGTCTTGCCCGGGTAGTACAGCGAGGAGCTGGTGAGCACATCGATGAGTTCCTGGCGGGCGTCCGCGCATTCGATCATGGCGTCGACATAGGTCTTGAGGATGTCGTGGCTGTCGAGCGCGTTGGCTTCCTCGTTGGCCAGTTCGGTGATGCGGGCGGTCGCGTTCGCGACCTGCTCCTCAAGGGTGGCGATGCGCTCCTCGGCGGCCTTGCGGTCCGCGCGGTCCACGGCCGCGGTCTTGCGCACGGACTCCAGGCTGGTCTCCACGTCGGCGGCATAGGTGCGCCAGTCGTTGATCCCATAGATCAGGTAGGTGCTCAGGCCCGCCAAGCCCAGGAGGCCCAGGATCGCGAGGGTGATGAGGGTGGCCGCCACCCAGCGGCGCTTGCGACGGGGTGCGGGCGCGGGACTCTCGGGGACCTGCGCGACGTACTGCGCTGTTGGCGTGCCGTAGGCGGGTGTGCCGTAGGCGGGCGTGGCCTGAGCCTCCGGTGCGGCGTAGCCGGAGGGGGAGTAGGCAGGTGTGCCTTGTGCGGGCGCGGCGTGGATCTCCGGCGCGGCATGTCCAAGGGCGGCAGGAGCGGCGTAGCCGGGTTCGGGAGCCGCCATCGGGGCTTCTGCCGGTGTCTCGGGTGTGGGTGTCTCGGGCATGGCCACCGGCTCCTGCGGGGCGGGGATCACGGGCAGTGGCGTGTCCGTGGGCAGTGGCGGGACGGGAATCAGTGGCGGGACGGGATTCAGGGGCGGCTGCCCCGCGTCGCCGGTGGGTTCCGTCATGCTTTCTCCTAGGCGGCAGAGGGTCCGCCGGTAGGCGCGACCGCGGGCAGGCCGGGAATGGCCGGGTTGGGACTGATGGACGGGCAGGAGTGGGGTTCGGGGCTCAGGAGTCCGTCCTGCTCGAGCAGCGTGCGCAGCAAGGAGACGGGGACCATGAAACTCTGTTCGGCATCGTTCTTGGCGTAGATGACGCCCACGACCTTGCCTTCGGCGTTGAGCACGGGTGATCCGGACGAACCCCGTTCCACGAGCGCTGTGGTGGCCACCACCGAGCCCATCGCGGACCCGATGGGGTCGGAGGTGGCTCCCAGCACCACACCGGAGGTGGTGGTGAGCTTCCCGCCCCCGGGGAATCCCACCACGGTGATCGCGTCGCCTTCCACCGGGTCGTTGGTGGCCAGGCGGGCGTGGACGTTCATGGCCGCCTCGGTGGTGACGATGGCGATGTCCGCCACGGTGGTCACCGCGGCCGCCGTGACCTGTATGGTGCGCCCGTCATAGGTGGTGATCTGAATGTCGCGCGAGTTCTCCACCACGTGACGGTTGGTCACCAGGGTGTTGGCATTGACCGCGAAGCCGGTGCCCGTGGACAGCCCCGAGCAGCCCACATTGCGTACGCGCACGGTCATGCGCTGCGCCTCCGAGAAGCCGTAGGGCGACAGGGCGCCCCTGTCCGCTGCCGGCGAGGCCGTGATCTGGGGCACGTAGTCCATGTCGAGCGGGGCGGGACGCTGGGGAATCGCCGCGCATCCCGCCAGCGCCAGCGCGGCGAGGGCTGCCGCCACGAGCGCCGATGCGGGGGTCAGGTGTGCGCCGGCCTTCACGGCTTCTGCTCTTTCTGCAGGGTCAGGTTGGCGGCCACGGCGTTGTCGCACAGGGTGTTCAGGCTCGCCTCGAACTGGGCGACATCGGCGGGGTTGTAGTTGGCGGCGTTGCGCACGTAGTGCAGCAGCTGCTCCTGGCCGTCGACGCAGCGGTTGAGGCTCGCGGCCACGGTGGTGGCGAGGTTGAGACTGTCTGTCAGCTGCGTGATGTTCTGCACGTAGTACTGCACGTTGTCGCCTGCCTGAGCGTTGATGTCGGCCAGTTCGGTGATCCGTTGCTGTGCCGTGGCCAACTGCTGGCTGAGCAGGTCTATCTCGTCGGTGAGCCGGGCGACCTCGGACTGCTCCGCAGCGATGCGAGTGCCCAGGTCGTGGTTGGCGGCGTCCAACTCGGCGACCTGCTGCTCCCATGCGCGGCTCACTCCCCACAGGTGGTTGCTCAGCACCGAGACGAGGATCAGCAGCACCGTCAGCACTGCCGAGATGATGATCCACCGGAGCTCGTGGCCCTTGCGCCGGTCGCGGCGCGAGCCGAGAGGCACCTGAGGTGCGTGGTCATCAGGCGCGGCGTCGACTCGTGTCGGCTCGGCGCCCCCTACCCCGGTCATGCGTGGTCCTCTCACTCCTGTGGCCGCGTGAGACCCCCTCGCCAGGACGACGCCTAGCGCACCGGTCCGGTGAACTTCTCACCCGGACCCTCGCCCGGGGCGTCTGGAACGGCGGATGCCTCTCGAAAAGCCAACTGTACGCTTCTGAGTCCGTCACGGAGCGCCCGCGCGTGGGTGTCGCCCAAGTCGGGTGCGGCGGCCGTGACAAGACCTGCGAGAGCCGTGATGAGAGTGCGGGCCTCGTCGAGGTCTTGAAGGTCTTCGCCTTCCTCGGCCAGGCCGCACCGCAACGCCGCGGCACTCAACAGATGAACGCTTACGGTCGTAATGAGTTCCACGGCGCTGACCTCGGCCAGGTCGCGGGCCGGGTCGCGGGCCGGGTCCGATGCGGCGGGAGTCACGGGGCTAGGTGAGGTGGGGGTCATCGTGCTATCCTTCTAGACCGACCGGCTGCAGGCGATCCTGTAGCACACAAGTGGAGTCCGCCTCCCACCCTAGGGCCAATCATGGGCCAGGGTTTGCGGTCACGGTGGCACACGCCTATGCGTGTGCCGTATCCGTGTCTGTGGTGGCCTCCGTCTGTGGTGTCGAGACCGTGACGTTAGAGGAGCCACCATCAACGAGCCCCGTATCAATGAGCGCATCCGCGTGCCCGAGGTCCGTCTTGTGGGACCGCAGGGCGAGCAGGTGGGCATTGTCCGCATTGAAGACGCTCTGCGCTTGGCGCAGGAGGCCGACCTTGACCTCGTCGAGGTGGCCCCCAACTCGCGTCCCCCGGTGGTCAAGCTCATGGATTACGGCAAGTTCAAGTACGAGGCCGCCGTCAAGGCCCGTGAAGCGCGCCGCAATCAGGTCAACACCGAGATCAAGGAAATGCGCTTCGGGCTCAAGATCGACGCCCACGACTACGAGACCAAGAAGGGTCACGTGGTGCGCTTCCTCAAGGGTGGCGACAAGGTCAAGCTCACCATCCAGTTCCGTGGCCGTGAGCAGTCGCGTCCCGAGATCGGCCGCCGCAAGCTGCTCAAGCTTGCCGAGGAGGTCGCGGAGTTCGGCGTGATCGAGAACGCACCCAGCCAAGAGGGTCGCCGCATGTCGATCGTGCTCGGCCCGCTGCGCAAGAAGGCCGACGCCAAGGAGGAGCAGCGCCGCGAACGCGAGGCTCGCGCCCAGGAGGCTCGCGAAGGCCGTGCCGCCCGCAAGGCCCCGAAGACCCAGACCGCCGCGGTTCAGGACGACGCCGTGACGATCGAGGCGGTGGCGACTGAAACAGTGGCGACTGAAACAGTGGCAGCGGCCGACGCCATCGAGACCGGCGCGGCGGACACGACTGCGGCGGACACGACTGCCGCGGACACGACTGCCGCGGTGGAGACCGATGCCGTCGAGGCGGCTCCCGCTGAGGGCAATCCCGTCGAGAAGACCCCCGCCGAGAAGACCCCCGCCGAGGAAGCTCCTGTCCAGAAGGTTGCCCCGGCATCGGCGGCGCCCGCCACGGCGAAGCCCGCCGCTTCCCCGGCCGCCAAGCCGGTCGCCAAGCCGGTCGCCAAGCCCAAGCCGACCGCGGACAAGCCCGCGAAGCCCGCGGCGCCCAAGGCGCCAGCCAAGCCCGTGACCAAGCCCAAGCCGGCTGCCAAGCCGGCCCCCAAGACCAAGGCCAGCGAGTAGCGGCCATCAGGATTCGCCGGACAGGGACCCTCAAGACCTGACCGGAGGAACGTGCCCGCGAGCGGGCGAGGAAGGAGAGGGCATGAGCCCCAAGAACAAGACCCACTCGGGTGCCAAGAAGCGCTTCAAGCTGACGGGCACTGGCAAGGTGAAGCACGCATCCGCGATGAACGTGCACAAGTTCGAAGAGAAGCGCAGCGCCCGCAAGCGCCGTGTGGCGGTGGACGGCATCCTGCCTACCCCCGACGCCAAGAAGATCAAGAAGCTGCTGGGCAAGTAAGCCCGCCCCAACCGACACAAGTCCTGAAGGAGTCACTCATGGCACGCGTCAAGCGGGCGGTCAACGCCCAGAAGAAGCGCCGCACTACGCTCGAGCGGGCGTCCGGCTACCGCGGTCAGCGTTCGCGCCTGTACCGCAAGGCCAAGGAGCAGGTCACCCACTCCCTCGTCTACGCGTACCGCGACCGCCGTGCGCGCAAGGGCGAGTTCCGCAAGCTGTGGATCCAGCGCATCAACGCTGCGGCCCGCGCGAACGGCATCACGTACAACCGCTTCATCCAGGGCCTCAAGGCCGCTCAGGTCGAGGTGGATCGCCGCATGCTCGCCGAGCTGGCCGTCTCTGATGAGGCAGCCTTCAAGCAGCTCGTGGATGTCGCGAAGAAGGCCCTTCCGGCCGACGTCAACGCGCCTGCCGCGTAAGTCGCCGTGACGGCACGCCCCGCCGGGCGCGGTCTGCGCGATCGGCTCTCGAATCCGAGGGCCGAACGCATCATGCAGATCGCCGCCCTGGCGGGGCGTTCGTCGTCCCGGGGGGCGGCGGTGGCGCGCGCAAAGACCGGGCTGTTCCTGGTCGAGGGCCCGCAGGGGGTGCGCGAGGCGGTGCGGTGTCGCGCCGATGCGGTGCGCGATGTCTACGTCTCCGATGCGGCGATGGCCTCCTGGCCCGAGATCGTCGAGACGGCACTCGAGGCGGGGTTGTTCGTCCATCCCGTGTCCGATGAGGTGGCGGCGGCGTTGTCGGGGGACTCGCAGGGCATCGTGGCTGTGGCCCGAAGCTGGGAGGTGAGCGCTCCGGCCGTGCCGCCGGGTGCGCGCCTGGTGGTGATCTTGAGCACGGTGCGTGATCCCGGCAACGCCGGCACTGCGATCCGGGTCGCCGACGCAGCGGGCGCCGACCTGGTGGTGCTGGCGGGGGAGAGCGTCGACGTGTTCAGCCCCAAGGTGGTGCGTGCGACGGCGGGCAGCCTGTTCCATGTGCCGGTGGTGCGTGGAGTCACGGTGGCCGATGCGGTGGCCGCCGTGCGCGCGGCAGGCCTCCAGGTGCTGGCCACCGGGGGCGGAGGTGACGTTGAACTTGGCGCGGCCGGGCTGGTGCGTCCTGAGTTGAGCACTGCCGGGTCGAGCACTGCCGGGCTATCTCTGGTCGAACCCGCCGCGTGGCTTTTTGGCAACGAGGCACATGGGCTGTCCGCCGAGGAGATGGCGCTCGCCGATGGGGTGGTGCGCATCCCACTCTTTGGCGCAGCCGAGAGCCTCAACCTGGCGGCCGCGGTGTCGGTATGCCTGTACGCGAGCGCGTTCGCGCAGCGCCGAGGCGCCTGAGACTCAGAGCCTGAAACCCAGACCCAGAACCCAGCGCTAAGTCGCGGTAGTCAACAACTTCTCGTTCCTGGACGTACTGGCGCTGTCCACCTCGCAGGTCCTGGTTGTCTTCCGGTCGTCTTCCACCTCGCAGCCAATGTCCACCTCGTGGCCGCCGTCTATCTCGTGAACGTGTTCCTCAAGGCGCGCCCGCCCGCCTATCCGAGGGGTGCGGTCCGGGTCGACCGATGCCGGCGGCACGAACCACACTCGACCGTCCCGCGCCACCACCTCCCAGCCGGTGTTGTGAAGCCGGTGGTGACATGACGTGCACAACAGCACCCCGTTGGCAAGGTCCGAGCGGCCGGTATCTCGCCCCCACCAGCGGATATGGTGTGCCTCGCAATACGAGGGTGGCGAGTGACACCAGGCGCATCCGCCGTCACGTTCCACGAGGGCAAGGCGTTGCGCCCGCGTGAACAGTCGCCGCGCACGGCCGACATCGAGCGGCTCGCTCGGGCCGCCCATCACCAGGGGAATCACCTCGGCATCGGCCGCTAAGCGCCGCAACGCCTCCACGGACACCGGAGCCGTCAGGTCATCGGCCGCACCGAGCCCCACTCCCTCGCGCAGCGCATCGACGTCAACACGAACGACCACGGTGGTGGTGACTCCCGAGGTGGGCTGATCACAACCCAAGCCATGGCGCGCCAAGGCCACGAGCGCGTCGGCACGGATCTGGCCCGCGGTGCGTTCATCGGGAGACCAATCGACATCCGTCGAGTCCTCCCCGCCCTGCGCACCGCCGTCACGCCGACGCTGGAACGCGTCCCGTACCTGCGCATCGAGCCATGCCTTCACCGGGAGGGCGGAAGGCGGGTCGAGGCGTGCACTGAGGACCATCATTCCCTCGGCATCGGGCACCAGGGAGGCATAGCGCGCCGCGTACTGTCGCTGTTCGCGCTCGCGCCACTCGTGCGGGTTCGCGTACGCCTCCGTGCGGGCACACACCCGCCGGAGGTCGTTGACCGTGAGATCCCGAGCCTTGTCCACGAGCCGACGTTCGAGCGAGCAGTCGGGATTGGAAAGCTTGGCGAGCGTGGCGCGGATCAGTGCCGCCGCCTCCACGCCGACGTCACCGGCCAGCAGTGCGTCCCGCAGCGGGCCGGCCGCACCAGGCGCGCCGGACGTCGGCCCGGGATCCTCCACGAGTGCCGCACCGGCGTCGATGAGGCGGTGAGCATCGGCGAGAGAACCGCCCGTGGTCGCCGCCACAAGTCGCTGTGCAGAGGAGTATCCCTCAGCCCGAGCGAGGCCGCTCGCGCCGAGGTCGGCGGCCGAGCGCCGTGCGACCTCACCGGCCAGGGAGGCGAGAAGCAGCTCAGCCGCGCGTCGCACGGCGGCCATCGCGGCCTGTGCCTCGAGAAGCGCACGGTGGTCCAGCTGCCGCACGTCAACGCCCGCGAATGCGCGCGCCGGAGCGAGAGCGGAGTCGATCGGAGCGGTGGAGAACTGCATGGAACCATCCCATCACAGAGGTCTGACAAATGGGTCCATCCGATATCAAATCGTATCAAAATGTGGATAAGTTCACCCTGCCGGGACCCTGTGCACTACGAATGGCCGGCCCAGGGGCACCGAGTGCTCACCTGGGGGAAGACGCGCACCGATGCCGGTCCAGGGCAGGCGCCGTCCGCTCCTTGCGCGGGTGCAGTAGGGTGTGCCTCAAGGCCTACTGGTTTCAAAGGAGATACCGTGTCTCATTCCCAGGCCCGACGCGCTCTCACCGTCGTCGCGGCTCTTGCTCTCACCCTGCCCCTATCCACTTCCACCTTTGCCGCCGACGGCGATGACTACGGACCCGAGATGATCTCGACCACCGAGTTCAGCGCCGGCTACGGCGCCTGGTGGGTCACCGAAGACGCCCTGGACTCCATCAGCACCGAATCCGGCGCGCTCTGCATCGACGTGGCGGGCGGCACGCCCAATCCGTGGAGCACCATCGTGGGCATTGATGGCATTCCCCTCAAGCGCGGGCAGAGCTACGAGTTCACCTACTCGGTCTCGGGCACCACGGCGCACCGGATCAGGGCACTCGTGCAGCAGGACCGCGGCACCTACGCCTCGACCTTCGAGGGCAATCCGGAGACCACACCCCAGCCTGTCGAGTACACCCAGCGCTTCACCTCCAACCTCGAGTTCGAGACGGGCCAGATCGTGTTCCAGGTGGGCGCGGCGGAGACGGACTGGCAGTTCTGCCTGCACGGCGCGAGCTTCCGCACCTCGCCACCGCCCGAGGCGTATCAGCCCGACACCGGGCCCGCCGTGCGCGTCAACCAGGTGGGATACCTCGCCGACGGCCCGATGCAGGCGAACGTCATCTCCGATGCCACCTCGCCACTGACCTGGGAACTGCTCGACGCGCAGGGCGCAGTGGTGGGCAGCGGCCAGACCACCGTCGAGGACAGGTCCGAATCCATCGGCGTGGGTGTCCACGGCATCGACTTCTCCGCGGCCGCCGCGGGGGTGACCGGAACCGGCTTCACGCTCAGGGTGGGCGACGAGGCCTCCTATCCCTTCAGCATCGGCGCTGTGGGCTACGCCCAGCTGTACCGGGACGCCCTGACGTACTTCTACCTGGCGCGCTCCGGCACTCCCATCGATGGGGCGGTGGTGGGCGATGAGATCTACACCCGCGCGGCCGGGCACATCGATGTGCCCCCCAACCAGGGTGATGGGGCGGTGCCCTGCCACGAACCCTTCCTGTGGCACGAGGGTTGGACCTGTGACTACACGCTCGACGTGACCGGCGGCTGGTACGACGCGGGCGACCACGGCAAGTACGTGGTGAACGGTGGGATCGCCGTCTACCAGCTGCTCGACACCTGGGACCGGGCGGTGCAGCAGTACGGCATCGAGGCCGCGCAGGCCGGGCGGCTGGGCGATGGCAGCGCACAGTTGCCGCAGGAGGAGCGCGGCAACGGCGTTCCCGACATCCTCGACGAGGCCCGGTGGGAGCTCGAGTGGATGGCCAAGATGGTGGTCCCGGCGGGGGAGCAGTACGAGGGAATGCTGCACCACAAGGTGCAGGACGAGTCCTGGACCGGCCTGCCCCTGCTCCCGGATCAGGACGACAAGCCCCGCCAACTGCATCGGCCCTCCACGGCGGCGACGCTCAACTTCGCGGCAGTGGCGGCCAAGGCCTCGCGCCTCTACGAGACGTACGATGCCGAGTTCGCCGCGTCGATGCGCACGGCGGCGGTCTCCGCCTGGGAGGCGGCGCTGGCCAACCCCGCCGTGTTCGCCTCCTCCGAGGACGGCGCGAGCGGCGGCGGCCCCTACAACGATGCAGATGTCTCCGACGAGTTCTACTGGGCGGCGGCGGAGCTCTACCTCGCGACCGGCGAGCAGCAGTACGCCGACTCGCTGCACGCCAACCCCAACCACCTCAAGCAGCTGTATGTGGGTGACGGCTTCAGCTGGCAGTCCGTGCACATGCTGGGCGCGATCTCCCTGGCGACCGTGCCGTCGGCGCTGAGCGACCGGGCCGCGGTCAGGGACTACATCGTCGACCAGGCGGACTTCTATCTGAAGGCACAGGGCACGTCCGTCTTCGGGCAGGCCTTCAACCCCAGTTCGCAGACCTACCCCTGGGGGTCGAACTCCTCGATCATGAACAACGCGATCGTGCTTGCGGTGGCCGCAGATCTCACGGGGGAGGCCACCTACCGGGACGCGGCGGTGGAGTCCTTCGACTACCTGCTGGGCCGCAACGTGCTCAACCTGTCCTACATCACGGGCTATGGCACGGTGTCCTCACAGAACCAGCACCACCGGTGGATGGCGCCGTCGCTGCGCTCCACTCTGCCGCCGGTGTACCCGGGTACGGTCGCGGGTGGACCCAACTCCAGCCTGGAGGACTCGGTGGCCAAGTCGGCGTTCCCGTTCGGCTGTGCGGCACAGTGGTGCTACATCGACGACATCCAGTCCTTCGCCACCAATGAGATGACCATCAACTGGAACTCGGCGCTCACGTGGTACGCCGCCTGGGCCGCCGATGTCGAGGAGCCCACCGGCGTGACCCGAGGCGGGGCTTCCGCTCCTGGCACGGGGACCACGTGGACGCTCATCTGGGTGGGCGTGGGCTCCGTGGTGATGGTGGGAGGCGTGCTGCTCGCCCTGCGACGCAAGCCCGAGGGACCCGCCGCCGAGGATTCGGAGCCCGAGGCAACCACCTCGTAACACGCCTCCTGCTAAGGTCACGAAGCGAAAGGGCGCTCCACAGCGGGCGCAATGGGTCATGAACGACTTGCAGCGGCTGGACATCCCAGGGGTCAAGGGCACGGTGGAACTCAAGGGCGCCCAAGGCATCTTCTATTCGGTGGTGCACGACGGCGTTCCGGTGAAGCCGACCAAGGGGCGGTGGCTCCTGCCCGCCAAGCACGGCGAGAGCGTGGAACTGCGGGCCAGGGGATTCCTGCCCGGCTTCCAGCGGCTCTACGCCGATGGCACCGAGGTGGCGGACATGGGCGCGTCCGTGCCCACGTGGCTCAAGGCCCTGCCTTTCGTCTCGTTCCTGCTCGTGGTGGTCAACCCCTTCGTCGGGGCGATCGTGGCGGTGCTGCTGTTCTTCCTCGGGATCGGGATCGTCAAGAATCTGCAGATGCCGGCGGTGTTGCGCGCGGTGATGACTGTGGCGAACACCCTGGCCGCCACGGTCATCATCGCCTTGCTCGTAGGTGCCGTGTCGCAGGGCGCCGGCCAGGGCTGACGGCCCTCGCGACCACGCCGCAGCAACGCCGTAGCAACGCCACGACCACGCCGCGCGGCGGGGAGTCCTCGCGCATCCCCGATAGAATGCGGTGCGAATCCCCATGAGGCTGCGAAGGGCGACCCATGTCTGAACTTTCCCCGCTCGACGAGCCCGGTATCGCCGCGGCCGTCGATGCCGCCGTGGCCGCCATCGGCGCCGCGGAATCGCTCGACGCGCTCAAGGAGGCGCGCCTGGCCCACACGGGCGACAAGGCGCCCCTGACGCTCGCCAACCGGGGCATCGGCGCCCTGGACGCGGCCGACAAGGCCACCGCGGGCAAGCTGCTCGGGGCAGCGCGCGGTCGCATCCAGCAGGCCCTCGCCGCACGTCAGGAGGTCCTCGAAGCCGAGCGTGACGCGCGCGTGCTGGTCGAGGAGGCCGTGGACGTGACCCTTCCCGTGCTGCGTGCCCCGCTCGGTGCGCGCCACCCGCTGGAGACCATGCAGGAGCGCATGTGCGACATCTTTGTGGGCATGGGCTGGGAGGTGGCCGAGGGCCCCGAGGTCGAGGCCGAGTGGTTCAACTTCGACGCTCTCAACTTCGATCCCGACCACCCCGCACGCGCGATGCAGGACACCTTCTTTGTGGACGGCGCCAAGGGACCCGATTCGGGGCTTGTGCTGCGCACCCACACCTCGCCCGTGCAGGTGCGGGCCGCGCTGGAGCGGCGCGGCTCCCTCGTCAACGAGGGCCGCGGCATCTATGTGGTGTGCCCGGGCAAGACCTTCCGCACCGATGAACTCGACGCGACGCACACTCCCGTGTTCCACCAGATCGAGGGCCTGGCCGTGGACAAGGGCCTGACGATGGCGCACCTCAAGGGCACGCTCGACGCCTTCGCGCGCGCGCTCTTCGGGCCCGATGCCGTGACGCGCCTGCGCCCGTCGTTCTTCCCGTTCACGGAGCCGAGCGCGGAGATGGACCTGCGCTGCTTCGTGTGCGCGGGCGAGGACGTCACCTGCCGCACCTGCAAGGGCACGGGCTGGATCGAGTGGGGCGGCTGCGGCATGACGCACCCGAATGTGCTGCGTGCCGTGGGGATCGATCCCGACGAGTACACGGCGTTCGCCTTCGGCATGGGCATCGAGCGCACGCTCATGTTCCGCCACGGGGTCAAGGACATGCGCGACATGGTTGAGGGCGATGTGCGCTTCTCCCAGCAGTTCGGAATGGAGCTCTAGTCATGCCCAAGATCCCGCTTTCCTGGTTGGCGGAGTCGGTCACCCTGGTCGACGATGCTCCCGAGGCCGTTGCGGCGGCGCTCGTCTCCGTGGGGCTCGAGGAGGAGGGCATCCACGGCGGTGGAGTGACCGGCCCGCTCGTGGTGGGCCGCGTGCTGTCCCTCGTCAAGGAGGAGCAGGCCAACGGCAAGACCATCAACTACTGCCGCGTGGACGTGGGTGAGCACAACGACCCCGCCGGACCGGGAGTCAAGCCCGACCACACCGTCGAGTACCCCGCGAGCCGGGGCATCGTCTGCGGTGCCCATAACTTTGTCGCGGGCGACTACGTGGTGGTGGTGCTGCCGGGTGCCACCCTTCCCGGGCCGTTCCCCATCGCGGGGCGCAAGACGTACGGGCACTGGTCCGACGGCATGATCTGCTCCGCGCGCGAGCTGGGCCTGGGTGACGACCACACGGGCATCATCGTGCTGCGTCACGCCGGCGGCGCGGCGGGCCTCGTGGGCGCCGACGTGTCGCTCACCCCGGGTCAGGACGCCATCGCTCTCCTGGGGCTCGACGAGAAGACCGTGGAGATCAACGTCACCCCCGACCGCGGCTACTGCTTCTCGATCCGGGGTGTGGCGCGCGAGTACTCGCATGCGACGGGTGCGGCGTTCCGCGACCCCGCCGCCGTGACACTCACGGGTGAGCCGGGCGTGGGCGGTGCGCGCTTCGAGGTGCTCGTGGAGGACGCGGCACCGGTGCGCGGGCGCGTGGGCTGCGATCGCTTCGTGGCACGCGTGCTGCGCGGTTTCGATCCGGCGGCCGCCTCGCCCTCGTGGATGGTGCGGCGACTGGAGCAGGCGGGCATGCGCTCGATCTCGCTGGCCGTGGACGTCACCAACTACGTGATGCTGGAACTGGGGCAGCCGCTCCATGCCTACGATCTCGGCACCCTCACCGCACCCATTGTGGTGCGTCGGGCATCGGCGGGGGAGACGATGGTGACGCTCGATGACGTCACGCGGGTGCTCGACCCCGAGGACCTGCTGATCACCGATTCCGTCGGCGGGCGCGGGGCGCGCGCCATCGGCATGGCCGGTGTCATGGGCGGGCTCGACACGGAGATCTCCGCCGCCACCACGGACATCCTGGTGGAGGGGGCGCACTTCGATCCGATCACGATCGCCCGCACCGCGCGCCGGCATCGGCTCGTCTCCGAGGCGTCGCGGCGCTTCGAGCGCGGCGTGGACCCGGCCCTGGCCCCGTACGCCGTGGAGCGGGCGATCGCGCTCTTGCAGGAGTTCGGCGGCGGTGTGGCCGAGGACGTGTTCACCGATGTGAACGACACCGTGGCACCTGCGCCCCTCGACATGGCGGCCGGCTTCCCGAGCCGCATCGTGGGGATGGAGTTCACGGCCGACGAGGTGGTGCAGTCCCTGCGCACGGTCGGCTGTGCGGTCACGGTGCAGGGGGAGGCCCTGACCGTGGTGCCGCCCACGTGGCGTCCCGACCTGGACTCGGCCATCACGCTCGTCGAGGAGGTGGCGCGCCTGCGGGGCTACGCGAGCCTGCCGTCGGTGCTCCCGGTGCCTCCGCCCGGGCGCGGACTGACGCACGGGCAGCGAGTGCGTCGTTCCGTGGCACGCGCCCTGGCCGATGCCGGCCTCACCGAGGTGTTGACGTATCCCTTCATGTCTCCCGAGAGGCTCGACGAGTCCCTGGTGCCCGAGGACGACAAGCGCCGGAACCTCGTCCACGTGCTCAACCCCTTGGCGGCGGAGAAGCCGGTGCTGCGTCCGCGGGTGCTGTTCACGGTGTTCGACGCGGTCAAGGTGAATCTGGGTCGCGGCGCGCAGGATGTCGCGGTGTTCGAGGTGGGGCGCGGCTACCTGGCCAAGCCCGATGCCTACGCGGGGCGACCTGCCGTGGACGGCTCGGCATCGGCGGCGGAGTTGGCGGCGATGGACGAGGCGCTTCCCGAGCAGCTGCGGATGGTCGCCGGCGTGATGACCGGCGCCCGCATTCCGGCAAGCTGGAATCAGGCCGCGCAGCCGTGGGAGTGGACCGATGCGCTGGCGATGGTGGAGACCGTGGCTCATGCAGCGGGGGTCACGCTCACGCGTGCCGCCGATTCGTATGCGCCGTGGCACCCGGGGCGCGCGGCGGTGTTCCGTCTGCCCGACGGCACGCCCGCCGCACATGCGGGCGAGTTGCATCCCAAGGCCTGCGAGAACCTGGGCCTGCCTGCCAGGTCGGTCGCGTTCCAGGTGCTGCTCGACCCGATCATCGCCTTCACCGAGGCGGGGACCGTGGCCGCGACGCCCGTGTCCGGCCAGGTGCTCGCCAAGGAGGACTTCGCCTTTGTGGTGTCCGCGGCGGTGCCGGCGGGTGACGTGGTGCGGGTGGTGCGGACCGCCGGTGGGGACCTGGTGGAGGACGTGCGGGTGTTCGATGTCTACGCAGGTGCTCAGGTGGGCGAGGGGCGCAAGTCGGTGGCCGTGAATGTGGTCATGCGCGCGTTCGACCGGACGCTAAGCGCGGAGGATGCGCTGCGCGTGCGTCAGGCCGTGGTCGCTGCGGCGGAGTCCGAGCTGGGGGCCGTGCTCAGGTAGCTCCGGTGGGGTCGGTCGTCTGCGCTGTGTGACCCCGTGGGCCCGCA
>CAZFEH010000017.1:21764-34333 GCA_964517615.1 uncultured Demequinaceae bacterium
ACATCGTCAATACGGCGACGGAACTCGGTTCGCCAGGCGGCGTCGATGTCGTCCTGAGGGACAACCGAGGTGCGGTCGTCCAGGCTCAGCAGGCCAGCATGGATCACCGCTGCGCGTTCTTCGGGAGCGAGTGCGAGCAGTGCCTGCTCCACCTCTGCGACGTCGTGTGCCATGCGGCCAGTGTACGGCGCGACCCAGACGGCGAGGTCGTCGGCGGTGGCGCCCTCCATGACTTGCCAGCAGGTGGTGAGGGCCGGGTCCGTCCACGAGCCCAGGATGCGGACCGAGTCGGGCAGGCCGCGGCCTTCGGCGGCAAACTTGGCGTAGATGCCTGGGGCCGAGCCAGGCCGCCAGTGCTCGATCGCTAGTACGAGGTTGGACATGTGGGGCCTCCTGCCTAGGCAAAGTCTGGCATGTGGGTACGACGTGACCATGTCGCCCAACCCGCGTTCGACTTGCTGGGGCGGCATCTGGATCCGGTGACCGTGGTACGGCGCCCGTGCGGGATAGTCTGTCACCGTGTTCACGCGTAACGAGTTCCGCATCAGGCGCGTTGGACGGCGCTTGCGACGCGAGTTCAGGGCTGAAGGCGTCAAGCGGGTATGGTTCGTCGGTTTCACGGACCTTGCCGGTGTTGCTGCCTGGTACTGCACCCACACGGACAGTCAGCGTGACAAGTTGCTGGAGCGACTCCCCGAGCTGCTTGACCGGACCAAAGCCGAACTGCTCGATGCCGGATTTCACGCCGACCAGGTTGCTCTCACCGGCGCCACCGTTGAATCCCAGGAGTCCGTTCGCAGGGAGCACGGTGGTGACTGGCGGATGGCGATGCAGTGAGGCACGTCGCTAACTCCACCCCGGCATCGACCGAGCGCGCCGTCAGCAACCACTGGCACACCGCAGGAGCCGCGAGCGCCCCAGAATCAACCGCAGGCACACCGGAAGCGTAAAAGGCCTCGGCCCGGGTCACGCTGCCTTCGCCCGGGTTCTCGGATAGGGTCTGGCTGCATGGACATCGGCGTGTTGACGGTGGTGACCGTCCTGCTTGCTGGCCTTGCGGTGCGCGCCGCCGTGCGGGCAGTGCGGCTGCGCGCCGATGCCGACGGCCGCACTCTGCGTGCGTGGTGGGCGGCCATCCTGATCGCGATCACGCTCGTCGCACTCGCCTTCGAAGTCGGCCACCATCAGCGTCAGCACCTCGTCACGGTCGCGATGAGCGCGGTGACGGACAACCCCCGCGCGCGGGCGGACTGTGAACGGTTCACCGAGGCGCTGTTCAACCTGAGCCAGTACGACGGGTACGTCTATCAGGACAACTCCGACGTGGCGCTCTACAAGCGCCACGTCTGCATTGACCTCGCCTCCTACGCGTCGAGCAGTCACCGCAACCCGAGCCTGGAGCAGATCGCCGCGGTGCACCTCGTGGCGCACGAGACGATGCACGTCAACGGCTTCTGGAACGAGGCCGAGGCCGAATGCCGCGCCGCGCAACTCAGCCACCTGGTGGCCGAGCAGTTGGGGGCCACCGCAGCACAGGCCCGCGAACTCCAGGCGAGGTACTTCGCCGAGCTGTATCCGCGCAACCGCTCCGACTACATCTCGGGCGAGTGCCGCGAGGGCGGCAGGTTGGACATCCACCCCGAGCGCACCGAGTTTCCCTGAGCGTGCGGACGCGCGTGAGGATGCTCAGGCCAGGAGCAGCACCTTGCCCGTCGTCGCCCGGCCCTCGAGCGCCCGGTGGGCCTCGGCGGCATCGTCCAGGGCGAAGCGGGCGCCGATGCGCACATCGAGGGTGCCCGAGGCGACGGCTGCGAAGAGCTCACCCGCGCGCCATGCCCGTTCCGCGGGAGTGCGCAGAAAGTGGCCCAGCGACGGGCGGGTGAGCGACAGCGACCCTCCCGCGTTGAGCCGCTGCACGTCGAAGGGCGGTACCTGCCCCGAGGCCCCGCCGAACAGGACCAGCGTCCCGCGCACGGCGAGCGAGGCGAGCGAGCCGTCAAAGGTGTCACGCCCCACCCCGTCGTAGACCACGCCGACGCCCTCGCCGCCGGTCAGGTCTCGCACGGCGGCGGGCAGTTCGGCGGCGAGGTCCGCAAACGCGTCGTAGCGGATCACCTCCGCCGCCCCGGCGGCACGCGACAGTACGGCCTTGTGCTCCGACGATGCGGTGGTGATGACCCGTGCCCCGCGCGCCACGGCCAACTGGGTGAGCAGCAGGCCCACACCTCCCGCGCCCGCGTGGACGAGCGCCGTGTCGCCCGGCTGCAGGGCATACGAGGAGGTCGCCAGGTAGTGCGCGGTCAGCCCCTGGAGCAGGAGCGCGGCGGCGGTGTCGAGCGTCACCGCATCGGGCACCAGGTAGCAGTCCGCCTCGCCCAGCACCACCTCCTGCGCATAGGAGCCGGGGGTGGAGCACCAGGCCACACGGTCGCCCACGGTCGCCCATGCCACCTCGGGGCCCGCCTCCACGACCACGCCCGCGCCCTCCAGCCCGAGCACGCGCGGGAGGGGCACCGGATACACCCCGGAACGCTGGTAGGTGTCGATGAAGTTCACGCCGGCCGCCTCGACCCGCACCCGCACACCGTCGGCCGGGCACACCGGTGCCGCCGCGTCGGCGGGGGAGAGCACTTCGGGTCCGCCCGCATGCGCGGCGATGACGGCTCTCACGGGGTCACCTGGGGGCGAGTTCTCATGCCCCCATCATGCACCGGCGGGCGCCGGGGGACTCGTACGATACGAGAACAGGACGTGAGGAGCCCCGTGGAAGCCCTGATCATTGCCGTCATCGCGCTGCTCGCCATCGCGGCTTCCACCCAGTTGGGCCCTCGCGTGGGCATTGCGACCCCGCTCATTCTGGTGGCGCTGGGGTGGCTCGCCTCGTTGCCCGACTTCGTGCCCGATGTCGAGGTGGACCCGGAGTGGATTCTCGCCGGGGTGCTGCCGCCGCTGCTCTACGGTGCGGCGGTGTCGATGCCCACCACCGAGTTCCGCCGCCAGTTCCGGCAGATCTCGGGGCTGTCCGTGGCCCTCGTGGCGATCACGACGGTGGGGATGGGCTTCTTTCTCCACTGGCTCATCCCGGACCTCGCGCTGCCGTGGGCCTTTGCGCTCGGTGCGATCCTCAGCCCCACGGACCCGGTGGCGATCGGCATCGTCAAGAAACTGGGGATCTCCCCGCGCGTGATCGCCCTGCTCGAAGGAGAGAGCCTGCTGAACGATGCCACGGCGCTCGTGCTGCTGCGCACCGCCGTGGGGGCCGCAGCCGCCGCCGCGTTCTCACCGTGGGCGATCCTGCGCGACCTCACCCTCGCGATCGTGCTCGCGGTGGTGATCGGCTACGTGGTGGGCTGGGTCAATGTGCGGGTGCGCACTCGCGTGACGGAACCCACCGTCAATACCGTGCTGTCCTTCACCGTGCCGTTCCTCGCGTCCATCCCGGCGGAGCTCATGCACGCCTCCGGCTTGGTGGCGGCCGTGGTGGCCGGCCTGGTGACCGGCTCCCAGTCCACGCGCCTGCTGTCGCCGCAGCATCGCATCTCCGACCACCAGAACTGGCGCACGGTGGAGCTGCTCCTGGAGGGGGCCGTGTACCTGCTCATGGGCCTGGAGCTCACAGCGGTGATCCACGACGTCCAGGAGTTCCACGCCCACACCATCCCCAGTGCGGTGGGCTTCGCTGCCGCCGCCCTGTTCATGGCCCTTCTGGTGCGGGCCGTCTACACGCTGCTGCTGCTCAAGGGCATGAAGCGGGCCTCGCGGCGGGCGGCGCTCCTGTCACCGCGCCTGGCGAAGGTGCGCGACCGGCTCGATGCGGGGGAGCCGATACCGCAGCCGCGCCTCGGCTCCAAGGCGGTGCGTGCCATCGGCGGGGGAGGCGCTCCGGACAGGGAGGCCATCCGCACCCGCCTGACCCGCTACGCCAACGACATCGACTACATGCTGGCCCAGCCCCTCGGATGGCGCGAGGGTGTGATCGTCACGTGGTCGGGCATGCGGGGCGTGGCGACCATCGCCGCGGCGCAGACGCTCCCGCACGACACCCCTGGCCGCTCGCTGCTGGTGCTCATCGCGTTCCTGGTGGCCATCGGCTCGCTCGTGATCCAAGGCGGCACGGTGGCGCGTGTGGTCGCCTGGATCAAGCCCGCGATGGGCCCCACGGCCGACGAGGCGTTCGCCGAGCACAAGGAACTCGACCATGCGCTCGCGGACCTTGTCGCCACTCAGCCGCGCTCTTTGGCGCTGAGCGAGGCCGATGCCCGCCTGGTTCACCTCAAGGCCGAGCGGGAGGCGCTGCTGCAGTTGCAGTCCCTGGGGACCTTCAGCTCCGAGGCGCTGGAGGCACGCCTGCACAAGATCGACGTGGAGCAGCTTCACCTGGAGTTGTAGCGCCGATGCCATACGCACCGATGCCGCAGCACCGACGCCGTGAGCTCCCGAGCGCGTCAGTCGTCGCTTTCGAGAATGAGCTTGAGGTTGGCGAGCATCTGGTCGAGGGTGTGCTGGTTGATGGAGTCCAGCACGGCGAGGTTGACCATCTTGGCCAGCTTGGACCCCTCCACCTCGTAGTTCACCTCGGAGTAGATGCGGGTGGTGCCCTCGTCCACGGCGGAGAACTGATAGTCCCAGGTGGCGTCCACGTCGCCTTCGAGCTTGAGGGTCACGCGCTCGTTGACCTCGTACGCGAGCCCGGAGGCCTTGCCCCGCAGGTCGACGCCCGCCATGTTGAAGCGCCAGTTGAAGGTCTGGTCGATGCTGGGCTCGTCGGGGGTGATGTCCGTGTTCTCGTTGAGGTTGGGAATGAAGGCCGGGCCGTTGTGGGCGGAGGCGGTGTACTCGAACACCTCCGCGAGCGGACGGTTGATGGTGACTTCACCGGATGCGTTGGCCATGAGGATCCTCTCTGATCACAGTTTGACGTTCTTCACGCTACACGCCAGTGGTGGTTCTGCACCTGCTTGCGGAACACATTGCGCCACAGCCTCACCTTGGGGGTGCGGCGCCCGGTCAGGAGCACCAGCGCGCACCAGGGCAGCAGCGGCACGATCCGCAGGGTCGCGGCACCGCCCACGCGCACCCGCCGCCCGGCATCGTCGGCCTCATACCTGGCGCGCACCATGCCCGCCGCGCGCCTGGCCCCGGAGGCCACGGCATCGGCCGATGCGCCGAAGGCCAGCCACGGCCCCACGAGCACAGCGACGCCCGCCGTGAGCACCACCCCACCCGCCGCGAAGCCGATGGACGCCGCGGGCGTTTCCCACAGCGACAGCGCGAGCCCGGCGACAAGCGCTAGGGTGGCCAGGAGCGCCTCGCGCCCGTACCACAGGACGGTGCGCCCGTGGAGAAGGGGAAGCAACGTCAGATGCAGGAGCAGCAGCCCGCCCAGCGCGTGGCAGACGGCAGCGGCGATGGCCATGAGGCCCACCCTAGCGGGTCGCTGTGGGCCTATCTCCAGGACCGTTTCCCGCCCGCGCTCGTGACGATGCTGGGGGTGAGCTTCGGCGCGGCATGCGTGGGGCTGTTCGCCCCGTGGCCCGTCACCGACCCGGCCCTGTGGCTGCACCTGCTCGCGTTCGCCGTGCTCTATGTCGCGGTGCTGCTGCGCTATCGCGTGGTGGACGAGTGGAAGGACTTCGGCCACGACACCCGCCACTACCCGGATCGGCCCGTGCAGCGCGGAGCCATCGCCCCGCGCACGCTCGTGGTGCTGGGCGTGGTGGCCGTGGCGGTCGAGGTGGTGCTCGCGGTGACCTTGGGCGGAGTGCGGGCGCTGCCTCTGTACGGCGCGGTGACCGTGCTGACGGTGGGCACCGCCGTGGACTTCTGTGCCAAGCACTTCCTGGAGAGGCACTTCTCGCTGTCCTTCGCGCTGCATCAGCTGGTCTATCCGGTCATCTTCGCGTGGGCGGCGGTCGCTCTGGGCGCCTCGCTCGGTGAGGCGCGCACCTGGTGGGGGATCGCCTCGGCGACGTGTCTGTTCGTCTCTGCCGAGGTGGTGCGCAAGTTCCAGCCGCGCACCTCCGCCGAGGGTGGCGTGGTCGCGGACACCTACGGTGCCGTGTGGGGGCGCAGGCTGGCCCTCATCGGGCTGCTCGTGCTCGTGGTGGCCGCCGGAGCCTGCGCCCATCTGGCCGTGGGGAGCTGGTTCGCTATGGCCGTGTCCGTGCTGGCCGCGGGGGCCATCGCGCTGCGACACCGCTCCGATTCATGGGTCATGGTCGGGGCCGGCGCGCATGTGCCGCTGCTGGCACTGGCGATGGTGATCCGATGAGCGGGACGCAGGCGGCACGCGTGGGCGCCAAGGCCGAGGGGCTCACACAGTTGCGGCGCACGTACGGCGACCTGGTTCCCGAGTTCGTGGTGCTGCCGTTGTCCGAGATCCTCGACTCGGCCCTGCCCGCATCGGTTCCGGTGGGCAGCCCTCAGGCCGTGGCCGAGGCCCGTGCGGTCACGGTGGACCCGGCCCGTCTCGCGCAGGCCCTGGGGCGGGCCGCGCGGTGGCCTCTGGTCGCGGTGCGCACCTCCGCGCTCGCGGAGGACGGCAGCGAGCAGTCCTTCGCGGGGCTGTACGAGACGGTGCTCGATGTGGCGCCCGGCGGGATCGCCGACGCGGTGGCGCGGTGCGTGGCCTCGCTCCTGAGTGACAGGGTGCTCGCCTATGCGCGGGCCGAGGGTCTGGACCGCATCCCGCTCGGCGGGTCCGTCGTGATCCAGCGCATGGTCCACGCGCCCGTTCACGGTGTGATGTTCACCCAGACCGGCCGCGGGGACCTGGAGGTCGCCTACTCCACCGCAGGGGCCGATGCCGTGGTCAGGGGAGAGGACGCCCACACCTTCCGCCTGCCCGCCGTCGAGCCGCTGCCGCGCCGGCGCAGGCCGTCGCGCGCGGTGCCGGTCCCGCGCCGCCTGCTGGAGATCGGACGCGAGCTGCAGGCCGGTCGCGGTCCCACCGACGTGGAGTTCGCGGCAGCGGGCTCGCGCGTGTGGCTGCTCCAGGCCCGTCCCGTCACGGCCCACGACCGCACCTCGCGCCTGAACTGGGACTCCTCGAACATCGGCGAGAACTACCCGGGCGTGACGCTCCCGCTCACCTACTCCTTTATCCGCGACGTGTACGCGCAGGTGTACCCGGCGTTCTTCCGCCTGCTGGGTCGCTCCGATGCCCAGCTGCGCGAGCACGAGCGCACCTTCCGCAACACCTTGGGCTACGTGCACGGCCGCGTGCACTACCAGATCGACAACTGGTTCGACATGGCCGCGATGCTGCCGGGAGGCAAGGTCAATCAGGAGTTCTTCGCCGCGATGCTGCAGCCCGTCACGGCGGGCCAGGCGCGCTCGCGGTCACGTCCTGGCGTGCGGGGCACCCTCGCGCTCGTGGGTGGGGGTGTGCGCTTCGGGTGGCTCCTGGCCACCTCGGAGCGGCGTTCGCGCCGCTTCGCCCGAAAGTATCAGGAGCGCTATGCGCGCTACCGAGCCATCGACTTCGCCGCGCTCGCCCCCGATGCCGCGTTGAACGCCTTGGGCCGCATCCGCACCGACCTGCTGTCGCTGTGGGCCACCCCCATCCTCAACGACGTGCGGCTCATGGTGGCCCACGGCCTGCTGCGGCGCACCTTCGGCCCCGAGCAGCACGCCGCATACCTGGCCTTCATGACGGGGCTCACGGAGAGGGCGAGCCTGGCCCCCCTCGAGGGTCTCGCCCAGTTGGGCAGGTCGTTGCGCCAGCACAGGGTGGTGGCCGCTGCGCCCGAGGCCACTGGAGTGCCGCTCACCCCCGAGGTGCATGCCCTGCTGGACGGTTACCTCGCCGTTCACGGCGGCCGCGCCCCCGACGAGCTCCAGCTGGAGAACCCCCGCCTGGGCGACGACGCCGCGACGCTCATCGCGCTCGCCCTGCACGCCGCCGATACCCCGCCCCAGATGTTCTCCCGTGAGGTCGCCCGAAGCCGAGGCACCGTGCGCCAGCGTCTCATCGGACGGCATGTGCGCCGCGCCATCGACCACCGCGAGCGCTTCCGCTTTCAGCGGGCGCAGGTGTTCGGCATCGCCCGCGACGCCTACCTCAGCGCGGGGCGGGCACTCGCCGAGGCGGGGGCCATCGCGCAGACCGCCGACGTGTTCTGGCTCACCGTCGAGGAGATCGACGCCGCCGTCTTCGGCCACGCGTGGGACACCGACCTGACGGGGCTGGTCTCCTCCCGCAAGGCGCGCCTGAGCGAGCACGAGGCCGCCACGCCGAGCCGCCGCGTGGTGGGCGCGGGGATTCTCGCCCCCATGGCGCTGCATTCGACCGAGGATGCGGGCCCGGGCGTGCTCGCGGGAACGGGCGTGGCGCCGGGCGAGTTCACGGGCGAGGTGGTGGTGCTGCGGGAGTTCGACGCCCACGCCGATGTGCGCGGCAAGGTGCTCGTCACCTCGCATGTGGACCCGGGCTGGACGCTGCTGCTCGTGGCCGCCGGGGCCATCGTCACCGAGCGCGGCAATGCGCTGTCGCATGTGGCGATCATCGGGCGGGAACTGGGCATCCCCGTGGTGGTCGGCGCGGTGGGAGCCGTGGCCGCGCTGAGCACGGGCGACGGGGCTGGGGTCAACGGAACGGTGTATGTCAACGGCACGGTGTACGTCAACGGAACGACGGGAGAGGTCGTCGCGCATGAAGCGCAGGAGTGAGTTCGGACCACGCGCCTGGTGGGCGCGCATCGGCTGGGCGGGCGTGGTGACGCTCGCCTCCCTGGGCGTGGCCTGGGCGGCCATCGGCACGCTCATCGCCGGGCAGCTGCGCCTGTCCGTGCTGCTCGCGCTCGCGGCCTTCGTGCTCGACATGGTGGACGGCTTCGTGGCCCGGCGCACCGGCTCCGCCTCCGAGTTCGGCCGCACCTTCGACTCGCTTGCCGACCTGGTGAACTACTCGGTGTGGTCGGCGCTCGCGGCGGCGCTGTGGATCGCGCCGGGCCCGTGGGGCTGGATCGCGGGCGGAGCGATCGTCGCACTGGGCGCGGTGCGCCTGGCCCGCTTCACCGTGGACGGCTTCGACGACGGGGACATCAAGTACTACCGGGGCGTGGTCACACCGCATCTGACCCTCGCGGCGATGGTGCTGCTCATGGTGGGGGAGCGCGTCGATCTGCCCGCGTGGGCCGGAGGCGCACTGCTGCTCGTGCTCGCCGTGGCGCAGTTGACCGGCCTCAAACTGCGCAAGACGGGACGCCAGGCGCTGTGGGCCGCGCTCGTGATCCCCCTGGCCGTGGGCGCGGTGCTGTGGTTGCCGTAGGCAGGGCGGCGCCGGAGGTCGTGGAGCAGGTGCTCGCGGTGCAGGAGGCTGTGGTGCAGGAGGCCGCGGCCGATGCTGGGGCGGCAGGGACCGCACCCGCGGGAGCCACTGTCGCCCCGCGCTCGCGCCGTGCCCTGAGCCGGGCGGCCCGCGAGGGCAGGCTCCTCGCAGCCGAGCGCGACGGCGAGCTGGCAGGCTGGGTGCTCGTGGAGCCGTGCGTGCCGGGCACGGTGGAACTGGGCGGGATGTACGTGCTGCCCCGGCATCGGCAGGGGGAGGTGTTCCGCGCCCTGACCGCGGCGGCGCTGTCCCTGCACCCGCGCGCGCTCGTGGTCACGATGGACGCCCGCTTTGCCGACTGGCTCGTGCGCGAGCACGGCTTCACCCGATCCAGCCTGTGGGGGCTGACGCTCGCCTCGTGGGGTATGTTCCTGTGGCGGCGTGTGGCGCCGTGGCGTCTGCGTGCCGCCCTGGCCCATGTGCGAGGGGCGCGGGCAGCAGGGCGTGAGGTTCACTATCTGATGCGGGTGCGACCCGCGGGGGAGGTGCCGCTCCTGTGAGCGACTGGATGTGGTTTGCGCTGATGACGGCGGGCCTGGGGTTGGTCTTCGCCACGTGCGAGGTGCTCGTGCGGCGCGGCAGCCTGGGTTCCGAGTGGGGCCGACGCGTGGCCCACGTGGCGGCCTGCCTGTACGCCATCGGCATCTACTCCGTGCTCACCCACTGGTGGTTCGTGGGCGTGGCGGCGACTTTCACGGTGCTCATGGTGGCCTCCAAGATCCTCAATGTGCTGCGCCACATCCACGACACGCGGCGCACCACGTGGGGAGAGGTCTACCTGCCGCTGGGGCTGGGGCTGACGGCGGTCATCGCGGGTGAGAATGTGCGGGCATTCGTGATCGCGGCCGCGGTGCTGGGACTCGCCGATGTCGCGGCGGGGCTCGTGGGGGACGTCAGGAACTCGCTCGTGAAGACGTGGGGCGGCACGGCCGTCTTCGCGCTCGTGGCGCTCGCGGTGTTCGTGGTCGCGCGTGCGGGCCTGCCGTTGAGCCTCGGCGCCGCGGTGCTACTGGCGGGCGTCGAGCGCATCAGCCCGCGCGGGCTCGACAATCTCACCATCCCGCTCGTGGCCGCCGTGCTGGTGCTGACGCTTGAGTGACAGCCGCCGCATGAGCGCGTCGGTGCCCGCGTGGATCGCGAGCCCCAGCGCCACCACGGCCACGCCCAGGGGCCACGCGACGCCCCAGGCGACGTAGGTCGCGGCGGCGAGCACGATGCCGTCGGCCAGGTCCGCGGCCCGCTGCACCCCGCGCCATCGGGAGGTGGTCTCCTCACCGGGGGCGAGGCCGAGGCGGCGCTTGACGAGGGAGTTGAGGACTTCGCCCAGGCTGTAGGCCGCGCCGATGCTCGCGCCCACGGCGAGCGCCAGCGGCCCACTGAAGACCGCATGTGAGGCATCTCCGGCGAGCGCGAGTGCGCCGGCCACGGTCGCGCCGCCCACCACGTACAGGCCCACGCCGAACCAGGTCTTGTTGCGTCCCACCACGGGGGCGCCGGCCACGGTCGCGCCGCCGTCGAGCGGGCGCCGCGCCCACGCAAACCAGCCCCGCTTGAGGCTCACGATGAGGAACAGGCCGGGCAGGAGCACGGGCAGGGTGAGCCCGAGGGCGTGCAACGCGATCATGGTCCTCCTTGGCTGCTGCGCCCCAGCGTAACCGAGCGGGCGCGTGCCGTCTCGGCAACGGCATCGGCGCGCATGGTGGCGCCTCAGTCGAACATGTGTTCGAATAGGGGGATGCGGTGGGCAGGGCAGGAATTGGCGAGCGAGGACGCCGCCGCGCTGCCCGGCCTCACCGGGACGGAGTCGCTGGCCCGGCTCAGCGGCCTGGTCCGCACGGTGCGGTCGCCTGAGTTCGAGGGTGTCGCCTTTCATGAGGTGCTGTGCAAGAGCGCCCTCAACCGCGTGCCCGCCGGGGGGCCGTTGCCGTTCGCGTGGACCATCAACCCCTATCGCGGCTGCTCCCACGCCTGCGTGTACTGCTTTGCGCGCCCCTCACACGCCTACCTGGAGCTGGGCACGGGCAGGGCCTTCGACACCGAGGTGATCGTGAAGGTCAACGTGGCGCAGCGGCTGCGGGAGGAACTGGCGCGGCCCTCGTGGAGGCAGGAGCCGGTGGCGCTGGGCACCAACACCGACCCCTACCAGCGGGCGGAGGGGAGGTACCGGCTCATGCCCGACATCATCCGGGCGCTTGCCGATTCGGGCACGCCGCTGTCGATCCTCACCAAGGGCACGCTCCTGCGCCGGGACCTGCCGCTGCTGGCCGCGGCGGCCCGCAACGTGCCGGTGGAGTTGGCCATGTCCATCGCGGTCATGGACGAGACGCTGCAGGCCACCTTGGAGCCGGGAACCCCGCGGGCTCAGGCGCGGCTCGACACGGTGCGGGCCGCGCGCGAGGCCGGGCTGGGGGTGCAGGTGTTCCTCATGCCGGTGCTGCCGTATCTGACGGATTCACGCGAGGCGCTGGACGAGGCCGTGCGGCGCATCGCCGATGCCGGGGCCACCTCGGTCTCGTACTCGGCACTGCATCTGCGGCCGGGGGTCAAGGAGTGGTTCGCGCGGTGGCTGCACGGGCATCGGCCCGATCTGGTGCCGCGCTACCGGGAGCTGTACGGAGATGGTGCCTATGCGCCGCGCGAGTATCGGCGGGCGCTGGCGGCACGGGTGCGGCCGCTCATCGAGGCCCATGGGCTGCGTCGCGGCGAGGTGCAGGCCGGCACGGGCGGGCCGGCCGTCGCCATGCCCTCGCTGCGCGACGCGACCCGCACCGGGGAGGCACTGCCCGCGCTGGAGGCGGCGGGCACGCTGTTCTAGCTGTACTGACCTCGACCGTTGTTGATGCGGTCGATGGGGTTTTGCCTCCGATGCCGAGGTGGGCTCTGTCTACGTTGTAGTGGTCGAGCCAGGTCGTCAAGCCGGTGGTGCGGTGACCCCGGCGAGGGGCCTCCGTGGGCAGGGTAGGATCACCTGTGCCCGCCTGGCATGCGGCGTCCGCCAGCCCACGCGGGACGGCGTATCGCCTCACCCGCCCGCCCGTCCGCCCGTCCGCCCGTCCGCCCGTCCGTCCGTCCGCCCCCGCGCCGTTTTCTGCGGATTCGCAGCAAACAGTGAAAGTTCGGTGGAACTTTGACTGTTCTCTGCGGCTAGCTCGCTCCGAGCGCGCGATGTCAAGCTGTGTGGGGTCATGCGGCGTGTTATTGGTGTTGTGGGTCGAGCAGGTGGCCCCGCACCTTCCCC
>CAZFEH010000018.1:0-30611 GCA_964517615.1 uncultured Demequinaceae bacterium
GCTCCGGCATCTTCAAGTCCGGCAACCCCGCGCAGCGTGCCGCCGCGATCGTCAAAGCCACGACGTTCTACGACGACCCGTCCGTGATCGCGGAGGTGTCCCGGGGCCTCGGCGAAGCCATGGTGGGCATCAACGTGGAAGAGGTGCCCGAGCCTCACCGCCTGGCCGAGCGTGGCTGGTAGCAGGGAGACACCTCTGACCGGGCACCAACTGGGCGCCGACGGGCGCTTTCACCGCGTGGGTGCTCGGGTGCTGCTGGTGGACGACGCCGTTCCGGGTGCCGCACGCCTGCTCATGATGCTGGGGCACGACCCGCACCAACCCGAGCGGTCTTTCTGGTTCACCCCGGGTGGGGGCATCGAGGCGGGCGAAAGTGCACGCGAGGCTGCCGTGCGCGAACTCGCGGAGGAATCCGGCTACGTGCTGGAGGTGGACGAGTTGGAGGGGCCCGTGTGGCAGCGCACCGCGGTGTTCGACTTCGCGTCGCTGCCGTACACGCAGACCGAGGAGATCTTCGTGGGACGCCTGGCCGACGCCGAGCGCCGTGCCGTGGCCGCTGCCGCGTGGACGGCCGATGAAGTCGAGGCCATCGACCAGGTGGCGTGGATGACGCGTGCACAACTGATCGACGACGGGCGCGAGGTGTTTCCGGCAGCACTGCTGGAGCCGTGGGACGAGTTCCTGGACTGGGATGGCGTGACACGCCAGATGGGGCGGGTGGACGAGTGAAGGTGGGCGTGCTGGCGCTCCAGGGCGATGTGCGGGAGCACGCGCAGGCGTTGACGCGCCTGGGCGCCGATGTCGTGCCCGTGAGGCGGTCATCGGAGCTGGACGCTGTGGAGGCGATCGTGCTCCCCGGCGGCGAGTCCACCACGATCGACAAGCTATTGCGGGCCTTCGGCCTGTTCGAGCCGCTGCGTGCCCGGCTCGCCGCGGGTCTTCCCGCATTGGGTTCGTGCGCCGGCATGATCCTGCTGGCCCGCGACATCGTGGACGGCATGGAGGGGCAGCAGAGCCTCGGTGCACTGCCCATCGCGGTGCGCCGCAACGCCTTCGGCCGCCAGGTCGACTCCTCGGAGACCGAGGTGGTGTGGCGTCCCGATGGCTCGCTCATGCATGCCACGTTCATCCGTGCGCCGTGGGTCGAGTCCTTCGACAGCGATGTCGAGGTACTGGCCACGGTGGCCGCCGATGCCGGGGAGCGGGCCGTCGCGGTGCGCCACGGCGCGTGCATCGCCACGGCCTTCCATCCGGAGATCTCCGGGGACGATCGCGTGCACCGGCTGCTTCTGGATCTGATCTAGCACCCCCCGCGCTGCCCCTCGCTCTGCACCCCGCCCCCCGCGCTGCCCCGCTCTGCACCCCCGCCATTTTCTGCGGACTCGCAGAAAACAGTCAATGTTTGGCCAAACATTGACAGTTTTATGCGCCCAGGGAAAGGGGGCTTCGGCGTGCTGTGTTCAGTGAGGTGGAGGCGGGCGTTTCGGTGAGTTCTCCACCCCATCGCCTGTCCAGCGTTTCGGTGTGCCAGTGATTGATTTTCGGGGCACTTAGCATCCTGCGGTGTGCTCATGGTTGCTTCGCTGTGGTGATTCGGCTACCGCGAGGTGGTGGCTACTGGCCGCAGCCGGACCCCCCATCCTCAGCCGACGCCGGCCCCTCCCTGTCCGCTGGCCGCAGAGAACCGTCAAAGTTCGCCCCGACTTTCACTGTTTTCTGCGAATCCGCAGAAAACGGCGTGGAGGCGACTGTCCGAATCTGCGGCACGATAGAGCCATGAAGCCCTATGCAGACAGTCCCCATCGCATGGCGTGGCAGATCTTTGCCGACCTTGCCGCGCTGGTCGCCATCGTCTTCTCGGTGCGGGCGGGCATCTGGGTCTATCACCGCGTGAACTCGGTGGGCCAGATCGGGGTGGAAGTAGAGGGCGTGGGGACGGGGCTGAGCGGCTCGCTCGCGGAGATCGGTCACACTCTTGGCGAGATCCCGCTCGTGGGAGACCTCATTGCCGATCCGTTCCGCAATGCCTCGAATGCCGCGCACGGCATTACGGATCTTGGGGTGGCCATTCAGGACCAGGTCCGCGCGATCGCGCTGGTGGCGGGTATCTCGGTGGCGGTGGGCCCCCTCATCCTGCTCACCTTCGTGTGGCTGCTGCCGCGCCTGCGCTTCGCGGTGCGGGCGGCCAAGGTGCACAAGATCGCGCAAACCGCGGCAGGGCGTGACCTGCTGGCTCTGCGCGCGCTGGCCACGGCGCCGCTGGAGCAACTGCAGTTGCTGTCTGCGGACGTGGCCGCCGACTGGCGGCATGGGAACACGGCGATCATCGAGGCCCTCGCGTTGATGGAGATGGACCGCGCGGGCGTGGCCCGCGCCATCGAGGCCCCGAAGACCCACGCTCCCAAGCAGATCCCCCCGCACCTGGGTTAGGCGCGTCTATAATCGGACAGCATCTTTTCGCGACCCTTAGGGAGACACGTGTCCGGGCATTCCAAATGGGCGACCACCAAGCACAAGAAGGCGGTCATCGACGCCAAGCGTGGCAAGCTCTTCGCCAAGCTCATCAAGAACATCGAGGTGGCCGCCCGTGTGGGCGGAGGCGACCCCGCGGGTAACCCGACGCTCTACGACGCGATCCAGAAGGCTAAGAAGTCCTCGGTTCCCAACGACAACATCGACCGTGCCGTCAAGCGCGGCTCGGGGCTGGAGGCGGGCGGCGCCGAGTACGAGACCATCATGTATGAGGGCTACGGCCCCGGCGGCGTGGCGATGCTCATCGAGTGCCTCACGGACAACCGCAACCGGGCCGCGATGGAGGTGCGCACCGCGCTGACCCGTAACAACGGCACGCTCGCGGATCCTGGTTCGGTGGCGTATCTCTTTGGCCGCAAGGGCCAGGTGATCGTCCCCAAGGAGGCTGCGGACGAGGACACCCTCATGGAGGCGGGCCTCGATGCGGGCGTTGAGGAGATCAACGACCTGGACGAGGTGTGGGAGGTCATCTCCGAGGCGAGCGACTTCGTGGCCGTGCGCAGCGCGCTCCAGGCCGCAGGCGTCGACTACGACAGCGCCGAGCCCGTTTGGGTGCCGTCCATGAAGGTGGAACTCGATGTCGACGGTGCGCGCAAGATGCTGCGCCTCATCGATGCCCTGGAGGACTCCGACGACGTGCAGAACGTCTACGCCAACTTCGACGCCTCCGACGAGGTGCTCGAGGCGGCCTCCGCGTAAGTCGAACCTGTCATGCGCGTGCTGGGCGTCGATCCCGGCCTGACGCGTTGCGGCCTCGGGGTGGTGGACGCCGGCGTGGGGCGTGCGGTGGCGCTCGTGGAGGTGTCGGTGGCGCGCAGCGGTGCGGAACTGGATGTGCAGGAGCGCCTGGGGATCATCGCCGATGCCGTGGCCCGCGTGCTTGACGAGGCCAAGCCGGATGCGGTGGCGCTCGAACGGGTCTTCGCGCAGCACAATGTGCGCACCGTCATGGGCACGGCGCAGATCTCCGGCATCGTCATGTTCCTGGCGCGCGAGCGCGCGCTCCCGGTGGTCATGTACACCCCCACGGAGGTCAAGGCCGCCCTCACGGGAAACGGCCGTGCCGACAAGGCGCAGGTGGCCTTCATGGTGACCAAGGTGCTGTCCCTCGACGAGGCTCCCAAGCCCGCCGATGCCGCCGATGCCCTGGCCATTGCGATCACCCATGCCTGGAAGGGCGCGGGCCACACCGCCGCCGCGGGTGCACGCCAGCCCACCGCAGCCCAGGCCAGGTGGGAGCAGGCGCGTCAGCGTGCGGCCAAGCGCACCTAGCGCGTGTCGCGCCTCGCGGCACCGACGGATGGGCCTAGGATTCGTACGTATGTTCGAACGTCCCTCGACCCTGGGAGACCCATGATCGCGCAGCTCACCGGCGGGGTGGTGTCGGTCGCGGCCTCGTCGTGCGTCATCGATGTGCACGGGATGGGCTATCAGGTGCTGTCCACGCCATCCACGCTCGCCACGCTGCGTGCCGGAAGCACCGTGTCGCTCGCGACCCACCTCGTGGTGCGCGAGGACGCGTTGACGCTGTACGGCTTCGCCACGGCGGGGGAAAGGGACGCCTTCGTGGTCCTCCAGTCGGTGCAGGGAGTGGGACCGCGTCTGGCACTGGCCATGTTGGCCGTGCACAGCCCCGAGGCACTCGCCCACGCCGTGTCCGCGGGAGACAGGGCCGCGTTGGAGAAGGTCCCAGGAATCGGCGCGAAGGTGGCCTCGCGACTGCTGCTGGAGTTGGGCGGAAGGCTCGCACCTGCGCAAGGATCCGTCTCGGCCACGGTGGACGCGCGCGGACAGGTGAGCGAGGCGCTGGTCGGCCTGGGATGGAACGCGAAGGCCGCCGAGGCCGCGCTCGCCGCGGTGGCGCCCGATCCCATCGGCGAGGACGAGGTGTCGCACACCCTGCGTGCGGCGCTCCAGAATCTCGGGGGTCAGCGTGGCTGAGGACCTCGACGACGGCGCGGCACGTCTCGTGGATGCCGATGCCGACGCGATAGAGCGGTCGGCGGAAGCGGCGCTGCGCCCGCGCAGCCTGGACGAGTTCGTGGGACAGGCGGTGGTGCGCGAACAGCTCGGCCTGATGCTGCGGGCGGCGGCGGGACGCGACAGCACGGCCGACCACGTGCTGCTGTCAGGACCCCCGGGGCTGGGCAAGACCACGCTCGCGATGATCGTGGCATCGGAGACGGGGTCCACCTTGAGGGTCACCTCGGGACCCGCGATCCAGCATGCGGGAGACCTCGCGGCCATTCTGAGCTCGCTCAGCGAGCGCGACGTGCTGTTCATCGACGAGATCCACCGGTTGGCGCGTCCGGTCGAGGAGATGCTCTACCTGGCCATGGAGGACTTCCGGGTCGATGTGGTGGTGGGCAAGGGACCGGGAGCCGCGTCGATCCCGCTGAGCCTGCCGCCGTTCACCGTGGTGGGAGCCACGACGCGGGCGGGACTGCTGCCTGCGCCGCTGCGTGACCGCTTTGGCTTCACGGCTCATCTCGACTTCTATGAGGCGGAGGATCTGCAGCGCATCCTGCGCCGTTCCGCCGCGCTGCTGGACCTCACCCTGGAGGCGGACGCGGCGGCTCAGATCGCCTCGCGCTCGCGCGGCACGCCCCGCATCGCCAACCGACTGCTGCGGCGCGTGCGCGACTGGGCGCAGGTGCATGGCTCCGGCGTGGGGGACCTCGCGGCGGCACGGGCGGCGCTTGAGGTCTACGAGGTGGATGAGCGCGGACTCGACCGTCTGGACCGTGCCGTGCTGCGTGCGCTGTGCGTGCGCTTTGGTGGCGGCCCCGTGGGTCTGAGCACGCTCGCCGTGGCCGTGGGCGAGGAGGCGGAGACGGTGGAGACGGTCGCCGAGCCGTTCCTCGTCCGCGAGGGCCTCATGTCGCGTTCGCCCCGTGGACGAGTGGCGACCGCCCAAGCCTGGGCCCACCTGGGCCTCGACGCGCCGCCTCAGGCAGGACACGGGCTGGCTCAAGGCCGTCTTTTTGCCGAGTAGGGGCCAAGTAGCGCTAGGCTCTTGGGGTGCCGTGGTGCCTGGAGACGGCTGTGCCCTCGTATGGGGCGCGGCCTGCGGCCCGGCTAGAGCTGTGAAGGATACGTGTGTCTGCTGCGACCAAAGGTGCCAAGAAGGCACTGATTCTGCTGGGAATCATCCTCGGCGTTCTGTATGCCGTGCTCGGTCTCGGCGTTCTCACCCACAACGCGACGTGGACGCCCTCGTTGGCGCTCGACCTCGCAGGTGGACGCCAGATCATCCTGCAGGCCGTCACCACCGACGGCTCGGAGATCACCCAGTCCGACCTCGATCAGGCCGTCGAGATCATCCGCAGGCGCGTGGACGCCTCCGGTGTGGCCGAGGCGGAGATCTCCACGGCGGGTGACTCCAACATCGTCGTGTCCCTCCCCGGTAATCCCGACGAGGCGACGCTCGACCTGGTGCGTCGCTCGGCCCAGCTGCAGTTCCGACCGGTGCTGTACATCGGCGACCCCTCACCCGTGGCGACGGACCCCTCGCCGTCTCCCGAGCCATCGGAGTCGCCCGAGGTGGACCTGCCCCAGGTGCAGCCCACCAATCCCTCCGACCTGGCGTGGATCACCACCGAGGTCGAGAACGCCTTCCTCGCGCTCGACTGCTTCGATCCCAACAACCGGGCCGGTGCAGATTCGGGCGACCCGAACGCCGCCCACGTGGCGTGCTCCGAAGATGGTCGCTGGAAGTTCATCATGGGTCCCGTCGAACTGACAGGGACCGACGTGTCCACGGCCTCCTCCGGCCCGGAACTGGCCCAGGGCACGGGGGCGATGACGGGTCGCTACGAGGTGCGGCTCAAGCTGACCGCGGAGGGCGGGGACAAGTTCGCCGAGACCACCGCCCGGCTGGCCACCCTCAACTCGCCGCTCAACCAGTTCGCGATTCTGCTGGACGGCGTGGTGATCTCCTACCCCTCGGTGAGTTTCGCGATCCCCGGCGGCGAGGCCTCCATCACGGGCACCTTCACGCAGCAGGAGGCCGAGCAGTTGGCCAACCAGCTCAAGTTCGGTGCCCTTCCCCTGACCCTTGAGGTGCAGTCGGAGCAGCAGATCGCCGCCACCCAAGGTGCCGAGCAGCTGCGCGCGGGCCTGATCGCGGGCCTCATCGGTCTGATCCTGGTGGTCATCTATTCCTTCCTCCAGTACCGTGCGCTCGCCATCGTGACCGTCGGCTCCCTGGTGATCGCCGCTGGCCTGACGCTCGTGGTCTTCTCCCTGCTGTCATGGGGAATGGGCCTGCGGCTGTCCCTCGCCGGCGTGGCGGGCATGATCGTCGCCATCGGCATCACCGTGGACTCGTTCATCGTGTACTTCGAGCGCATCAAGGACGAGATCCGCGACGGCAGATCGCTCCAGGGCGCGGTGGATCATGCGTGGAAGCGTGCGCGCCGCACCATCATCATCTCGGATGCCGTGAGCTTCCTCGCCGCCGTCGTGCTGTACGTGCTCGCGGTGGGAGGCGTGCGAGGCTTCGCCTTCACCCTGGGTCTGACCACCGTGATGGACCTCCTCGTGGTGGTGCTGTTCACCCACCCGCTCATGGTGCTGCTGGCGCGCACCAGGTTCTTCGGGGAGGGCCACCCGTGGTCGGGCCTCGACCCGCGGCGCCTGGGCCGCAAGGACCTGCACAAGGAGCGCGTGGCACCCAAGGCCGCCACGGCATCGGCGCTTGTGGGCGGCAGCGACGAAGGCGACGTGGGCCTCACGCTTGCCGAGCGCAAGGCCCGGGCGCGAGCCACCGGAACCAAGACGGAGGAACTGCGATGAGCGGCGGCAGCAAGCTTTCCCGGTGGGGCAACGCGCTCTACACGGGTGAGAAGTCGTATGCGATCGTGCAGCATGGCGGCAAGTGGGTCGCCCTCGCGGCGCTCCTGGTCGTGCTCAGCATCGGCGTGCTGTTCTTCAAGGGCCTCAATCCGGGCATCGACTTCCGCGGCGGCACCGAGTACACGATCAGCGGCGTGGCCCAGGTGGACACCCAGATCGCCATCGACGTGATCGCCAGGGAGGTCCCCGGTGACACTCCGCGCGTCACGGTCGTGGGCGGCAACAACATCCGCGTCCAGCTGGGCACCATCCCGCAGGAGGATGTGCTGCACATCGCCGCGGAGCTCGCCGAGGCATACGGCGTCCCTGTGGACAACGTCACCTCCACCTCGATCGGTCCCACCTGGGGTGCGAGCGTGTCCGGCAAGGCCATCCAGGGTCTCGTGATCTTCATGGTGCTCGTGACGCTCGTGATCGCCGCGTACTTCCGGGCATGGCGCATGGCCATCGCGGCGGTGCTGTCGATGCTCATCAACCTGATCTTCACGGCGGGCATCTACGCGCTCGTGGGCTTCGAGGTGACGCCCGCCACCGTGATCGGCTTCCTCACGATCCTCGCCTACGCGCTCTATGACTGCGTGGTGGTGTTCGACAAGGTGCGCGAGAACACCGATCATCTCACCGCCCAGAACCGCTACACCTATGGTGAACTGGCGAATCTGGCCGTGAACCAGACCCTGGTGCGGTCCATCAACACCTCGGTGGTGGCGCTGCTTCCGGTGGGTTCGATCCTGGTGATCGGCGCGGTGGTGCTGGGCGCCGGCACCCTGCAGGACATCGCCCTCGTGCTGTTCGTGGGCATGGCCGTGGGCACCTTCTCCTCCATCTACATGGCGACGCCCATTGCCGTGGCCCTGCGTGAGCGCGAGGACGTCATCAAGGAGCACACCGCCAAGGTGCTCGCCCTGCGCGAGTCGGGCGAGGTGCCCGTGACGGTGAATGAGGACGGCGCGGTGCGTGTGGGGGCGCTCAAGCCCGGCCAGCACCTGGGCACCACGGCGCAGCCGCGCCGCAAGGGTCGCAAGTAGACTGGTACCCCCCTTGAAGGTGGAGGTGCACGCGTGACCGAAGCCCGTCCCAACACGTCGGCGCTGTCGTTGTCGTTCCTGCGCCAGCGCGACGTGAGCCCGCGTGCCATCGAGACGGTGCTCGACACGTATCGGACCATGTACCCGCGCGCCAAGACGGGCCTCATCGAACGCGCCTATGCGGTAGCGCTCCAGGCGCATGACGGCCAGTTCCGCAAGAGCGGTGAGCCGTACATCACCCACCCTATTGCCGTGGCGGAGATCATCGCCGGCCTGGGGCTGCCCGACACGGTCATCGCCGGGGCCTTCTTGCACGATGTCGTGGAAGACACGGGCCTCACGCTCGCCGATGTCGAGGCGGAGTTCGGTGCGGAGATCGCCTCGTTCGTGGACGGCGTCACCAAGCTCGACAAGCTCGCCTATGGGGATGCGGCGCAGGCCGAGACGGTGCGCAAGATGGTGGTCGCGATGGCCAAGGACATCCGCGTGCTCATCCTCAAGCTCGCGGACCGGCTCCACAACGCCCGCACGTGGGCCCATGTCCATCCCGACAGCGCCCGCCGCAAGGCTCAGGAGACCCTGGAGATCTACGCACCGCTCGCACACCGCATGGGTCTCAACGCGATCAAGTGGGAGCTGGAGGATCTGTCCTTCAGGACGCTCTACCCCAAGATCTACCAGGAGATCGTGGAGGTGGTGACGGAGCGGGCCCCGGAGCGTTCGACGATGCTCGAACAGGTGCGTGCCGAGGTCGCCAAGGAACTCAAGAGCATGAAGATCAAGGCCGAGATCTCGGGACGGCCCAAGCACTACTACTCGGTGTACCAGAAGATGATCGTGCGCGGGCGGGACCTGAACGACATCTACGACCTCGTGGGGCTGCGCATCCTCGTCGAATCGGTGCGTGACTGCTACGCGGTGCTCGGCGCGATCCATGCGCATTACCAGCCCATCCCGGGCCGGTTCAAGGACTACATCGCGATGCCCAAGTTCAACCTCTACCAGTCGCTGCACACCACGGTGATCGGGTCTCAGGGCAAGCCGGTCGAGTTCCAGATCCGCACCTGGGACATGCACCGCCGTGCCGAGTACGGCCTGGCGGCGCACTGGCGCTACAAGGAGACCGCCAAGAACGGCGGCAAGAGCGACGACTCGACCGCGAATGACGGCGCCGGAGTGGGGTGGCTGCGGCAGATCGCGGACTGGCAGCAGGAGACCGCGGATCCGAGCGAGTTCCTGGACAGCCTGCGCGGCGAGATCGCCGGTGCCGAGGTCTACGTCTTCACCCCGATGGGCAAACTGCTGGCACTGCCCCAGGGAGCCACGCCGGTGGACTTCGCCTACGCCGTCCACACCGAGGTGGGACACAAGACGGTGGGCGCCAAGATCAATGGGCGGCTCGTGGCACTCGACTCCACGCTCGACAACGGCGACACGGTGGAGATCATCACCAGTTCCGACGAGAACGCGCACCCCAAGCGCGACTGGCTGGACTTCGTGAAGTCCACGCGGGCGCGCAACAAGATCCGGCAGTGGTTCACCCGCGAGCGGCGCGAGGAGTCCATCGAGGCGGGGCGCGACATGCTGGCGCGTGCCATCCGCCGCCAGCATCTGCCCATGCAGCGCCTCATGTCCAAGAACGCGCTCCTGGCGCTGGCCAAGGAGATGCACTACGAGGACATCGACGCCCTCTACGCCGCGATCGGTGAGCATCACACCCAGGCCTCCGATGTGGTGGCGCGGATGGTCGAGGCGGTGGGCGGTACCGAGGGCGCCGACGAGGATCTCACCGAGATCACGCGACCGGGCACCTCACGGCGGGAGCGGCGCCGGGGCGATCCGGGTATCTCCGTCAACGGCATGTCCGATGTCATGGTCAAGCTTGCCCGTTGCTGCACTCCGGTCCCGGGCGACCCCATCGCGGGCTTCATCACCAGGGGAGCGGGTGTGTCGGTGCACCGCAGCGACTGCGACAATCTGAGCCAGCTCAGCCACCAGAGCGAGCGCATGGTCGATGTGGCGTGGACGGGGGGAGCGGGAGCGGCCTTCCTGGTGCAGATCGAGGTGGAGGCGCTGGATCGCAACCGGCTGCTGGCCGATGTGGTGCAGGTGCTCTCCGATCATCACCTCAACATCCTGGGCGCTCACGTCTCCACCAACCCGGATCGTGTGGCGCTCAACACCTTCAGCTTCGAGATGGCCGATCCCTCGCATCTGGGAGCCGTGCTGAGCGCCGTGCGGCGCATCGACGGCGTGTTCGACGCTCGGCGCGTCACCGGCGCCCGTCGCTCCACGGACCATTAGCCCCTGCCGGGCGCCAGGCTATCGCTTCGGCGGCCTCGGCGGCGCGGTCCCGCGTGGGGCCGACGGTGCGTGCTGGGCCTTCCAAGCCGTGTGTACGGCCTCCCATGCGCTGGCCAGCCGTTCGGCGCCAGGTCCCTGAGCACTGTGTGCACGCACGGCCTGCTGCATCTGGGACGCGGTGGCCGCCCCGCGCAGGAGGCAGGACATCGTGACCTCGGTGGCGGTCGCCAGGTCCTCGTGGCGCAGGGCCCATGCGAGCGCATGCGGAATGCTGGTGAGTTGCACCCCTGCCACGTTCTGCGTGCGGTCCAGGGCGGCGTCGCGAGTGCGGTATCGCACGCCGATGTGCTCGAACATGTGCAACCTGGTAGGCCGCGAGCCCCGCGGCAGGATCGCCTCGATGGGGTGCGGGGGACCACCGGGCAGCAGGCCGCGAATCCACAGGCTGGCCAGGCCGGTGACGGTCTCGCGGCCGCCGAGTGCCCGGGACACCAGGAGAGCTCGCATCGCCGGGGACGATGCGACATCTGCCGGGGCGTAGGCACCGGCCACGGGCCCGGTCACCAGGCCGTCGCGGTGCATGCGCGCGAGCGCGGCCCCTCCCACGGCATCGGACGTCACCAGCAGCATGACCACGAGCATGACTCCGCGGGCATCGGCGCGCACGCCAACGGGCCAGGTTGTGGAAAACCTCGCCGCGCGCGGCCACTGGGGACGGCGCGGACCGCGGCTAGCGCGAGACCTGCTCGATCTGCTTGAGCCAGGCCTTGCGGGCCTTGAGAGCCTCCTCGGCCTCCTTGACCTTGCGGGCGTCCTTGCCGGCCTTGGCTTTCTCGAGCTGCTGCTCGAGGTCGGCGATCGCCGCATGCAATTGGGCGGCGGCGCCGGACACGCGAGCCTCCACCTCGGGGTTGCGGCGGGTCCAGGCTTCCTGATCGGCATCGCGTACCGCGCGCTCCACGGCGCCCAGCCGCTTGGTGAGGCTGGCCGCCTGGGCGCGCGGAACCTCGCCCGCGGCATCGAAGCGATCCTGAATGGACCGCAACTGCTGCTTGGCTGCGCGGATGTCCTTGAGGGGAAGCAGTGCCTCCGCCTCCGCGACGAGCGCCTCCTTGGGCGCGACGTTCTGCGCGAGAGCGGCCTCAGCGGCATCGGCGGCAGCGCGACGGGACTCGAAGAAGGCGTCCTGTGCGGTGTGGAAGCGGCTCCACAGCGCGTCGTCCGTGCTGCGGCGACCCCGACCTGCGGCGCGCCACTTGTCCATCAGCTGCTTGTATTCGCGTGCCGCGGCATCCCAGTCGGTGGAATGCTGCAACTGCTCGGCACGCGCCACGAGCTGCTCCTTGGTGGAGGCGACGGACGAGTTGTCCTTGTCCAACTGGGCGAAGTGCACCTTGCGGGCCTTCTCGAAGACGGAACGGGCGTGGGTGAAGCGCTTCCAGAGGTCCTTCTCCGCATCCTTGCCGATGCGCGCCCCGGAGCGCTGCGCCTCCTTCCACGTCTCCAGAAGCTCGCGCATCTGCTGGGTGTCGTTCTTCCAGTGCACCTGCCCCAGCGGCTTGGCGGCGAGCGCCTCGGCGGTCGTGACGATCTGCTCGCGAGCGGCGAGTGCCTCGGCACGTGCGGCGGCGCGTTCGGAGCGGATGCGTTCCGCGACCTCATCCGCCTCGGCCTCGACCACGGCAAAGCGGGTGCGCAGGGCCGCGATGTTGCCCACGACCAGCGGGGTCGTGATGGCCTTGCGCAACGGCTCGAGCGAGGTCTCGATGTCCTGCAGCGTCAGTTCGGCTCCGACCAGGCGCGCGTGGAAGCGCTCCACGGAGGTGGCGAGCTCGATGAACGCCCGGGCGTAGGGGTGGATGGGCGTCTCGCCGTGGGCGGGACCCACCACGATGCGCTCAGTGCCGTCGACCAGCACCACGGATTCGCCGTCGACGGCTCCGAACTGCGCCGCGGCCTCGATCTGCGCGTCGGTGATCTCCTCGACCACGGGCACGCGCACGGTGTGTGCCGCGTGTGCGGCCACCTGTGCGGGGCTGGGAGCACGGGGGATGGGGCGGGGCTTGGCGGGCGTCATGACGCAGTGACCTCGGTGATGGTGACGGACAGGGAGGGAGAGCCATCGGAGGCACCGGTGACGGTGCCGCCGCGGGCAATGGTCTCCACGATATCCAGTCCGGACCTGACTGTGCCAAACACGGTGTAGCCACCGCCGCCGTCGGAGGGGATCGCGGAGTCGTTGTAGACGATGAAGAATTGGCTTCCCATCGAGAAACCGTCGTTCGAGACGCGTGCCATCGCCAGGGTTCCCGCGGGGTAGACAGTGTCGGCCGGGGCGTTCTCCACCGGGCCGAAGCGGTAGTCGGGGCCGCCGAGTCCGGTGCCGGTGGGATCGCCGCATTGCAGCACGAAGATGCCCGCGGTGACGAGGCGATGGCAGGGGGAGCCGTCGAAGAATCCCTCTCCGGCGAGCGCCACGAAGGAGGCGACCGCCTGCGGTGCGTTCACGCCGTCGAGTTCGAGCACGATGTCGCCCTGGTTGGTGTTGATCACCGCGGTCCAGATGCGGCCCTCGGCGAGCGTGGCATCGGGCGGGGTGGTGGACGTGGCCCAGGACTGTGCCGAGCGCGAGGCGAGCCACCACACGGCGAGAGCAACCAGGGACACGGCAAGAAGCGCACCGGCGGCAATCAGCGCCGTGCGTTGCGTGCGACGGCGTGCGGCCAAGCGCTCGGCAAGCCGCTCCGCGCGCTTTTCTTGACGGCGGCGCTCATACTCGCGCGCCTGTCGCTGTGATGTCATGGACCTGATTCGCCTTCTCTCGCCTGCCGCGCCGTCGCGCCCTCGCTGAGCACCCACCCCCACGCATCGGGTGGTGGGCGTCGTGGTGGCGCAAGAAACGACGACCACCCAAGGAGTGGCGGGAGGCGCGTGCCAGGACAGTCTAGTTGGCAGAAGGTGGGAGAATCGGCCCATGTCACGCGTCGCCCCCCTGTCCGGCTTTCCCGAGTGGTCACCTTCCGAGCGAGTGGTGGAGGCAGAGATCCTGGCCACCTTGCGCGAGGTGTTCGCGTTGCACGGCTTCGCGGAGATCGAGACGCGTGCCGTGGAGCCGGTGGGACGCCTCGCGGGAGACTCCGATGCCGCCAAGGAGATCTACGTGCTGTCGCGCCTGCGCGCGGGGTCGGAGGGCGGCGAGGCGGACCTGGGACTGCACTTCGACCTGACCGTGCCCTTCGCCCGCTACGTCGAGGAGCGTCAGGGGACGCTGGCCTTTCCCTTCCGGCGCTATCAGATACAGAAGGTGTGGCGCGGGGAGCGTCCGCAGGAGGGGCGATTCCGGGAGTTCTGTCAGGCGGACATCGACGTGGTGGCCAGGGACGTGCTCCCCGCACATGTCGAGGCAGAGGTGGCGATCGTCATGGCGCGTGCCCTGGCCGCGCTGCATGAGCGGGTCGGTGTGCCTCGCGCCCGCATGCATCTCAACGACCGTCGGCTCGTTGAGGGGTTTTACCGCGGCGTGGGCATCGGCGACGTGCCCGCCGCGCTGCGGGCCGTGGACAAGCTCGGCAAGATCGGCCCGGAGGGCGTCACCAAGGAGTTGGCTGGGCTGGGTGTCACGGGCCAAGCGGCCGATGCCGTGGTCGCCCTCGCGGGCATCGTCACGGACGGAGCGGGCTTCGTGGAGCAGGCGCTCGCCCTGTGGGGACAGGCCGACGCCCAGGGCGACGAGGCGCTGACGCGTTTCGAGGATGGCCTGCGCGCGCTGGAGCGCCTCGTGGACGCGGTCAACGCCGCCGTGCCCGGGACCGCGGTGGCGGACCTCAGCATCGCCCGCGGCCTCGACTACTACACCGGTGCCGTCTACGAGACGGTGCTGGACGGCCACGAGGACCTGGGTTCGGTGTGTTCGGGCGGCCGGTATGACTCGCTGGTGGGCGGCGGCGGCTTCCCCGGCGTCGGCATGTCGATCGGCGTGAGCCGGCTCGTGAGCCGCGTGTTGAGCGCCGGACTGGCCGCCGGCAGTCGGGCCGTGCCGTCGGCGGTGCTAGTGGCGGTGGTGGACGAATCCTCCCGCGGCCAGTCCGATGCCGTGGCCGATGCCCTGCGTTCCCGCGGCATTCCTTGCGAGGTGGCGCCCAGCGCCGCGAAGTTCGGCAAGCAGATCCAGTACGCCGACCGGCGCGGGATTCCCTTCGTGTGGTTCCCGGGTGAGGGCGGGGGAGAGGTCAAGGACATTCGCTCCGGTGACCAGGTGCCCGCGGACCCCGCCGCCTGGGAGCCTCCCGCCGCCGACCTCAGACCGGGCATCGTCCGCGGCTAGACTGGCACCGTTTCCCCGCGCCCCGGCCGTCTACCGGACAAGCGCCCCACAGAAAGGCTCATCGTGCTCCGCACTCATCTCGCTGGAAACCTCCGTGCCGCCGACGCAGGCACCACCGTCACCCTCGCAGGCTGGGTGGGCAGGCGTCGTGATCATGGTGGGGTGGCGTTCATCGATCTGCGAGACGCCTCGGGCCTGGTGCAGGTGGTGCTGCGCGAGGAGATCGCGCACTCGCTGCGGTCCGAATATGTGATCCAGGTGGTGGGCGAGGTGCGTCTGCGCCCGGAGGGCTCCGCGAACCCCAACCTGCCCTCGGGCGAGATCGAGGTGGACGGGCAGGAGGTGACGGTGCTCAACGAGTCCGCGCCGGTGCCGTTCCCCATCGACGAGCACGTCACGGTGGGCGAGGAGGCGCGCCTCAAGTACCGCTACCTGGACCTGCGTCGCCCCGTGCAGCGCGCCAACATCGTGCTGCGGTCGCGCGTGAACCAGGCCGCCCGTCGGGTGCTGGAGCGTCACGACTTCGTCGAGGTTGAGACCCCCACCCTGACTCGCTCCACGCCCGAGGGCGCGCGCGACTTCCTGGTGCCCGCGCGGCTGTCGCCCGGCTCCTGGTACGCCCTGCCGCAGTCCCCGCAGCTGTTCAAGCAGTTGCTCATGGTCGGGGGCATGGAGCGCTACTACCAGATCGCGCGCTGCTACCGCGATGAGGACTTCCGCGCGGACCGTCAGCCCGAGTTCACCCAGCTGGACATCGAGATGTCCTTCGTGGACCAGGACGACGTGATCGCGCTCGGTGAGGAGTTGGTGCGGGAGCTGTGGTCCCTCATCGGCTATGAGGTGTCGCTGCCCATTCCGCGCCTCACCTATGCCGAAGCCATGGCCCGCTTCGGCTCCGACAAGCCCGACCTGCGCTTTGGCCTGGAGCTGACCGAGTTGACGGAGTTCTTCGCCGAGACGCCGTTCCGGGTGTTCCAGGCCGAGTACGTCGGCGCCGTGGTCATGCCCGGTGGCGCCTCGCAGCCGCGCAAGACACTCGACGCGTGGCAGGAGTGGGCCAAGCAGCGTGGCGCCAAGGGCCTCGCCTATGTGCTGGTCGGTGAGGACGGGGAACTCGGTGGTCCGGTTGCCAAGAACCTGTCCGAGACCGAGTTGGCCGGGCTCGCCGCCGCGGCCGGCGCCGAGCCGGGCGACTGCATCTTCTTCGCTGCGGGCAAGACCGAGCCGTCGCGCGCCCTCCTGGGTGCGGCGCGAGGCGAGATCGCACGGCGTGTGGGGCTCATCGACGAGTCGCGCTTCGAGTTCTGCTGGGTGGTGGATGCGCCGCTGTTCAAGGCCGTCGATGCGGCCGACGACGATGTCGCCCTGGGCTCCTCGGCCTGGACCGCCGTGCACCACGCCTTCACGAGCCCCAAGCCGGAGTTCATGGACACGTTCGACACCGACCCGGGCCCGGCGCTGTCGTACGCCTACGACATCGTGTGCAACGGCAATGAGATCGGAGGTGGCTCCATCCGTATCCACCGTCAGGACGTGCAGCAGCGGGTGTTCTCCGTCATGGGCATCGGGCCCGAGGAGGCGCAGGAGAAGTTCGGCTTCCTGCTTGACGCGTTCCAGTTCGGCGCGCCGCCGCATGGCGGCATCGCGCTCGGCTGGGACCGTGTGACGGCGCTGCTCGCGGGTGCTGACTCGATCCGCGATGTGATCGCCTTCCCCAAGTCCGGTGGTGGCTACGACCCGCTGACCCAGGCGCCCGCTCCGATCACCCCGGAGCAGCGCAAGGAGGCCGGTGTGGACGCGGTCCCGGAGCCCGCCGAGTAGCACAGCCCTCCCGCTGCGCGCTCCCCTCCCGCTGCGTTCCCCCTCCCGCTGCGTTCCCCCTCCCGCCGTTTTCTGCGAATTCGCAGAAAACAGCGAAAGATGACGCAAACTTTCACTGTTTTGTGCGGCAGGGAAGCAGGGCAGTGAGTGTCCACAGGCATCGGCATTGCGCGGGGTTATCCACATATGGCCCGCTGCCCTGCGACGAAGCATCGGGCGGGGTAGCGTCGGCGACATGCCACGTGCCTACCGCCCTCATACCGCCCTCCGCGAGGCGCTTGCCACCTCCGCAAGACCGGCCACCCGATCTGAGGTAGTGGCTCAGTTCGGGGCGCACGCGCTCCGCCGATGTCTTGAGCACAGAACGGTGGTGCGGGTGCTTCCGGCGATCTATGCGGAGGCACGCATGGCGAAGGATGCGGCGGTGCGGGTGCATGCGGCTGCCTTGTGGGCCGGCGACAGGGGAGCGGTGAGCGGCGAGGCCGCGCTATGGGTATGGGGATTGGTGGCGCGCCCGCCCTCACGGGTCACGGTCGAATCGGTGCGGCACATCGGCTCGCCCTCCAAGCCGTGGCTGAAGGTGGTGGAAAGCAGCGTCCGACCCGACGTCCACAAGGTAGAAGGGGTCCGGCTGGTTTCGCCCGCGCAAGCACTGGTTCGGGCATGGTGTGATCTTGGACCCGAGGGGTGTCTGCCCCTCGTGGTGCGGCTCGTGGGTACACGGCGCGTGCTGGGTGCCGATGTCCGCACCGTCATGGCCGAGCAGCCTCGCGTGCGCGCACGGCGCAAGTTGCTCGCACTGGTCGCGTTGGCCGAGACCGGAGTCACGAGTTACCTCGAGCATCACGTCACCACCCGTGTCTTCCCGCCAAGCCGCTATCCGGAACTGACGTGGCAGTACCGTGTCATGGCGCGCGGAAAGGTCAGATACCTGGACGGATACTGCGAGCGTGCCCACCTTGCGCTGGAATTCGACTCATACGAGCATCATGCGGGCGAACAGAACAGGCTGCGCGATCTCGAGCGTGATGCGGAGTTGGCGACGCTCGGTATCAGCACCATTCGCTTCACCTACAGTGACCTGATGAACCGGCCTGCGTGGTGTCGGGCCATCTATGAAACTGCCCGTAACGCGCGTGGCTACGAATGGAACGGCGGCGTCGCAGCCTAGATTCGCGGCCCGCTCGACGGATCGTCTTGAGCCTTTGTCACGAGCTCCTTCACCACAGGACCTCGACCACAGAACCTCGCGAGCTTGCCTTTGCGCTTTGCGTGCGTCGGCTCCTATCCGCAGATTACGGTCATTTTGGGGCCCATCTTTCACTGTTTTCTGCGGATCCGCAGAAAACGGCGGCGGGGAGGGGGCTTGCAGAAGGGCCCGCGACAACGTGCGCCGCCTAGTGCGTCACGCCCCACCGCCGATGCAGTCGCGCCAGAGGCGCGGGCGCCCACCAGTTCCACCTGCCCAGCAGGGTCATGGTCGCGGGTACGAGCAGCATGCGCACGATGCTCGCGTCCAGCAGCACGGCAAAGGCCAGCCCCACGCCCACCTCCTTGATCATCAGCAACTGACCAAACGCGAATCCCAGGAACACGAGGATGACGATCGCCGCTGCCGATGTGATGATCCGACCAGAGCGTTGCAGCCCCGCCCTGACGGCGGCATCGTTGGACAGCCCGGCGTCGATGTACTCCTTGACGCGCGCCAGCAGGAAGACCTCATAGTCCATCGCGAGTCCGAAGCCGAAGGCCACGATGAGCACGGCAACATAGGTCTCGATGCCGCCGACGGACTGGAAGCCCAAGACGCCTTCCAGATGCCCGTCCTGGAAGGCCCACACCACGAATCCCAGTGCCGCCGCCAGGGACAGCGAGTTGATGAGCAGCGTCTTGAGCGGCACCAGGAGCGAACCCGTCATCAGGAACAGCAGCACGAACGTCACGAGCACGATGAGCCCACCGGCCACGAGCGCCCCGTCCCGGATCGCATCGGTGAAGTCGATCTGGATCGCCGCTTTTCCGCCTACGCGCACCCGAAAGGGGCTGTCGAGGGCGCGGATCTCCCGCACCACGCCCACGGCCTCGGCGCTGCCAGGGTCGGCGGAGGTGAGAAAGACATCGGCAAAGGTGAAGTGCCCTTGCTCGTAGGCCGGGCTGACGCGGTCCACGCCGTCGAGCGCGGTCACCTCACCGAGCCAGGCGTCGAGGTCTGCGGGCAGGGCCGAGGCGAGGATCACGGCATCGGGTGGTGCGAGGAAGGGGAACGCGTCGTAGACGGCGTCGACGTAGACACGACGCTCGTTGTCCACGGGGAGGGTCTCCAGTTCGGAGTTGCGCAGTTCCAGGTGCCCGAGGGGCAGCGCGAGAAGCACGAGGAGTGCGGTGGTTCCTCCCAGCACCCACCAGGGCCGACGTTGCGTCCACTCCGCCAAGCGGGAGAAGGCGCCCTCGTCGCGCGTGACGTCGGAGGTGGCGGCGAGCACCCGCCGCAGGAGGGGAACTCCGGCGATCACGGAGGGACGCGCGAGCCGAGGAGCCCACAGATACGCCACGGCGGGCACGACGGTGAGCGCCGCCACGGACGCCGTGATCACCACACCCAGCCCCGCCGCACCGAAGGCACGCATGATCTGCGGTGTGAACAGCAGCATGCCTCCCACGGAGGCACCCACGATGACGGCGGAGATGATCACGGTGCGGCCCGCGGTGGCCAGCGCGGCGCTCAGGGCTGGCCCCCGGATCGCGTACACCTCACCTGGGGTGCCGCGGCCGCCGTGGCGCGCGAGTTCCTCGCGGTACCGCGACACGATGAGGAGCCCGTAGTCGATGGAGAGACCGATACCCAGAACCGTCACCACATTGACGGCTGACTGATCGATGTCCATCAGATGCGACATGCCGTACAGGATTCCGAGACCACCGGCGATGGAGGCGATCGCTCCCGTGATGGGGGTGGCGGCGGCCAGGAACCCGCCGAAAACGAGGACCATCACGATGAGCGCCGCCGGCAGTGCGATCAGCTCACCGGTGATGAGGTCGCGTTCCATCTGGTCGGTGAAGTCGTCATAGAGCAGGGCGCTGGAGAAGGCGAGCGCCGTGCCGTCGGGCTGTGTGGGGGCCACCTCGGCCATGGCGCTGTCCACCACGGCGATGGCCTGGTGATGGGCGGCGAGCACATCCGGCACTGCCGTGTCGTACTCGACGGTCATCAGAAATCCGGTGCCGAAGCGGTCGATGGGCGGCACAAAGGCGGTGTTGCCCAGGTCGGCGGGCTCTCCGCGGGGTCCGAGCCACACGCCGAATGCGGTCGTCACGGTGGTCACGTGACGCTGCCCCGCGATCTGCGAGGCGGCATCCGCGAAGGCCTCTCGGACATCGGCCGAGGCGAGGTCGACGTCGCGCACGTACACCGCGAGCCGGTTCCTCTCCGTCTCCGAGACGAGCGAGCTTTGCACCTGCCGCACCGTGTCGGAATCGGAACCTGCGACGGAGGGCGGGCCGGTCTCGACTCGCGCGAACAGGCCCGTGCCATCCACCCCCACCGTCGCGATGGTGTACAGACCCACGGTCGCGACTGCGCCCACGACGAGCACCGTGCGTGCGTGGCGAGCGACGAAGGCCCCCCAGCGTCCAAGCATTCCCATGCGCCAACCCTAAGGTGGTGGTGTGGACCTCTTCGACGCGGCACGGATGAACGCCTCGGGCGTGCCCGCGCCCTCCTCGACCTCGCCCCTCGCGGTGCGGATGCGCCCGCGCGCGCTTGACGAGGTGGTGGGCCAGCAGCACCTCCTCGCCGAGGGCTCCCCTCTGAGGCGGCTCATCGGCGACGATGCCCCGGCGGCGAGTGTGATCCTGTGGGGTCCGCCGGGCACCGGCAAGACCACGCTCGCCTATCTGGTGGCGGGCAGCCGGAGGTTCATCGAGCTCAGCGCCGTCACCGCAGGGGTCAAGGATGTGCGTGCCGTGATCGAGGACTCGAAGCGCCGCCTCGCCGTGGGGGAGCGGGAGACGGTGGTCTTCATCGATGAGATTCACCGCTTCACGCGCAGCCAGCAGGATGTGCTGCTGCCTGCGGTGGAAAATCGCTGGGTGACGCTCATCGGCGCCACGACGGAGAACCCGAGCTTCTCGGTGGTGGGTCCGCTCCTGTCGCGGTCTCTGCTGCTCACTCTCCAGGGCCTTACGGCGAACGACGTCGGCGCACTGGTGGATCGCGCGGTCGCGGACCCGCGGGGGCTGGGTGGCGAGGTCACGCTCACCGGTGAGGCGCGGGCGCACCTGCTGCGGGTGGCAGGTGCCGATGCCCGCAAGGCGTTGACCCTGTTGGAGTCCGTGGCGGACGCCGCAGCAGACGCCGATGGCACGATCACGGCACAGATGGTCGAGGCCACGATGGACGCCGCGCTCGTCGCGTACGACAAGTCGGGCGACCAGCACTATGACGTCATCTCGGCGTTCATCAAGTCGGTGCGCGGCTCCGATGTGGACGCGGCGCTGCACTATCTGGCGCGCATGGTGGTGGCGGGGGAGGACCCGAGGTTCATTGCGCGTCGGCTGGTGATCCTCGCCGCGGAGGACATCGGTCTGGCGGACCCGCAGGGGCTCGTGATCGCCCAGGCCGCTGCCGATGCGGTGAGCTTCATCGGGATGCCCGAGGGGCGCATCGTGCTGGGGGAGGCCACCGCCTATCTCGCGATGGCGCCCAAGTCCAATCGCTCGTATGTGGCGATCGACAAGGCCATCGCCGACGTCAGGGCCGGGCGCGCCGGGGTGGTCCCGGAGCATCTGCGCGACGCCCACTATGCAGGTGCGAAGGATCTCGGCCACGGCCAGGGCTACACCTATGCGCACGACGCTCCTCATGCGGTGGCGGGCCAGCCGTATCTGCCCGAGGCGCTCGACGATGCCGTCTACTACGAGCCGAGCGAGCGGGGCTTTGAGAAGACGCTGAGTGAACGTCGCGACATCATCCGCCGCCTCCTAGGCCGCCCCTCCCCGTGACTTCCAAGGGTCCATGTCCGTTTTCGGGGCCACATCGCCGCAAAACCGGCCGCCAAACCGCCCAAATGCGACACGCACCCTTGGAAATCACGCAGGTGAGGGGGTTTGGTACACTATTCGACGGCCCTCGCGGACAGTTGGCTGCTGGCATCCGCGACCTTCCAGATCATCGGCATCTGTGGTGTGCTCACGTGCGCCCAGGTCACAGCAACATCAAGGACTTACGAATTGACTTCAGTACAGAAGGCCCGCCGCCAGGTTCGCCTGTCGCGCGCCCTGGGCATCGCCCTGACCCCCAAGGCCGTCAAGCATTTTGAGAAGCGCCCCTACCCGCCCGGCGAGCACGGTCGTACCGCCCGCCGCAAGGAAAGCGACTACGCGGTGCGTCTGCGCGAGAAGCAGCGTCTTCGCGCTCAGTACGGCCTGCGCGAGAAGCAGATGACCCGCACGTTCGCCCTGGCCCGCAAGGAGCCGGGTCTGACCGGTGAGGCGTTTGTGGAGCTGCTGGAGACGCGTCTCGACGCGCTCGTGCTGCGTGCCGGCTTCGCCCGCACCATCCTGCAGGCCCGCCAGACCGTGCTGCACCGCCACATCCTGGTGGACGGCAAGATCGTGGACCGTCCCTCGTTCCGCGTGACCCCCGGCCAGACCATTCAGGTCAAGCCCAAGGCCGTCACGATGGAGCCCTACATGGCTGCCGCCGCCGGCGCGCACCGTGACGTGCTCCCCGAGGTGCCTGAGTACCTCGATGTGCAGCTGGAGAAGCTCACCGCCAAGCTGGTGCGTCGCCCCAAGCGTGCCGAGGTCCCCGTGACCTGCGATGTGCAGCTTGTCGTGGAGTACTACGCGCGCTAGTCGCGAGTAGGCTCACACCCACGCACTTTTCAACGGCCGCCGGGTGCGGGCCGATGCCCTGACCGGCTCGGTGCACCCGGCGGCGTTGTCGTTCGAGGCTTGAGAGCAGTCGCCCAAGGACTGTACAAGGAGGAAGCAATGCGCACCGCGGACATTCGTCAGCGCTGGCTCGACTACTTCGAGGGCAATGGCCACACCGTGGTGCCTTCGGCGTCGCTCGTCTCGCCCGATCCCTCCTTGCTGTTCACGGTGGCAGGCATGGTGCCCTTCATCCCCTACATGCTGGGGGAGCAGGTCCCGCCGTGGCCGCGCGCCACGAGTGTGCAGAAGTGCATTCGCACGCCTGACATCGAAGAGGTGGGCAAGACCACCCGTCACGGCACGTTCTTCCAGATGAACGGCAACTTCTCCTTTGGCGACTACTTCAAGGAAGGTGCGATCACCTACGCCTGGGATCTGGTGACGGGCGCCGAGGCGGAGGGCAAGTACGGCTTCGATCCCGACACCATCTGGGTGACCGTCTACGACGACGACGATGAGGCGATCGCGTTGTGGAAGGAGATCGCGGGCCTGCCCGAGGAGCGCATTCAGCGCCGCGGCATGAAGGACAACTACTGGTCCACGGGCCAGCCTGGCCCCGCGGGTCCCTGCTCTGAGATCTACGTGGACCGCGGCCCCGAGTTCGGGATCGAGGGAGGTCCCGTGGCCGACGAGGACCGCTACCTGGAGATCTGGAATCTGGTCTTCATGCAGCACCAGCGCGGTGCGGGCGGCGGCAAGGAGGGCTTCCCCATCCTGGGAGACCTCAAGCAGAAGAACATCGACACCGGCCTGGGTCTGGAGCGTGTCGCCTACCTCAAGCAGGGCGTGGCGAACATGTATGAGATCGACGAGGTGATCCCGGTCATTCACAAGGCCGAGGAGCTCAGCGGCCGCGTCTACGGTGCCCAGCGCGATGACGATGTGTGGATGCGGGTGGTGGCCGATCACGTGCGCGCGTCGCTCATGCTCATCGGCGACGGCGTGACGCCGGGCAATGAGGGCCGCGGCTACGTGCTGCGGCGTCTGCTGCGCCGATCCATGCGCGCCATGCGGCTGCTGGGGGTCGAAGACAGCGTCATGCCTGAGCTGCTTCCGGTGTCCAAGGACGCCATGAGGGCCTCGTATCCAGAGTTGGAGAGGGACTTCGACCGCATCTCGGCCGCGGCCTACACCGAGGAGGATGCCTTCCGGCGCACGCTGGCCAATGGCATCACCATCCTGGACACGGCGGTGCAGACCACGAAGAAGGCGGGCGGCACGGCGTTGGCGGGCAAGGACGTCTTCCAGTTGCACGACACCTACGGCTTCCCCTACGACCTCACGCTCGAGATGGCGGCCGAGCAGGGTCTCACGGTGGACGAGGCGGGATTCCGCGCCCTAATGCAGGAGCAGAAGGATCGCGCCCGCGCCGATGCCAAGGCCAAGAAGGGCGGGCACGCGGACACCAAGGTCTACCAGGAGCTGGTTCTCGCGGGTGCGACGCAGTTCCGTGGCTATGACGAGCTTCAGGTGGCGAGCCAGGTGGTCGCGGTGCTCAAGGACGGCGTGAGCGTGCCGGTGGCCACGGCGGGTCAGACCGTCGAGGTGGTGCTCCAGGAGACGCCCTTCTATCCGGAGTCGGGTGGCCAGGATGCGGACATGGGGGTGATCCGCGGTGCCCACGCCACGCTCAACGTCATTGATGTGCAGCGCCCGGTCAAGGATCTCATCGTGCACACCGTCACCGTGGAGGAGGGCGAGGTCGCTCCTGGTGACAAGGTGTCCGCCGAGGTGGATGCTGTCAACCGCCGCGATGCCTCGCGCGCGCACTCCGCGACCCATCTGGTCCACTCCGCCCTGCACCAGGTGCTGGGAAAGTCGGCCAACCAGGCGGGCTCTTACAACAAGCCCGGCTACATGCGCCTGGACTTCTCCTGGACCCAGGGTGTCTCCGCGAGCGCCCGCAGCGAGATCGAGGACGTCGCCAACCGGGCCATTCGTGAGGACCTCGGGGTGCAGACCACGGTCATGAGTCTCGATGAGGCCAAGGCTCTGGGGGCGATGGCTCTCTTCGGCGAGAAGTACGGCGAGCGGGTGCGCGTGGTCGAGATCGGCGGGCCGTTCAGCCGAGAGCTGTGCGCGGGCACGCACGTGGATTCCTCGGCTCAGATCGGCCTGCTGTCGGTCACGGGTGAGGGTTCGGTGGGTTCCGGTGCGCGTCGCATCGAGGCGCTGGTGGGCGCCGACGCCTTTTCGCACCTTGCCGCCGAACGCGCCATCGTCTCCGAGCTGACCAGCAGCCTGAAGGTGCAGCCGGGCGACCTGGTGGGCCGCGTCGAGCGGCTCGTGACGCGGCTGGCTGAGACCGAGAAGCGACTCGCGGCGATCGAGCAGCAGCAGGCGCTGCGCGCGGGTGAGCAGCTCGCCGAGTCCGTGGAGAGCATCGGCGGCACAAGGGCGGTGGTGGCTGTCGCCGAGGGGGCTTCGGGCGACACGCTGCGCCTTCTCGCCCAGGATGTCCGTGCCCGGCTGGGCGAGGCGGAGCCGGCCGTGGTGGCCTTGTTCGGCACGGGGGAGCGCCCCGGCGTGGTGGTCGCCACCAACGAGGCCGCGCGCGCCGCAGGTGCGAATGCGGGCCAGCTCGTGGGGCTTGCCAGCAAGGTGCTGGGCGGAGGAGGCGGCGGACGCCCCGACCTTGCACAGGGCGGCGGCACCGACGCGAGCAAGATCGCCGATGCCATCGTGGCGGTGAAGGATGCGCTGCGGTAGGCGCCGCGGAGCCAACCGATGATGGAACGCGGAGTGCGCATCGGCGTGGACGTCGGCACCGTGAGGGTGGGCGTCGCGGCGAGCGATCCCGATGCGGTCATGGCCTTCCCCGTCACCGCGGTGGCGCGCACGCCCCAGGCCGCGCGGGAGGTGCTCGCCATCGCCCAGGAGCGTGGAGCGATCGCGCTGTTCGTGGGGCTGCCCAGGCACCTGAGCGGGGCCGAGGGGGCATCGGCCGCCGACGCCAGGGCCTTCGCCCAGGAACTCGCGGAACTGAGCGAGATTCCCGTGCGTTTGGTGGATGAGCGTTTGACCACCACACAGGCTTCGCGGGCCATGTCCCATGCGGGAAAGTCCACTCGGGAGCAGCGTGCGCGGATCGATGCGGCAGCGGCCACGGTGCTGCTGGAGAACGCGATGGATATCGACAGGAGAGGGAATCTCGATACAGTGACTATCGGGGTGTTCCGTGAGGAGATGCAGTGACTGACCTGTTCGAGGCAGAAGTGGCCACCACCACCACGTTGGACCTGCGCCGGTTGCAGCGCCAGCAGCGTCGCGCCACGCGCCGCAAGTGGACTCTGGTGCTCTCCGCCGTGGGCCTGGTGGTGCTCGCGATCGGCGGCTCTGCCGCACTGAACTTCGTCAAGGACACCTTCGCCGTGGACGAGAGCGTGGTGGCCGACTACGAGGGCGTGGGTACGGGGACCGTCACGGTCATCGTGGAGGCCGGGCAGTCGGGCTCGGACATCGCCAAGACGCTGTACGAGGCAGGCGTGATCGCGTCCGAGCAGGCGTTCATCAACGTGGCAAGCGCTCAGGGCAGCGGAGCCAACCAGATCAAGCCGGGCCACTACTTCATGGCGCGGCAGATGAAGGCCGAGTACGCGCTCTTGTATCTCCTGGACGATGACCGCCGCGACGTGCGCAAGATCACCATCCCCGAGGGCAACCGCGTGGAGTACTACTTCCAGAAGATCGCCGACCTCACCGGTTACAGCCTGGAGGACGTGGAGAAGGCCGCCGCGGATCACGACGCCATCGGCCTGCCGCCTGAGGCGCAGGGAAGCATCGAGGGCTGGCTGTTCCCTGCGACGTACCAGTTCAATCCCGGCGTGAGCCCCACCGATGTGCTCAGTGCCATGGTCACCAAGACCCAGCAGACCCTCCAGGCTCAGGGCGTGCCGCGCGATCAGTGGCTGCGGGTGCTGACCATCGCCTCGCTCATCGAGCGCGAGGCCAAGCTGGACGTGGACCGGCCGTTGATCTCGGGCGTGATCCACAACCGCCTGAACTCGGGCATGAAGCTCGAGCTCGACGCGACGGTCAAGTACTTCGCTCCGTCCGAAGGCGCGTTTGTGACCGCCGACGACAAGAAGATCGACAACCCGTACAACACGTACATGTACGCGGGCCTGCCTCCGGGTCCCATTGCGGGACCGGGTGCCAAGTCGATCGAGGCGGCATGGCTGCCCGCGGAGCACAGCTACGTGTTCTACGTAACGGTGGACCTGTGGACTGGTGAGACGCGTTACGCGGAGACCTACCCCGAGCACCTCAAGAACGTGGAGATTCTGCGCGCGTGGTACGCCGAGCACGGCGGGTGAGGTGAGCCGCCGCGCAGGGGTCTTGGGCCACCCCATCGGGCACTCCTTGTCGCCCACACTGCATCGTGCGGCCTATCGCGCCCTGGACCTGGACTGGGAGTACGAGGCCTACGACGTGGACTCGGGCGCCCTGGGAGCTTTTCTGGACGGCGTGGACCGCGACTGGGTGGGGCTGAGCCTGACGATGCCGCTCAAGGTCGAGGCCATCCCTCTCATGGACTTCGTCGAGCCCTTTGCCAAGCTGCTGGGCGTGGTGAACACCGTGCTCGTGGGAGGGCGCGATGCCACGCGCCAACTGGTGGGAGCGAACACGGACGTGTACGGCATCGTCACCGCGCTGGGTGAGGCGGGCCTTGCCGAGGCGGCGGATGAGCCGCGCGCGCGCCGTGCGGTCGTGCTGGGCGGGGGAGCGACCGCGATCTCCGCAGTGGCCGCGTTGGGACAGTGCGGCTGCCTCGCACCCACCGTCGTGGTGCGCTCCCGTGGTCGCGCCGGTGCTCTGCTGCGTGCCGCCACCGCGATGGGGCTGTCCCCGCGCTTCGTGGACCTGGGTGAGACGGACGCGGTGCGATACGCCCTGGAGAGCGCCGACGCGGTGGTGTCCACGGTGCCGGCCGATGCTGGCGCCGAGTTGGCCGCTCGGGGGACGGCGGGCGTGCGGGGAGTGCTGCTCGATGCCGTCTACGACCCCATCGTGACCCCCCTGGGGGCGGCGTGGGAGGAGTGGGGCGGGACACGCGTGGGCGGCGAGCGCATGCTGCTCCATCAGGCCGCCGAGCAGGTGCGGCTCATGACGGGTCGGGTGGCCCCGGTGGAGGACATGGAGCGGGCGCTGCGCGCCGTGTTGCCTGCGTCATAGGCGCTTACCCTTGAGTCCCTGCCGATGTTACGGTCGGAAGATCACAGTCACGTGAGGGAGTCACGGTGAAACAGTTGGGCACGATCCTTCTCGAAGAGGGCATGCTGACGCAGGATCAGCTCATGGATGCCATCGATGCACAGCAGCATCGGGGGCAATCGCTGGGGCGCACCCTCGTGGAGATGGGCATGATCTCCGAGGCGCAGTTGGTGCGCGCGCTGGCCAGCCAGGTGGGCATGGAGTTCGTGGAGCTCGCCGACTATCCCGTGGACCGCACGGCGGTCTCGTTGGTCTCGGCGCAGGTGTGCCGCAGGCATGTGGCCCTGCCCATCTCGGTGCAGGGCGGTGTGCTCAGGGTGGCCATGTCCAACCCCGGAAACGTGATGGCGGTGGACGACTTCCGCACGCTCACGGGCCTCCAGGTGGTGCCCGTCGTGGCGGCGCACGATGACGTGGCCGCGGCGATCGACCGCTACTGCCGTGCGGACTCGGAACTGGAGAACCTTCAGGGCACCCTGGAGGAGGCGGAGCAGGACATCGACCTGTCCACGGTGGGCGAGGTGGTGGCGGATGACGCTCCCATCGTGCGCTTCGTGAACCTGGTCATCACGCAGGCCATTCAGGACCGCGCCTCGGACATCCACATCGAGCCAGCCGAGAAGGACCTGCGCATCCGCTACCGCATCGATGGGGTGCTTCACGAGATGCAGACGGCCAACAAGTCGATTCAGAACGGCGTGATCTCGCGTCTGAAGATCATGGCGGACATGGACATCGCGGAGCGCCGCAAGCCGCAGGATGGCCGGCTCTCGGTGAACCACCAGGGTCGCAAGATCGATCTGCGTGTGGCGGCGCTTCCCACGGTGTGGGGCGAGAAGATCGTCATGCGTATTCTCGACAACTCCACCGCCACGATGGATCTCGAGGACCTGGGCATCCGTCCCGAGAACTACGCGATCTACGAGACGTCGTTCCGCAAGCCCTACGGCATGATCCTGGTCACGGGGCCTACCGGTTCGGGCAAGTCCACCACGCTGTATGCGACGCTCAACCAAGTGTCGCGTCCTGAGGTGAATGTCATCACGGTCGAAGACCCGGTCGAGTACCGCATTCCCGGCATCAACCAGGTGCAGGTGAACGTCAAGGCGGGTCTGACGTTTGCGGCCGCGCTGCGATCCATTCTGCGTGCCGACCCCGACATCGTGCTGCTCGGTGAGATCCGTGATGGTGAGACGGCGCAGATCGCCATCGAGGCCGCCCTCACCGGTCACCTGGTGCTGTCGACGCTGCACACGAATGATGCGCCCAGTGCCATCACCCGTCTGATCGAGATGGACATCGAGCCGTTCCTGGTCGGGTCCGCCATCGACTGCGTGGTCGCTCAGCGTCTGGCGAGGCGCCTGTGCAAGAAGTGCCGCGAGGAGTACGAGGCGACGCCGGCGGAGGTGCTGCGCTTCAACCCCGGCCACACCGGACCGCTTCCCACCCTGTTCAAGGCAGCGGGATGCAGCTCATGCTCCAACACGGGATACCGCGGTCGCTTGGCGCTGCACGAGATCATGCCCGTCACGGAGGAGCTGGAGCGCCTCGCCGTGGCGCGGGCCTCGTCGGCCGAGATCGCACGCGTGGCGCAGGAGCATGGCATGCAGACGCTCATCCAGGATGGATGGGCCAAGGTGCTTGACGGCCACACGACGGTCGAGGAACTCCTGAGGGTGGTGAAGTAGTGGCACCGACAGCGCTTACGGTGGGCGTACGCTTGAGAGCAATCTCAATGGCGAGAGACACAGCGGTTCTGGAGAGGCAACAGTGACGGAATATCCGATGCAGGTCCCCCCGGGAGAGGCCGACACGTTCGCGTGGGCCCAGGCACGTGCCGCCCAGGCGGCGGGGCAGGTTCCCGCCGGCAATGGGGTGACGGGTGCGGCCCCGCAGGCGGTGGCCTATCAGCCTGTTCAGCCCGCTCAGCAGGCTCCGGTCGCCGCCACTGCGCAGGTCCAGCCGGTGCAGGCCGTCAACCCCGGGCAGCCGCTTCCGAGCCAGCAGGCGCCCTCCCCGCCGGCCGCAGGCGCCCCCGTGCCTCCTTCGGCACAGGCCGCGCGTGCTGCGGGGGCCTCCGCTGCCCGTGTGGGCATGAACAACGATGTGCGGGAGGGCGACCTCGACATTAACGCCGCCTTGCGCGCGATGCTCGCCCAAGGTGGCTCCGATCTGCACATCACGGTGGGTGCCCCTCCGATGATTCGATTGGATGGAGGGCTCAAGCCGCTAGAGGGCTATGAGGTGCAAAAGCCCGACGGCATCCAGCGCGTGATCTACTCGATCCTCTCGCAGAAGCAGCGCGAGTTGTTCGAGGAGGAGCTGGAGCTCGACTTCGCCTATGCGCTCGTGGGGGAGTCGCGCTTCCGTGTGAACCTCTACCAGCAGCGCGACTCGTTGGGGGCGGCGTTCCGCGTGATTCCCTACGAGATCAAGGCGCTCGAATCCCTCGGCGTGCCGGCTGTGGTGGGCAACTTCGCGGGCCTGCCGCGTGGCCTGGTGCTGGTGACCGGACCCACGGGATCGGGCAAGTCGACCACGCTCGCGTCGATCATCGACCTGGCCAACCGTTCGCGCAACGATCACATCATGAC
>CAZFEH010000018.1:30711-33137 GCA_964517615.1 uncultured Demequinaceae bacterium
CAGCAGGCCCAGGTCAAGTCCCAGCTGGCCAACGCACTGCAGGGCGTGGTCTGCCAGACGCTGTGCAAGCGCGCGGACGGCCCCGGCCGCGCCGTGGCCACGGAGGTCATGGTCGCCACGTCGGCCATCCGCAACCTCATCCGCGAGGGCAAGACGCATCAGATCTACTCGTCGATGCAGGCCGGCGCGAAGCAGGGCATGCACACCATGGACCAGCATCTGGCGGATCTGGTGCGCATGGGCCGTATCTCCTACGAGACGGGGCTGGAGAAGTGCCACCACGTGGAGGAGTTCAACCGACTGAGCGGTCGCAGTGGCGGCATGGCGCAGGGCGCCGCCACTGCCGGCAACGCGATGTGAGGCGAGGGGAGCAGCTATGGCAGTCGCCGCCACCAAGACCTACGAGTACTCGGTTCGTGACTCGCAGGGCAAGATCCAGAAGGCTCGCGTCGAGGCGCCGAGCGAGGCCGCGGTAGCGCAGCGGCTGCGGGGCATGGGCCTGGCGCCGGTGGCCATCACCGAGGTCAAGACCACCGCGCTCAGTGCCGACCTGAAGATCCCCGGACTGTCTGATCGCATCGGCCTCAAGGACGTCTCGATCATGGCGCGCCAGCTCGCCACCATGATCCAGTCGGGCCTGTCGCTGCTGCGTGCGCTCAACATCCTGTCCGACCAGACCGAGAACCAGGCGCTGGCACGCAAGATCCAGGACGTGCGCTCCGACGTGGAGACGGGCGTCTCCATGTCCCAGGCGCTCTCCAAGCATCCCGAGACCTTCCCGCCCATCATGATCAACATGATTCGTGCGGGCGAGATCGGTGGCTTCCTGGACAACGTGCTCGTGTCCATTGCCGAGAACTTCGAGGCCTCTGTCAAGTTGCGCGGCAAGGTCAAGTCCGCCATGACCTATCCCGTGGTGGTATTCGTGATCGCCATTGTGGCCGTGGTGGGCATGCTGCTGTTCATCGTGCCGACCTTCGCCAACATGTTCGCCTCGCTCGGTGGCGAGTTGCCATGGATCACCCAGCTCCTGGTGAATATGTCCGCTTTCCTCAAGGTGGCCGGTATTCCGATTCTCGCGGGTATTGTGGGACTCGCGTTCTTTTGGATGAGGAATAAGCACAAGCAGGAGTTCCGAGAGCGCGTGGAGCCGCTGTATCTGAAGGCCCCGGTATTCGGCATGCTGACCCGCAAGATCGCGCTCGCCCGCTTCACGCGCAACTTCGGCGCGATGATCAAGGCCGGCGTGCCCATCCTGCAGGCCCTCGACATCGTGGGCGAGGCCAGTGGCAACATCGTGATCGAGCGTGCCGCCAAGGATGTCAAGGAGTCCGTGCGCACGGGCCAGTCGCTGGCGGGGCCGCTCGCGGATCATCCCATCTTCCCGCCCATGGTGGTGCAGATGATCGCGGTGGGCGAGGACACGGGCGCGCTCGACGAGATGCTGGAGAAGATCGCCGAGTTCTACGACCAGGAGGTCGAGGCGACCACCGAGCAGTTGACTAGCCTGATCGAACCGCTCATGATCGGATTTCTGGGCGGAATTGTAGGATTTATGGTGATCGGCTTGTACATGCCCATCTTTGGCATCTTCGAGTTGATCAACTAGGATATGAGACGTCGGTACGCAAAGGAGCCTTCCGGCTTCCTCGCGGACCGCATAGATCCGGCGGCGCCGTCGTCGGATATTGGTGAGAAAGAGAAATGGGAGGGCAATATGCTCGCTCGTATTCGCAAGCAACTGGACCACGAGGACAAGGGCTTCACGCTCATTGAGCTCCTCGTCGTCATGATCATCATCGGCATCCTGGCCGCCGTGGCCATCCCGATCTTCCTGTCGCAGCGCAAGAAGGCTCAGGACACGGCAGCCAAGTCGGATGTGGGCATCCTGGGCAAGGAGATCGGCACCTGGTTTGTCGACAACACCGGCCTGCCCACCATTACCGTGGTCGGTAGCGCTCCCACCCAGGAGTACCACCTCACTGACGGAACGGGCACGCCCACGCTCGGCGGTGACTCCAAGATTGGCAACGTCTCCAACAACGTGGAGTTTGGTGCGATCTCCGGAACCAACTCCACGGACTGGTGCGTTTACGTGACCAACCCCGAGGGCGACAAGGCCGTGACCGGCTTCCAGTACTCGGCCAGCGGTGGCCTGCAGGAAGGTAACTGCGGCAGTGGCGGTGGCGGCGGTGGTGGCGGTTCTTGATCCCAGTATCAAGCGTCACCGCTTTGTGATCGCAAAGAATGGGGCGGCGCGGCAACGCGCCGCCCCATTCAGTCGTTAAGAGGGCTGGAAAGGAGGATGATGGTGGGCATGGAGCGCATGCTGGCGACCTACAGGCAGCGGCGGCAACTGAGTCCGCGTGATGGTGGTTTCACGCTGGTTGAGTTGATCGCTGCCATGTTCGTCATCGGCCTCATCC
>CAZFEH010000019.1:0-21482 GCA_964517615.1 uncultured Demequinaceae bacterium
CCGGCGGACAGTGAGAACTCGTCCAATGGCACCACCTTTGGCTCCAACCGCGACGGCATCATGGTGGCGGAGGGGGAGCGGGTCACGTACCGCATCGATCTGACCGCGCCCGTGTTCCCCGTGGGCAACGTCGAGGTGTGGGACCTGCTGCCCGAGGGCATCACCAAGGCTGTGGTGTCGGGCATCTCCGACGGCGGTGTGGCATACGACCCGGGCGACGGCGGCTACCCCGCCGGCATGGGCGACGCCAACGACCACCGGTCGGTCATCATCTGGACCGGGATTGACGTCCCCGAGTGGGATCCGCCCGCAGTTGACGGCAAGACCCTGACCTATGAGGTGCTGATTCCGGTGGGCACCGGTGTATCCACCTCCTTGGACAACACCGCCTCCACCATCCGCTACTCCTCCGACGTCAACGGCACCACCACGCCCAACGCCTATCAGTACGTGGTGGCAGATTCGCTCGACGAGGACGCCTCCGAGAACGCGACCATCTCCGGGGTGGGCAAGAGTGACGATTCCAACGTCTACCTGGAAACCCCCGGGGTCGACAAGACCGTCACGAGCCCGCTGGACAATAACAACGCCGCGAACCAGGTGGTCAAGGGCGAGCACGCCACGTCCTCCTATTCGGTGACCATCCCGGCGCACACCACCGTGCACGGAGGAGTGCTCTCCGATGCCATCGCCAACGCAGGCAACTGGACCGTTCTGGGTGCGCTGACCACGGTGGATCACCCTGGTGGTTCCACCGGTGCAGGCGACACCTCCTTCGTCCTGGGCGCACAGACCTTCGCCATCAACACCACCAATGGCACTCTGACCTTCCCCGCGACATACTCGAACACCACCGACTCCGACCAGGTGTTCACCGTCCACCAGACGGGCTACATCAACCCGGGGTCGAGTTGGACCCACTCCACGTCGACGCTGCGCAACAACACGGCGACCTTCAGTTCGACCGGCAACACGCCCATCACGGCCACAGCCGGTGTCTACCTCATCACCCCCAACCCCAGCATCGCCAAGCTGGTGGACGACGACACCGTTACGGCTGGCCAGACCGTCACCTTCACGCTGACGGCCAGGAACAGCAACAACCGCCCCACGCTTTTCGACACCGAGGTGGTGGACTGCGTTCCCGTGGAACTCGTCTCTGTGGCTCTGGGTGCGGCGTCGCAGGGCAGTGCGAGCATCGTTCCCGACGCCTCATGCGCCGGCACGCGCATCGTCTGGCAGGTGGGCTCGCTCGCGGGCAACAACGTGGGCCAGACCCTGGTCTACACCGCAGTGGTCTCCCCGGCCGCAGCGGGTGGCGCCACCTACACCAACCCTGCGGATCTGCGCGGCTACACCCTGGACGACCCGCTGGTGCCCCGCGCGGAGCACACCGACGACACGGAAGAGTCCGTGACCGTCGTGGGTCCGGGCCTGACCAAGAATGTCGACCAGCCCACTGCCGTGGTGGGCCAGGAGCGCCAGTACGTCATCACCGCCACCATTCCGGCCAACGTGAACTTCTATGACACCTATCTGGTGGACACCCTGCCTGCCGGCATGGGCGCGCCCACGGGCGTCTCCGTGGCCTGCGAAGGTCCCGTCGCGACCGACTGCCTGGGCACGCTCGAGGCCCCGGGAACGGCCATGACCACGGCCGGCCAGACCCATGGCTGGTGGCTTGGCGACATCACGGCTCAGAACTACGCCAGAACCCTGACCATCACCTACACCTCGGTGGTGCTCGACGTGCCCTCGGTCGAGGCCGGTGACGTGCTGACCAACACCGTCCGTCTGCGGTGGAACACCGAGGACCGGCTCGCCGTGCCTCCGACGGTCAACACCGGCCTGGACCAGGATGCTGGACCGGTCACGGCATCGGTGACGGTCCTGGAGCCGCTCGTGGGAGTGGTCAAGAAGGTCAACACGGTGGACCTGGACACCGTGGAGCCCGGCGAGGTCTTCACCTACACGGTGCAGGTCAGCAACACCGGCACCTCCACTGCGCATGCCGTAGAGGTGGAGGACACCATCCCCACCGGAGTGGTGGTGGACCCCGACTCCATCAGTGACTTCGGCATTCTCACCGGCGCCCACCCCACCAACGGCGGCGGCACCATCGTCTGGGCCGTGACCGAGCTGCTCGTCGGGCCAGGCAACTCGGTGACGTTCTCCTACGAGGCCACCTTGGCGCCCTCCACGTCACTGACCGACGCGATCACGCTCACCAACACGGTCGAGGTCACCGAGTACTTCTCGCACCCCGGCGATGGCGCTCCGGGCTATGACGACGACGAGCGCAGGCGCTACGAGGGCGACGACGACACCGCCGCCGTGACCGCGCTGTTCCCCGACCCGCAGATCACCAAGGCGCCCACGGGCACCGTCGCGTACATCGGCGAGAACCACACGTTCACGATCACCGTGACCAACGCGGGCACGGGCGTCGCGACCGAGGTCGAGGTGGTGGACGTCCTTCCCACGGGTTGGGAGTACGTGGCGAACTCTGCCGTCATGTCAGTGGGCCCCAACGTGGAGCCCGGCATCGTGGGCCAGACCCTCACGTGGGATGCGCTGCCGGACCTGGCCGCCACGGGCGTGCTGACCATCCAGTACCAGGCGGTGCCGCTCGAATCCCACACGTGGACCACCAGCAACACCGGTGCCGCGTTCGGTTTCGCGTTCCCCCATGTCAATGAGGCGACCGTCACGGCCAAGGACGCAGACGGCTACACCGGCAACGCTGACCGCGACTACGAGGACGACACCTCCGCGACCGTCTACATCCACCGCGCCAACCTTGAACTGGGCAAGACCCACACCGGGGACATCGTGGCCGGGGCCAACACCACCTGGACGCTCACGGTGACCAACAACGGTCCCGATGCCGCCGTGGGCCCGATCGTCATCACCGACCAGTTGCCGGACGATGCGGTCTACGTGTCGATCACCGGCACGGGCTGGTCCACGAGCGGCCCCGATGGAGACAACGAGCTGGAGTTGACCCACGCCGGCCCGCTGGCCTCGGGCGGCTCGCTCTCGGTCCAGGTGACCGTCAGCTTCGCCGCCAACACCGCCGCCGGCACCAATGCCGATAACTCGGCCTGTGTTGAGGCCCGCACGCTCGACCTCGACGAGGACGACAACTGCGCCGTGGATACGGGCTCGGTCATCACTCTCGCCGACCTGGTGCTGACCAAGAATGTCGCCTCGCCTGACTACACGGCAGGTGGTTCCATCACCTGGACGGTCGACGTCAGCAACCTTGGGCCCTCGATCTCCCTCTCCCCGATCGTGGTCCGGGACACCTTGCCTACGGGCCTTGACCTCCTCTCGGTGGCGGGCTCTGGCATCGGCTGGAACTGTGACCCGGTGGTGATCGCCACCCGTCTGCTCGAATGCGAGTGGGCCGGCCCCGATCTGGGTGTGGGTGACAGCCTGCCCACCCTGAACATCGATGCCGACGTGCTGTCGGGCACGACGGGCGTGCTGACCAACACGGCCACCGTGTACCCCACCACGGACGAGCCGGGCGACCCCGACGATCCCACCAACCCCGCCATCGTCAACAACACGGACAGCGCGGTAACGGGCAGCGGTGACATGTCCGCCGACCTGGTGCTCACCAAGACGATCGTGTCGACCGACCTGGTGGCCGGTGGCGAGGGACGCTACCGGATCACGGTGGAGAACCTGGGCCCCTCGGATGCCCTCAACGTGCGGGTCACCGACACGCTGCCTACCGGCCTGAGCTATGTGGGCAACCTCCTGGCGAGCACGGGAGCCACCTGGACCTGTGAGGAGGACGCCGGCGACGCGCAGATCGTCAACTGCGAACTCACCTCCGACCTGGGCACCCTGACCGCGGGCGACACCATCTGGTTCGAGTTCGATGTGGCGATTGCCGCTGACGTCACGGGGACCATCACCAATGTGGCGGTGGTGACCTCCGACACCGACGACCCGGACCCCACCAACAATGAGGACGACGTGTCCCGCGATCCGCTCGTGGAGACCAACGTGAGCATCACCAAGGTCCACGATGAGTCTCCCGTGTACCGCGTCGGTGACGAGGTGACCTTCACGATCACGGTGTCCAACTGGGGGCTCGCGGATGCCGCCGATCTGGTGGTGACAGACACGATCCCCACCGGCATGACCTTTGTGCGCACCGAGAACGACACGGGATGGACCGTGGTCGGACCCACGGCCGGCGTCCTCACGCTGGAGCTGGACGACCCGCTCCCGGCAGGAACCGCGATCACTCCGGTACGCCGTTCCATCGACGTGGTGGTGGAACTCACGGCCGACTCGCTGCCCAACGTGACCAACGAGGTGACCGTCACCACGAGCACGGAGGACACCGATCCCACCGACGACGCGGATGACGACACCGTTCCCGTCTATTCGCCCGACCTGGAGATCATCAAGTCGGCATCGACCTCCATCAGCGAAGGCGGCGAGACCTTCACCTACACGCTCGCCGTGCGCAACGTGTCCCTCATCGCCCATGCCGACGACGTGGTGGTTGCCGACGTGATCCCCTCCGATCTGCGCGTGGTGACCCCCGAGGCCAGCATCGGCGGCGTGGACTGGACCTGCACCGTGATCGGTGCCGATGGCTTCGGCTACGGCGGCATGCTCGAATGTGAGCTCGCCACCCTGGCCGCCGACTCCGGAGCGCCCGACATCGTGTTCACGGTTCAGGTTCACTCCAACGTGGCCCGCGACGCGATCACCAACAGTGCCGTGGTGTCCAGCAATGACGAGCATGCGGACTACGTGGACGAGGCGAACGAGGACGAGGCGACCGTGCAGATCCGGTGGATCGCCTTTGCCGGAACGTCCATCTGCCGCGCGGACGTGCCGTACTTCGAGTACACCATCGACCCGCGCAATCTCGCCAATGGCCTGCCGATCACGTTGACGTGGTACCCCGACGCCGACGCTGACGGCGTGGCCGACGGCCCCGCGATCGCCACCCAGACACTCCCGGCCACCACCAATGGCCTGCCGATCTCCGACGAAATCCTGTGGCCAGGAGCCGAGGTGGACATCCACGGCGTGGGTATCGCATGGCCCGGATGGCGCACCATCGTCGCGGGTGAGACCCCCGACTGGGAGAACCAGATCGAGGACCCGACCCTCCTTGAGCACCCCCTGCGTGCCGGTTCCCTGGTGACGGTGACGATCAACCCCGAGTCGTCGGTGCACACCGACTTCCCGCCCATGGAAGCAGCGTGCGAGATCCAGCGCGATGCGGTGCTGTCCATCGACAAGAGCACGCCGCAGACCCTGGTGAACCGTGCACAGACCGTCACCTACACCCTCGTGGTGACGAACACCGACTACGGTGCCACGAACGACGTGACGCTGCGCGATGAGGTCCCGGCGCATCTCAAGGTGGTCGAGGTGAACCCCGCCGCGTCCACAGACCCCACCATTCCCGACTGGCAGACATGCACCGTGACCGGTCAGGATGCCGGGGGCTACGGAGGAGTGGTGGAGTGCGTGCTCGACGGCTGGCTGGGCTACGACCAGACGGCGCCTGCGGTGGAGGTGCTCACCACGCTCAACCCGACCATGCCCCTGGGTGCCGTGACCAATATCGCCACGGTGGAGTGGACTGATCCCGACGAGCCCGGGTTGGGTGTGATGAGCGAGGACGACAACGCCACCATCGTGGTGGTGCTGTCCGCCGAGGAGTTGCTCGCCCTGACCGGACTCACGGGCGGCTCGCTCGCGATCCTCGCGCTCGCACTGCTGGCCATCGGCGTGATCGTGGTGGTCATGGTGCGCCGTCGGGAGTCTTGAGCGGCGTGTAACGTCTCCTCCATGCTCCTGATCTCTGGCGTGCGGTTCGCGCGAACGCGCGGCATGCGGGCGGCGCAGTGGCGTGGCGTGATGGCGGCGTGCCTCATGGGCGCATCGGTCATGACGCTTGCCGGATGCGCCGCGGACACCACCGCGGGCTGGGACGAGCCCGCGTCGTACTCCATGACGGTGGTCTACGAGGCCTACGGTGGTGTCGGCGGCACCTTCGAGGTGGAGGTGCGCGACCACCAGGTGCTGACCGTCACCCGCACCACGGTGGGCGCTCTGCTCAAGGAGCCGTCCCGTCGCGAACGCGAGCAGTTCTCCCTGCGCCAGATCGTGGGGCGGTATCAGACGGCACTGACTCACCGCGATGCCACCCAGTTCATCGAGTTCGACGCGCACGGCAACCCGGCGGTGGTGGAGGTCGACTGGGATGTTCGCCGCCCTCACGATGAGCAGAAGTGGACCATCACCCACGTCACGGTGAACGGCGCATGAGCGGGCAGGTGGTGGTGCGCGGCGCCGGTGCGGCGGATGCCGCAGCCGTGGCCGCGATCTACAACCACTACGTGCTCCACTCCACCGCGACCTTCGAGGTGGAGGAGGTCGCGTCCGAGGCGATGGCGGCACGGATCGCCTCGGTGCGGGCGGAGGGCCTGCCCTGGCTCGTGGCCGAGGACTCGGCTTTGGCGGCTGACGGTGCGGCCGATGCCGTGGTGGGCTACGCGTATGTCTCGCCGTTGGGTGAGCGCGCAGCGTATCGCCACAGCTTGGAGATCGCGATCTACCTGCGTGATGGTGAGCGAGGGCGCGGCATCGGTGCCGCGTTGTATGCCGCGTTGCTCGAGGCGGTGCGCTCACTCACGCCGGCATCGTCCGTCGGTGAAGCATCGTCCGTGAGCGAGGCATCGTCCGTGGGTGACCTACCGTCCGGTGAGGCGTCTGTCCACGCTCCGGTGCATCGGATCTACGCCCGGATCGCCCTGCCCCGGCCCGCGTCGGTGGCTCTCCAGGAGCGCTTCGGCTTCCGCCAGGTGGGCCTGCTGAGCGAGGCGGGCTTCAAGCTGGGCCAGTGGATCGACGTGGGCTACTGGGAGCTGCGGCTCGACCAGTAACGCCAACGGCGCCCCCCGGCATGGGAGGCGCCGCTGAAGCGATGCGCTTAGGCGGAACGCACCGCCTGGGTGGCCTCGATGAGGTTCTCCAGGGAGGCGATGGTCTCCTCGTAGGCGCGGGTCTTGAGGCCGCAGTCGGGGTTGACCCACAGCTGCTTGCCGGGGATCGAGGCCTTGGCCAGGGTCAGCAGTTCCGTGATCTCCTCGGTGGAGGGCACGCGCGGCGAGTGGATGTCCCACACGCCGGGGCCGATCTGGCGCTCATAGCCGTGCGCCTGAATCGCGGGCAGCACCTCCATGCGGGAGCGGGCGGCCTCGATCGAGGTCACGTCGGCGCCCAGACCATCGATCGCGTCGATGATCTCGCCGAACTCGGAGTAGCACAGGTGGGTGTGGACCTGGGTGTCGTCCCTCGCGCCCGAGGTCGCCAGACGGAAGGAGTTGACGGACCACTCGAGGTAGGCGGGCTGGTCGGCCTTCTTCAGCGGCAGCAGCTCGCGCAGGGCGGGCTCGTCCACCTGGATGATGCCGATTCCAGCAGCCTCCAGGTCCGCGATCTCCTGGCGCAGCGCGAGGCCCACCTGGTTGGCGGTGACGCCCAGCGGCTGGTCGTCGCGGACGAAGGACCAGGCGAGGATGGTCACCGGGCCGGTGAGCATGCCCTTCATGGGGCGGTCGGTGAGGGACTGCGCGTATGCCGACCACTCGACCGTCATGGGCGTGGGCCGGGCCACGTCACCCCACAGGATCGAGGGACGGGTGCAGCGCGAGCCGTACGACTGCACCCAGCCGTTGACGGTCACGTCAAAGCCGTCCAGCAGCTCCGCGAAGTACTGCACCATGTCGTTGCGCTCGGCCTCGCCGTGCACCAGCACGTCCAGGTCCAGCTTCTCCTGCAGGGACACCACGGAGGCGATCTCCGCCTTCATGGCCTCCCGGTAGTCGGCGTCGGAGAGCTCGCCCTTGGCCCACGCGGCACGCGCCTTGCGGATCTCGGGGGTCTGCGGGAAGGAGCCGATGGTCGTGGTCGCGAGCTCAGGCAGGCCGAAGCGGGCGTCCTGGGCCGCGGCACGCACGGAGTATGCGGTGCGCTCGAAGTCCGTGGGAGTGACGGCGTCGAGGGCCGCGCGCACGTCGGCGCGGTTGGTGCCGGGGTGAGCCTTGCGGGCCTCCAGGGCGCGACGGTTCTCGGCCAGCGCTCCGGCCACGGCCCGCTCGCCCTCACCCCGTGCGGTGCGCAGGGTGACGATCTCGGCGACCTTCTCGTCGGCGAAGGCGAGCCAGGACAGCAGGTCCTCGCCCAGGTGCTCCTCGCCCTGCAGGGTGTGGGGCACGTGGAACAGCGAGGTGGAGGAGGACACGGCCACGGTGCCGCCCAGGGCCTCGACGGCCGCGAGGGTGTCGAGGGCGCGGTCCAGGTCGGTGCGCCAGATGTTGTGACCATCGACCACGCCGGCCACCACGGTCTTGCCGCGCAGGTCAACGCCCGTGGGCAGGGTGCCGCGCACCAGGTCCAGGCCGATCGCCTCGACGCCGGTCGCGGCGAGCACCGGGAGGGCGTCGTCAAGCGAGTTGTAGGGGGCTGCCACGAACAGCGCGGGGCGGTGTGCGGCGCAGGAGAGGGCGTCGTAGACGCGGGACGCGTTGGCGAGCACCTCGGCGCGGTCCGCGTCGTTGTCCGCCACCAGGATGGGCTCGTCGATCTGCACCCACTCGGCCCCGGCGTCGGCGAAGGCGGCCAGAAGCTGCTCATAGACGGGGAGGAGGTCGTCCAGGCGGGAGATGGGCGCGAAGCCCTCGGGGGCATCGTCCGAGGCCTTGGACAGGTACAGGAAGGTCAGCGGGCCGGTGATGACCGGGCGGGTGACATAGCCGGCGGCCTTGGCCTCGGCAAACTCGTCGACCCAGCGGGTGCTGGACAGGGCGAAGACCGTCTCGGGCCCGATCTCGGGGACGAGGTAGTGGTAGTTGGAGTCGAACCACTTGGTCATCTCGAGCGGCGCCTTGTCGCCCACGCCGCGTGCGATGGTCGAGTAGCCCGCGAGGTTCACGGCGCCGTTGGCGTCGCGCAGGTCCGCGAAGCGCGTCGGGATGGCCCCGAAGGTCACGGCCGCGTCGAGCACGTGGTCGTAGAAGGAGAAGTTGGAGGGGATGGAGCTGTCCGTGCGGCCCAGGCCCAGCGCGGCCAGACGGTCGCGGTTCTCGGCGCGCAGGGAGGCCGCGGCGGCCTCGAGGTCGGCCTCGGTGATCGCGCCCTTCCAGAACTGCTCCAGCGCCTTCTTCAGTTCGCGCATTCGACCGATGCGCGGGTAGCCGAGGATGGTGCCGCCGGGGAACGGCGCGGGCGCGGTGCTGTCAGTCATGGTTCCTCATGAGGGGTGTGGGTGCGCGGCGGGCTCGCCATTGCGCTTGTTCGACGCCGCCAATGGCGCCGATCTGTGGCAGAAGTCTAGCGGGAAGGTGGGGATTGACTCCAGTTCGGGTGGTGAGGTTCGTGCGGGGGCCTCTTGCGGTGCCCCTCGCCTCCCCTCCACGCCCACACAGTCCCGAGTTCGGCCCGCCAAAAATCACTGAGCCACATGTTCGTGGCCAACACGCCGAAGCAAGGCCGACCACGCCGGCGTGTCGCGGCGGAACATGTGGCTCAGTGATTGTTGCTCAGCGGAGTCTGGTGACCTCATGGGACAATGGCTCCATGAGCAACGAGCAGACCAGGTCCATCACCCTCACCCGCGAGGCCGAAGGTGTGTACGTGGCGCGCAACCCGAAGGGCGCGGAACTGCGCTTCGGCTACAACGTGGAGGGCTTCAGCGCCGTGGAGCTGCTTCTCACGGCCATCGCGGGGTGCTCGGCCACCGATGTGGACATGATGACGTCGCGTCGCGCGGAGCCGGAGCACTTCGAGGTGACCGTCTCGGGGCAGCGCGCCGCCGAGGGCGAGCCCGCATACCTCAGCGACATCGTGGCCGCCTTCGACCTGGCCTTCCCCGAGGGGGAGGACGGAGACAAGGCCCGCGCCCGCGTGGATGCGGCCCTGCGTGCGGCGCATGAGCGCACCTGCACGGTGTCGCGCACGGTCTCGCTGGGCTCTCCCGTGGAGTTCACCAGGGTCTAGTCGCGCGCCAGTCCCATCGCCTCGACCAGGTCGAGCGCGGCCTCGTGGCGGTTGAACGTGATGATGTGGATGCCGGGTGCTCCCGCGTCCACGAGTTCCCGCGACAGGCGCGCCGCGTGGGCGACCCCCACGCCCCGGGCCTCATCGTCGGTCTCTGCTGCTTCGAGTGCGGCGTGCAGTTCGGCGGGAGTGGGCACTCCGGTCAGTTGCTGGGCGCGCTGGGAGCGGGTCGCGGAGACCAGCGGCATGACCTCGGGGATGATGGGCAGCGTGATGCCCTGGGCGGTACCGTCGCTCACGAGCGCGGCGTACTGAGAGACGTCGTAGAACACCTGGGTGATCGCGAAGTCGGCACCGGCCTCCTGCTTGGCGCGCAGCACATCGAGCCCCTGCTGGCGCCACCGTTCCAGGGCATGTTGTGCAGGGAAGGCCGTCACGCCGATGCTGAGGTTGCCGATGCCGTGCGCGGCGGCCACGTCGCGCAGCATGGCGACCAGCTCGCTGGCGTAGAGCAGTCCCTCGGGGTGCGGCCGCCAGTCGGTCTGACCGTGCGGAGGGTCGCCGCGCAGGGCGAGGAAGTCGCGCACACCGTCGGCGAGATAGGACTCGATGACCTCGATGAGTTCGGCGCGGGACTGGTCCACGCACGTGAGATGCGCGAGCGGGGGGATGGTGTGCGCGGCGGCGAGCTTCTGCACCACGCCGCGTGAGGTGGAGCGGGTGGAGCCGGAGGCGCCGTAGGTGATGGACATGAAGTCCGGGTGCGTGGCCGCGAGCAGGTCCATGGTCTGCGCGAGGGTCGCCTCGGCCGCGGGGGTGCGCGGCGGGAACAGCTCATAGGAGAGCGTGGGGCGCTTGGCGGCAAGCAACTCGCGGATGGTCATGGCGCACGCCATGCTACGCGAGCGGAGGGTGTTGTACACAGCCCTGGGACCTGGCCGACTTTTCCACAGATCGGGGTTCAGGGACGACGCCGGGGCCGGCTGACGCGCACACTGGTCTCATGATCACGGAAACCAGCGACCTGCGCCGATGCTTCGGCTCGGGCGACCCGCTGTACGAGGCCTATCACGACCACGAGTGGGGCCTGCCGGTGCACGGCGATGTGGCGCTGTATGAACGCATCACCTTGGAGGGAGCGCAATCGGGACTCGCGTGGATCACGGTGCTGCGCAAGCGCGAGGGCTACCGGGAGGCGTTTGCCGGCTTTGACCCTGCCGTGGTGGCGCGGTGGGGTGAGGAGCAGGTGGAACAGCTCATGAGCAACCCCGCCATTGTGCGCAACCGGCTCAAGATCCAGTCGGCGATCACCAACGCCCGCGCTCTGGTGGCGATGCGGGAGGCCGGCGAGAGCCTGGACGAGCTGTTCTGGAGTTTCCAGCCGGCGCCGCGCCCAGCACCGCCGACCACCTGGAGCGAGGTGCCTTCCCAGACGCCGGAGTCCGTTGCCCTGGCCAAGGCGCTCAAGAAGCGTGGCTTCGTGTTCGTGGGACCCACCACGATGTACGCCGCGATGCAGGCGTGCGGGCTGGTGAACGACCACATCGAGGGCTGCGTGGCGCTCGACAAGCCCTGACAGGGCATCCGAGAATGGCGCGCCCTTACGAGGAACGTTGCTGGGGCCACGGCCCCTTTCTCAATAACGCAAGACAATCCTTGCGTAAATCGGATACACTGTTCTCGGTGGTTGCGACTCCATCTCAGCGCGACGAGTAGCGATCAGCCTTGGTGGGGCGCCGTGACGGGACATCGCGGCGCCCCACACACCTTTTCTCCGGCGGGCCTGGCCGACGGCGCGCCCCGCGCACCCTTTGCCATTTCCGCAACAGCAACGTTGCGTAAATGGGGCTAGACTGCTGTCGCTGTCAACCCGGAAGGAAACCCCAGTGATCAACCGACGCATCGCCGGTGCCGCTCTAGCCGTGGCTCTCGTCGCCTCAGTGAGCGCCTGCACCAGCGGGAACCCCGCTGGCTCAACGAACGACCCGACCCCACCGCCTGTCGCCACCGACGCCGCATTCCCCGTGACCATCGAGCACGTCTACGGCACCACCGTCATCCCCTCGCAGCCCGAGCGCGTCGCCACGGTCGCATGGGCCAACCACGAGGTTCCGCTGCTGCTCGGCGTGGTTCCCGTGGGCATGGCCGCCGCCACCTGGGGCGACGACGACAACGACGGCGTGCTGCCCTGGGTCGAGGACCGTCTGGCCGAGTTGGGAGCCGAGACCCCCGTGCTCTTCGACGAGACCGACGGCATCGACTACGCCGCCGTCGCGGCCACCAACCCTGACGTGATCCTCGCCACCTACTCGGGCATCACCGAGGAGGAGTACGCGCTTCTGTCCGAAATCGCCCCGGTGGTGGCCTTCCCCGAGGTGGCCTGGGGCACGTCGTGGGAGGACATGATCCTCCTCAGCTCCAAGGCCATCGGCCTTGAGGCCGAGGGCATTGCCGCCGTGGCCGACCTCGAGGCGCAGGTGGCCACCGCGTTCGCCCAGCAGCCCGCGCTCGATGGGGCGAGTGTGATCTTCGCCTTCCTCGACCCCACGGACTTCAGCCAGATCGGCTTCTACACGAGCCACGACACCCGCCCCGGCTTCCTGGTCAGCGTGGGCGCCGTGACGCCCACCGTGGTGGCCGAGGCCTCGGCCACCACCACTGGCTTCTACACGATGGTGAGTGCCGAGGAGGCCGACAGGTTCGACGATGTCGACCTGTTCGTCACCTACGGCGACGCGGGATCGGACATCATCGCTCAGCTGCAGGCCGACCCGCTTCTGGGCAAGATTCCTGCGATCGCCGAAGGTCGTGTCGCCATCTTGGAGAACTCGACGCCGCTGGCGGCCTCCGCCAACCCCTCGCCGCTGTCCATCGGCTGGGGCATCGACGCCTACTTCGCTCTGCTGGCTGCTCCTCTGCAGTAGTGCACATGGGCACATCCACCTTGAGTGAGACCGAGCCGGGCGTCGCATCCTTGCGGCGCCCGGCATCGGTGCGTGTGGCGTGGCTCGTGGCCGCGCTCACGCTCCTGGTGGTGCTTGTCGCCCTCTCCATCGCCTTTGGCACCCGCATCGTCTCGTTCGACGAGATCCTGGCCGCCCTGACCGGCACGGGCGACGGCGTGGCTCACGCGGCCATCCTGTCGCGCATCCCTCGCACCGTGCTCGCCGTCCTGGTCGGCGCCGCCCTCGCCCTCGCGGGCGCGACCATGCAGGGCGTGACGCGCAATCCCCTCGCGGACCCGGGCATCCTCGGGGTCTCCGCGGGCGCGGCTCTCGCCGTCGTGCTGGGCCTGGCGTTCATCGGCCTCAGCTCGCCCTACACCGCCATCGTCCTGGCCACCGTGGGCGCCTTCGGCGCCGCGATCTTCGTCTACGCGATCGGCTCGCTCGGCTACGGCGGTGCCACCCCCCTCAAGCTCGCGCTCGCCGGTGCCGCCACCTCCGCGGCCTTCGTGTCGCTCACGAGCGCAGTGCTGCTCCCGCGCGTGGACATCCTCACCAGTTTTCGGCTGTGGCAGGTGGGCGGCGTGGGCGGCGCCTCCTGGGACCGCATCGCCGTGATCGCGCCCGTGCTCGCGGTGGGCGCGCTCATCTGCTTCGCGATGGCCCGGGGCATGAACATGCTCGCCCTGGGCGACGACCTGGCCGCAGGACTGGGCGAGAAGGTCGCGCGCACGCGCCTGATCGCGGCCGTGGGTGCGGTGCTGCTCGTCGGCGCGGCCACCGCGGTGGCGGGCCCCATCGCCTTCGTGGGACTCGTGATCCCCCACGTGTGCCGCATGCTCTTCGGTGCGGACTACCGCTGGCTACTGCCGATGTCTGCCGTCTTTGGCGCGGCGCTCCTAGTGGGCGGCGACATCGTCGGGCGTGTCATCACCCGGCCCGAGGAGGTCGAGGTAGGCATCATCACCGCGATCATCGGCGCCCCCTTCTTCGTGTGGATCGTGCGGCGCGCCAAGGTGCGTGAACTATGACCACCACCCGGACCGCCCGCCACGCGTCAGCCACCGCGATCAGCGCCAGCCGCCGTGCCCGCGTGCGCCGTCGCACGTGGATCGTGGCGGGACTCACCCTCGCGGTGGTGCTGGTGGTGGTGGCGAGTCTCATGGTGGGGCAGCCATTCTTCGGCCTGGACACGGTGGCGCGCGTCGTCGCCGGGGAGAGCGTCCCGGGAGCCGACTTCATCGTGGGCCGTCTGCGTCTGCCACGTGCCCTGCTCGGCGTGCTGGTCGGAGTGTCCTTCGGCATGGCCGGGGTGACGTTCCAGACCATGCTGCGCAACCCCTTGGCATCCCCTGACATCATCGGAATCACCTCCGGCGCCACCGCCTCTGCCGTGGCCGGCATCGTGCTGTTCTCGCTCAGCGGCACCCAGGTCTCCCTCCTCGCGCTCGGCGGCGCGATACTGACCGCGCTCGCGATCTACGCGCTGTCCATCAGAGGCGGCTTCAAGGGGACGCGGCTGATCCTCATCGGCATCGGCATCGCGGCGTTCCTCAACGCCATGACCGCCTACCTGCTGTCGCGCGCCGTCGAATGGGACCTGCAGAACGCGATGCGGTGGATCACCGGCTCGCTCAACACCTCGACGTGGGATGCGGTGCGGCCGGTGGCGCTCGTCTGCGCCGTGGTGGTGCCGCTGCTTGTCCTCAAGGCGCGCGACCTCGACGTGCTCCGCCTGGGGGACGATGCCGCGGCCGCCCTGGGGGTGCGGGTGGGAGCCACGCGCGTGGTGATGATCCTCGCCGCCGTGGTGCTGCTCGCGGTGGCCACCGCAGCGGCGGGACCCGTGGCGTTCGTGGCCTTCATGGCCGGGCCCATCGCGTCGCGCATCCTGGGTCCGGGAGGCTCGCTCCTGCTTCCCGCCGCCCTGGTGGGAGCACTCCTGGTGCTGCTGGCAGACCTCGTGGGGCAGTTCGCCTTCGACCACCGCTACCCCGTGGGCGTGGTGACCGGCGTGCTGGGTGCCCCGTTCCTGCTGTATCTGCTGATCAAGAGCAATCGTTCGGGAGGCTCGCTATGACACACGCCCGCACCCTGGAGGCGCAGTCCCTGACGCTCGCCTACGGCGCGCGCACCGTGGTGGAAGAGCTCGACCTGGCGCTCGCGCCGGGCAAGATCACCGCGATCGTGGGTGCCAACGGCTGCGGCAAGTCCACGCTGCTGCGTGCCCTCGCACGGCTCATCTCACCCCGCGCCGGGCAGGTGCTGCTGGACGGCAAGGAACTGCATCGGCAGCATCCCAAGGAGGTGGCCCGGGTGCTGGGCCTGCTGCCGCAGAGCCCCATCGCCCCCGAGGGAATCGTGGTGGCCGACCTGGTGGGCAGGGGACGGCATCCGCACCAGAAGCTTCTCGCGGGATGGAGCACCGAGGACTACGACGCCGTGGCCGCCGCCCTGGAGGCGACCCACACCACGGATCTGGCCGACCGGCCCGTGGATGAACTCTCCGGCGGCCAGCGTCAGCGCGTGTGGATCGCGATGGCGCTCGCCCAGAGCACGGACATCCTGCTGCTCGACGAGCCCACCACCTTTCTTGACGTGGCCCACCAGGTCGAGGTGCTCGACCTGCTCTACGACCTCAACGCCCGCCGCGGCACCACGATCGTCATGGTGCTCCACGACCTCAATCTGGCCGCCCGCTATGCCGACGTCCTGGTCGCCGTGAGCGAGGGCCGCGTCTATGCCTCGGGCCCGCCGGCAGATGTGGTGACCCCCACCCTGGTGAGCGATGTCTTTGGTCTCGACTCCGAGGTCATCCCCGATCCGATCTCGGGCACACCCCTGGTGCTGCCGAAAGGCAGGCATCGTGTCCTTTGAAACAACGCCGTCCGTGCAGACCACCCCCACCCATCTGTGCGTGCGCGTGCGGGTGGAGCAGGTGGAGCGCGTGTCCCCCAGCTTTGCCCGCATCACCTTCGCGGGGGAGGGGCTGCACCGCATCGGCACCCCGGGGAGCACCCTGGACCAGCGCATCAAGCTGATCTTTCCCGGCGCGAGCGGCACGCTGCCGGACCTGAGCGAGGCGGGCGACGACTGGTACACCCGATGGCTGGAGTTCCCGGCGCAGCAGCGCGGCGTGATGCGCACCTACTCCATCCGGGAACTGCTGGTGGACGAGGCAGGCACGCGCGTGGTCATCGACTTCGTGCTGCATCTGGAGGCAGGCCTCACCGGCCCGGCCGCGCTGTGGGCGAGTGGGGCGCGTCCCGGCGACGAGATCCTGCTCCTGGGTCCGGTGCGCGGCTACCTGGGCCCGGGCATCGAGTATGCGCCGGGGCTGGCGCGCGAGGTGCTGCTCGCCGGTGACGAGACGGCGGCACCGGCCATCGCCCGCATCCTGGAGGACGTGGGTCCGCAGGTGCGCGGCGTGGCCTTCATCGAGGTTCCCGCCGCCGCCGACGCCCTTTCCATCGCCGCCCCTGAGGGAGTGCGGGTGGAGTGGCTGGCCCGCGATGGCGCGGCTCACGGCGCGCGCTTGTCCGAGGCGGTGGTGGCGTACCTCGGCGCGCCCGCACAGGTGGCGATCGAACGCGACGGTGGCGAAGACCTGGTGTGGGAGACCGCGCGCTTCTCAGGCGAGGGCGAGGCGGTCCCCGAGGACCCGACCAACCACGCGGAGCGCTACTTCTGGTTCGCCGGCGAGTCGAGCGTGGTGACCTCGCTGCGCCGCCACCTGGTGAGGAACCTGGGAGTGGATCGCAAGCAGGTGGCCTTCATGGGCTACTGGAAGCACGGCGTGGCCATGCGGGGTTAGGTCTTTGGGCGAACCAGCGCTTATCCAAAGAGGCCTTCACCGACGAACCCTCCTTTCTCACATCCAGGCGGTATGGCCACCACGGTCGATCCGATGGGTGTGGTCCACACGTTGAGAAGATCTGCCTCGTCGAGCCGCCGCTGCATCGGCACAAACTGAGTGTCGACGTTGGCTTGCCACGATCCAAAGAGCAGGCCCACATTGGATATCTCCCCGTCGCCAGGCGGGTCGTCGTAGTTATAGACGATGCGGACTATGGACTCCTCTGCCGTCGCCGTATGGGCACGAGCAATGTGGGAGACGGGACTGATGGTGGTGAACCCGGACGGATCGCGAGCCTCGAAGTCGGGTGTGTCAGACTCATGGGTGCCGCTCAGAGGTGCTCCGCTCCCGATATGCCGTCCCACTGCGAACCCGCGACCGTCGCGCCCCACTTCGTCCCACGTCTCAAGGTTCATGACGATGCGTCGCAGGACCAGTGACGTGCCGTTGCCCCGCAGCCATGCGGGAGCGTCGTCGCGAGCCCATACCGCGGCGTCGAATTCGGGCGTACCGGGTGCGAAGTTGGACGTGCCATCGAGTTGCCCGAAGAGGTTCCGCATGGTGGTGCCGCGTGGTAACGAGCCGTAGGCATTGCGAAATCCGTCCTGACGCCAGGCGAGAGTGGCGAAGGCTCTGCTATCCCGTAGCAACATGCGGACGGCGTGGGAGATGGCGATGGGATCGTCGCCATGCACCATGAGAAGGAGGTCCGCGCCGCAGAAGCGAGCGTCGAGGCGATCGATCCCGAATGCGGGCAGATCTCGTAGCCACGATGGTGCGGTCGCGCCAGCCAGCCGTACCACGGCGAGACCAAAACCGAACGTGATCGTCAGATGTGCGGGGTGGGCGGTGAGCTCCGGCTCGATGTCTGCGAGGGGCCCCTGTCCCTGCGTGAGCCTCGCTGCGTCGTCGGTCAGAAGGCGTAGCCAGGATGCAAGATCCTGTCGTGTTGTCTCCTGCCGCAGCGTCAACGAGAGGTATGTGACGTGGGCGCCGGGCGTCGAGGTGATCCCCGCTTGGCGTGGACTATAGAACGGCACAACGCCACTCCCATTGAGCCCCGTATGATCGGGCTGTGCGGGGGCGGGTATGAGGCCATGGCGGGCCGCGGCGGCCGTGGAGGCGACGCCCACCCCGACGGCCGCTCCTGAGAACAGGAACGACCGTCGGGACGTGGAAGCGTGCCTCTGAGTCTCCTCAGATGCGTCGCTCATGGTGCGCTAGTGGTCCGACTCGGTATGCTCGTCGTCCCCATGACCCATGTCGCCATGACCGTCGTAGTCCTCGTTGCCGCCCGCGAACTCCTTGGCGGTGGCCGTGAAGGTGTGGGTGGTGCCGTCGGCCAAGGCAAGGGTGATGTCAATCTCGTCACCGGGTGAGATGGCTGCGGTGACGCCCATGAACATGATGTGCCAGCCCCCGGGTTCCAAAGTGATGGAACCATTCGCGGGCACGGTGAACCCGTCGCCCTTCTCCTGCATGACATTGTTCACCACCTCGTGCAACTCCACCGCGGGCGAAGCGGCGGTGGACGCCGAGACGATCACGATGTCCTGGTCTGTGTTGTTGGTGATCACGCCGAACGCTGCGGTCATGCCGTCGTCGACGGCCTTGACCCAAGGGTCTGTCACCGTGAGTGCATCGCCGTCCAACGCGGACGGGGTGGTGGAGCACGCCGTGAGGGTGAGCGCCGCGAGAGCGACGATCACGCCCAGACGAGCCGAACGATGGGTGCGCATAGTAAAAACTCCTCATGAAGGGTGCGTCGCGATCACGCAACGCGAAGAAAAGTGGAAAAGATGCGCGTCACTTTCAGAGGGGTGACGGCGCGGTAAGAGCCTCGTGGTGAACGAGGAAGGGGTCCTAGGCGAAAACAGGAGGAGCGCGGAGCCCGACCGGTGTGCACGGTACTGCCGGGCGCAAGAAAGCCCGCTTGGGCACGAATGTCAGGATGCGGGGGACGGCCACCAGTGCCGACTGAGTTGAAGAGACTGCTGTCAACGGCGCCCATAGGGCCCTACAGGCGACACGGGCCGCATCACACAGGCGATGTCCACCGCGCATGGCGGCGTAGGCGATGACGGCCGCAGCCACGTGAGCCCACATCATGGACATGCCGCCGTGGTCCAAGTCCACAACGACGGAGGTTTCCATGGTGGTGCCTGCGTGGTGCAGGCCATGAGGATCGGTGGGTTCAGTGATCTTGATGGAGCCGGCCCCGCCGAGGGTGAACAGCACGTGGAAGAAGACTTGGCTGATAGCGGCGGCCAGCGCGACTCGCCACCGTGCTAGCGACGGTCCTATCAACTCCATGCTGACAGCAATGGAAAGCACCCATGGAGCTATCACGGCTACGGCCTCGGGAGGGTGTCCGCCAGCGAGAATATGGAGGGCAAGCGCGCTGAAGGTCGCTATGGTGGCGACGATGCCGGCACGTGCCATCTTCACCGCCGCTGTCACTCCCATGGACGGATTCTCTCACGGAGACGCCAAAGCACGTATTGCCTGGGTTTAGGCCAGCACGGATGCCATGCGGCCGATCGCCTCCTCCAGAATGGCCGATGACGTGGCGATGTTCATGCGCACGTGCCCGGCCCCGCCGGTCCCGAACGTCGGCCCCGAGTTGAAGGCCACGCGCCCGCGCTCGCGGAACACGGCGGCCGGATCGTCGCCCAGTCCCAGGTCGCGGCAGTCGATCCATACCAGATAGGTCGAGTCGGGCATCAGGTATCCCGCGCCGGGCACCTGCTCGGCCAGCAGTTCACCCACCAGGCGGCGGTTCCGGTCGAGCCCGCGCATGACGTCGGCGAGCCAGTCGCGGCAGTCGTTGTACGCGACGGTCTGCGCGATGGTGCCCCAGTGCGTCGGCCAGTGGTACGCGCCGCGCATGAACACCGTGCGCAGCGCGCCCGCGTCGGTCCCGAACACCACGATGCCCGCGGGCATCGCCGCGAGATTCCATCCCTTGGATGCGGCATGGATGGCGACGCCGCGCGGGTCCACCGTCAGGTACGGGGTGAAGGCGGGCCCGCCATCGCCGGTGAAGGGGGCATAGACCAGGGGTGCGTGGATCTCGTCCGCCACCACCTGCACGCCATGTGCGGCGGCAATAGCGGCGACCCGCTCCAGTTCCTGGCGAGTGTGTACGGTGCCGCCGGGGTTGTGGGGGTTGCACAGCAGGAAGGCCGCGCGTCGACCCCCGGTCGTGGCCGAGGCGAAGGCCCGCTCCAGTTCCTCGAAATCGATCCGCATGTCGGGCCCCAGCGGCGCCTCCAGCATCTCCCGGCCTGCCTCGCGCAGGTACGAGTAGAACGGCGGGTACACCGGGGACGTCACCACCACCTGCGAACCGGCGTCGGTCGCGGCGACGATCGCGTCCACGTAACCGGGGATCACGCCGGACACCGCCCGCATGTCCTCGACCCGCACCTGCCAGCCCCAGGCATCGGCGGCATACGAGGCCAGTGCCTCCTTGTACGGCCAGTCGCCGGGGTAGCCCAGGTCGCCGTTGCGGAGGGCGCGCTCGAGCGCCTCGCCGATGGCCGGCGCTACGGGCAGATCCATCTCCGCCACCCACAGGGGCAGCACGTCGGGCTCGTAGGTGCGCCACTTCACGGACGTGCGGGTGCGTAACTGCTCCAAAGTCAGGGCATCGAAGGGGTTGGCCATGGTTCAAGTCTCGCACCTTGCGTCCGGTGGTCGAGGTCGGTGTGCTTGCCGCCGACCGGTGCTCTCCCCTTGTGGGTCCCCAGGGCGGCGAGCACCGGCCCCAAAGATCACTCAGCCACAGGTTCGCGGCCGACACGCCGATGCAGGGCACCCGCACGCCGCGTGTCGTGGCTGAAGGTGTGGCCCAGTGATTTTTGCGGTGCCTCAGCGTGCGGTGTTGAGCTTGCCCAGCAACCGGTCGTAGAGCGTTGACGCCTCGGCCATCCGCTCGATCCCGCCCATGCGCTGGTACCCCCGTCGCTGAAGCATCGCGGGGAACGCGTGCTGGGTCACGATCTGCGTGCCACGCGGCACCTCGGAGAACTCGGTGGTGATGAACGTCAGCACATCGGGGAACAGCTCGGACACGAAGGTCTGCACGGTGCGCACCATGGGCTCCACCACCGTGAACTGTCCGTAGAAGGCGAACTCATTGCCGTCGGGATCGCGTTGCACCGTGCGCCAGCGGCCCTCCGGCACCAGGTCGATCTCCACGATGGGATTGGTGTACCCCATGGGCATCCACCATTGCGCGACGTAGAGCGGCTCGTAGCGCACCACCCAGGCGCGCTCCAGGGGGGCCGCGACCACCTCGGTCATCTCGATGAACGAGCGGTCGTCGGGGAGCGAGAATGTGCGGCGCACCCACACCTCCAACAGTCACGCCAGTGCGACATCACTGTGACGTGGAACACACTCTACGGCTAAAAGGTCCTGGGTAGGAGCCTCAGGCGCGGGCGAGTGCCGCGAACGCGGCAGCGGCGCGAGCCGGTGCTTGCGGGTCGAGTTGCAGGAACAGCGAGGGTTCCGTGAGCTCCAGTTCCAGCACCACGGGGCCGTCGGGCGTGGGCAGCAGGTCCACGCGGGCGTAGGCGAGGCTGCCGGTCACGGGGGCATCGGGTCCGCGGCCGATGCTTTCCGAAGGG
>CAZFEH010000019.1:21582-23563 GCA_964517615.1 uncultured Demequinaceae bacterium
CGATGCTTTCCGAAGGGACGATGCCGGGAACGGCGTCGAGCACGCGGCGCGCCAACGCGAGCTCCTCCGGCGTGGCGGTGGTGGCCGCGATCTTCTCGTCGGCGTAGATGCCGGTGGACCAGGACATGTCGCGGGACAGGATCGCGGCCTTGCGTGCCGCGTGAGAGAACTGCCCGCCGACGAACACGAGCGCGGTCTCCCCATGGGCGTCCACCTGGGACAGATAGGGCTGAATCATGGCCGTGCGCCCTTCGGCATGGAGCGCCTCCAGGTGGGCCCGAGCGGCCGCGGGATCGCCATGGAACAGCTTGGCGCCCTTGGACCCGGCGCCCACCGTGGGCTTGACCACCACGTGCCCGGCGAGGTCTGCATCGGACGGCACGGGCTGTCCCGGCGCCACAAAGACCGTCGGCACCACGGGAATCCCGGCCTGCGCAAGATCACCCAGGTAGCGCTTGTCGGTGTTCCACCGCACCACCGGCAGGGGGTTCACGAGGCGGGTCACAGCATCGACGCGCTCCAGCCAGGCGAGGAACTCCTCCAGATGGTCGGTGTAGTTCCAGGTGGAGCGCAGCACCACCAGATCAAACGCGGCCCAGTCGACGTCGTCTTCCCAGGGCACCACCTCGGCGCTGGGGAGCGCACTCAGCAGCGCCTCCTCGTCGGCATCCACGACCAGCAGGTCACGGGTGGTGGCGAGGGCGATGCGCGCGGTCATCACTCCACCGTAGGGGCATCGGCCTGAGCGGCCTCGGCGCGCCGCGCGGCCGCCAGCGAGGTGAACGTCACCACCGTGAGCACCACCACGATGACTCCCAGGGAGAGCAGCGTGGGCACCACGGGAACCCAGTCCCATAGCCCATGCGCCCAGTGCAGCACGAGCTTCACGGCGATGAAGGCCAGGATGATGGCCAGACCGTAGCCCAGGTGCAGCAGCTTGGACAGCACGTTCTGGAGCACAAAGTAGAGCGCACGCAGACCCAGCAGGGCGAAGGCGTTGGTGGCGAACACGATGTACGGGTCGGAGGTGATGCCGAACACGGCAGGCACGGAGTCCACCGCGAACACGATGTCCGTGAACATGATGGCGGTGATGACGAGCGCCATGGGGGTGAGGGCGCGCTTGCCGGTCTCGGGCAGGCGGACGCTCCAGCGCGGGCCGTGATATTCGCCCGTCACCGGAAAGAACCGGCGCAGGAGGCGCACGGCGCCCACATTCTCCGCGTCCAGGTCGGGTTCGGCCTGCTCGCGTGCATCCCGAAACACCTTGATCGAGGTGAGCAGCAGCACGATGCCGAACACCAGGAAGGTCCAGTCAAAGCGCGCGATCATCGCGGCGCCCACCGCAATGAAAATGCCGCGTAGCACGAGTGCTCCCACCACGCCGATGAGCAGCACCCGCTGCTGCAGGGCCTTGGGCACCGCGAAGGAGGCGAGGATGAGGATGAACACGAACAGGTTGTCCACCGAGAGCGACTTCTCCACCAGGTAGCCGGTGTAGAACTTCACGCCCACGTCGTGGCCGTTGTGGAACCACAGCCATGCGCCAAAGACCACGGGCAGGGCGATGTAGAACACGGTCCAGCGGACCGCCTCCTTCATCTTCACCTCATGGGGCTTGCGGGTGACGATGAAGTCCAGCGTCACGAGCAGCACGATGGCGCCGATGCTGATGGCCCACAGCTTGGCGTCGGCGATGGACGCTCCGGAGCCTTCGATGGCGGCGGGCACGGGGTTTTCAGCCGATGTGGTGGGGGCCACGGACCACGCGGCCTGGGTAAGTGAGGTGAGGACAGACATGGGACTCCTGAGCACGACAGACTGCCGTGAGGTCTCCTTCACCGCACCTGAGGGTGGTGCGGCCCCCGTCCGGGAACACTATGGAGTGCTCGTGATGACCGGATCGAGTGTTGGGAAGTACTCCCCTCAACGCCACCATGTTACGTGATGGTGGCCGCTTGCGCCTCATCGGTGCCGGAGG
>CAZFEH010000019.1:23663-29958 GCA_964517615.1 uncultured Demequinaceae bacterium
CACCGCGGTGATCAGGGTAAGTACGCCGGCGGCGGCCGCGACGGCCAGGCCCGTCCGAGCATCGGCGCGATCCAGAGCGATGCCCGCGAGCCACGACCCGGCCGCCACGCCGATGCCCATGCCGATGCGCACCCACGCCATGCCCTCGGTGATCTGGTCGCGGCGCACCACGCGTTGCACCACGGTGTCGATGTTGGTCATGGTGGGCGCGATGGTGACGCCGGCGAGGAAGCCCAGGCCGGCGAACACGATCAGGTTGGGCGCGGTGCTGAGCGCCACGTAACCCAGGGCGAGCGCCCCCGTACCCACGACGGTGCGTATCCACAAAGGGGTGCGCCAGTGCCTTGCGCCATAGAGAAGGCCGCCGGTGAATGAGCCGATCGCGATGGCGCCGATCAGTGCGCCCGAGATGGACTTGTACCCCAACTCGTCTGCAAAGCCCACGGTGGCGATGTCGCCCGCACCGAAGACCAGCCCCAGCCCGGTGGCAATGAGCGACACGGCAATGACCGCGGCGGGCAGACGCAGGCCCAGGCCCCCCGACCTGGTGGAGCCCGCCGCGCCACTCGAGTGTGCCGTGGCGAGGCGCCGGGGCGGCTCGGTGGAGGTCTGCGCCAACAGGATGGCGGAGCCGACCAGGCAGCCCACGAGGCACACCACGAGGCCTGCTCCTGGCCAGATGGTGGTGGTCACGATGGTGGCAAGCGCGGGTCCGCCGATGAAGAGCACTTCGTCGAGTGCGCCTTCCAGGGAGAAAGCGGTGTGGATGTCGCGGTCGGAGTGCAGCAGATGGGACCAGCGTGCCCGCGTGAGGGAACCCAACGGGCCGGTGAGCGAGGCGATGCCGGCCGCCAGGAGCAGCAGCCACTCCGGCCCGCGGTTCATGGCGGTCCAGATTGCGAGCACCGTGCCTGCGGTGAAGAGCGCCAGCAGCGGGACCATGGCGGCGCGCTGGCCCCAGCGGTCCACCAGCTGGGCGGAGGGAATGGTCTGCGCGGCCCACACGATGATGCCCACGGCGGCCACTCGTCCCGCCATTTCGTAGCTGCCGTACTGGATCTGCACCATGAGGATCAGCGAGATGTTGAACATCGCGATGGGCAGGCGCGACAGCAGCCCGGCAAAGGTGAATGCCTTGGCGCCCGGGTGGGCGAGGATGCTGCGATACGTGGTGAGCACGCCTGCCATGGTCTCACCCCCTGAGTCCAAGGCCCCTCCCAGCGCCGGTAGATGTATGGCACAGTGTGACGATGGCCACAGCAGATCCCTCTGAGACGCGCTATGAGCGTCGCAAGCGGGTCACGCGCGCCAAGATCTCGGATGCCGCGACCCGGCTGTTCATGGAGCGCGGCTACGAGGATGTCTCGATGGCCGACATCGCTGCCGCGGCCGATGTGGCGGTTCGCACCATCTATCTGCACTTCGACTCCAAGGCCGCGATGGCCCTCGACTACATCGACCGCTGGACCGAGCGCTTTGTGGACCTGGTGATCGAGCAGGACTTGGAGGCACCGCTGGACGAGGTGGTGGCGAACGCATTGCGGGGGACCGCGTCCTTCGGCTTCCCGGATCTGCCCTTTGAGGCGCGCTATCAGCTGCAGCCCACGGCGCTGTCCTTGTCGCAGGGCCCGCCCGAGGTGGCTGGGCACATGGTGCAGCGGTGGATGGAGTACATGGAGCGCATCACGCTCGCCTACCGTGCCCGGCAGGAGGGTGTCGATGCCGCGGCGGCCTTCGCGCCCGAGTCCAGGGCGGCGGCCGTCATGGCCACCTGGTTCGGCTCGATGCTGGTGTTCGGCATGGAGGTGGGTGGGGGGCGCAACCCTGGGGCGCATGGCCTGAGTTCCAATGAGGTGGGCACGGCGGTAGCGCGGGCGATCGATCCGGACTGACGGCCCAGGCCGCTCTTCCGGTACGCGATGTCCGGATGGGACCCCGTGGCGTGTGATAATGCATGCGGTGCATTCATGCCATCGTGGCAATGAGATGGCCGTCCACACCGTACGAATCCCTCCCAGGTGAGAAATGTCGCTAAGTGCCCGCGTGCTGAACCAGGCCCGCCCGTTCGCCCTTCTCATGGCCCTGATCACTCTGGTGGCCGTGCTGGCCGCCGCATCGTCCCCGGCCCAGGCGGTGCCGCCCACGGGCGACCCCCAGTTTGTGCAGGTCGCGGGGAGTGACTACGAGCCCGCCGTCCTGGGCCTCACCGCCGAGGGCGAGGTCTACTCCTGGGGTGCGAGCGAGAACGGACTCCTTGGCCAAGGATCGTCCCCGAATCCCTACTACAGCCTGACCCCCGCGCCGGTGGTGTTCCCCGGCCTGGCTGTTGGCGACGCCATCGCCTACATCGCGGTGGGCTCCACCCATGCGCTCGCGGTCACCGCACAGGGTGTGGTCTACGCGTGGGGTGCCAACGGCGCCTATCAACTCGGCCTGGGTGACACCACGACGCGCTACGAACCCACCGTCGTCCCAGCGGGGAGCTTCGACAGCCTGGGCGCCGATGTCATCGTGGAGGTCAGCGCCGGGGGTGCCCATACCTCCATGGCGCGCACCGCGGGCGGCAAGGTCTATGTCTGGGGCGCCAACGGGGCCGGCCAGATGGGTAACGGCACCACCACGGATGTCCAGACACCGCAGTTGCGCCTGTCTGAAGGAGCGGTGTCCATCGCCGCGGGTTACCACAGCTCACACGTGGTCCTGGAGGACGGCGGGATCCGCTCGTGGGGCCGCAACACCGATGGCCAGCTGGGCAGCAACAACTATGTCAACAGCACCACGCCCGTGGTGGTCAACCCCCTCGACGGGTTGACCGATGGCGATAAGGCCGTGACGGTGGTGGCGGGAGCCGCACACGTGCTCGTCATCACGGAGCACGGCAGGCTCTACTCCTGGGGCGACAATTACTTTGGCCAGTTGGGCCTGAACAACACCGCACCCAATCGTCCCTACCCGTGGGAGGTGCAGTTCCCTGGCCTCGATACCGGCGAGACCATCGTCCACGCGAGTGCCGGCGGCAATACTTCGGTGGCGGTGACCTCGACGGGTCGGGTGTTTACCTGGGGGCTGAACAGTGTGGGTCAGCTGGGTCTGGGTGACACCACCGAACGGATCGCCCCTGCACAGGTGACGACATGGCCCGGCGTGCTCGATGGAGCCGGGCTTGTCTACGTCACCGCAGCCGCGCCAGGCGTGGTGGCGGTGTCGAGCACCGGCGGCGTCTATGGCACGGCGCAACTGGGCGGCCTGGTGGGCAACGCGACCTTCTCCCAGGGCTGGCCCAGTCCCTCCTTCTCCACTATTCGCCTGGCAGATCTCGCCGGGACCGTGACCCTGAGCGCCACCCCCCGCGTGGGTGAGGAGGTGAGCGCCTCCCCGTCCGGCTGGCGCGCGGGCGCCCAGTTCTCCTACCAGTGGACGCTGGATGGGGCCGACATCGTTGGTGCCGTGGGTTCGTCCTACACGCCTGTCGCGGAGGACGAGGATGGCACCCTGAGCGTGACCGTGACGGCCGTGGCGGAGAACTACGGCCCGGGCACGGCATCGGCGACGGGCGTGTTGGTGCTGCCGCCCCTGCCGCCCATCGCCTCCGTGATCACCACGGCCTCGCTGCCCTCCGTGGAGGCGGGCGCGATGTTCTCCGAGACCGTCACGGCCACAGGGCACCCGGCCCCCACGTTCACCGCGGACCTGCCCGACTGGCTCGTCATCGACCCCGCCACGGGTGAACTGTCCGGCTACACGACTGTGGCCGGGACCTATGACGTTGAGGTGACCGCCACCAACCCCGGTGGGGCGGATACCAGGCAGTTCCAGATCGAGGTCACGCCGGGAGACCCGGATCATCTGGTGCTTGGGGTCTCGGACACGATGCCCGTGGTGGGGGACACGGTCGGCGTCACCGCCCACGCCTACGACGGCTACGACAATCTCATCGGCGAGGTCACGAACGTCACGGAGTTCAGCTCGTCCTCGCTCGATGACGTGGTGGACGACAACCAGGTGACCTTCGGCTCGCTCGGCCCGCGCACCATCACCGGTACGGCCTTGGAAGGGATCACCGCGACGCTGGACATCACCGTGGCGGCACCGCCGGTGGCGCCGACCATCATCACGGCCTCGCTGCCGTCCGTGGAGGCGGGCGCGATGTTCTCCCAGACTGTCACGGCCACCGGCAGTGCCCCCATCGCGTTCTCGGGTGTGCTGCCCGGCTGGCTCGTCATCGACCCCGTCACGGGCGAACTGTCCGGCTACACCGAGATCGCCGGCATCTATGACGTCGAGGTGACCGCCACCAATGCCGTGGGCGCAGACACGCGCCACTTTGTGGTGACCGTGACCCCTGGCGACGTGGACTTCCTGGTCCTCACGGCATCGGCGCTGACGGTGCCCCAGGGTGGCAGCGTCACCCTCACCGCGGAGGGCTTTGACGAGTACGGCAACTCGCTGGGAGACCTGACCGGTCAGGTGACCTTCACCTCCGATGTCGCCACGGATGTGGTCGATGGCAACCAGATCACCTTCCCCACGGCGAGCCCACACACCATCACGGGAACCACCGGAGAGGGCGCCACGGGCACGGTGCTGATCGAGGTGCAGGCGGCGATGGCGGATACGGGGGCCGATGTCCCTGGCTGGGTGGTCCCGGCGGCGCTCCTGCTTGTGCTCTCCGGAGCGGGTGCCCTGCTGGTAGTGCGTACGCGGCAGGGCTAGCGTCGGCGCCTATCTGCGCTGGTATTGGGGGTAGCGCCAGCGACCGATCACGCCGGCGAGCCAGTAGGCCACCCCCGCGACCGCGATCACGCCGGCCACCACATAGGCGAGCCTGACGGCGTTGTCGGTCACGGGAACGGCCGAGGCCCGGGCGGTCAGGGTGCTGTTGTCCTCCGTGATGGTCCACGTGACCGTGCGTCCGGTGGCCTGACCGTTGCTCTCCAGCACCGGGCCGGGAAAGGTGAGGGTGACGCGGATGTCGGGCGAGCTCTCGGCGTCGGCGCCCTCCCGTGCGGCGCCGCCGGACAGCGTGCCGGAGACGATGAATTCGTCCCCCAGCCGCGAGATGCCGAAGTGTGAGGCGGTGGGCGCGAACGCGGTGAGCGGCTCGTGGGTGAAGCGCACGACGATGCCCGCGTATCCGCCCTTGCGGTAGCCGCCGACGGTCGGTGCGGTCAGGCCGTCGCCCAGGCCCGAGTCCTTCCACAACTCCTCGGCGAGCTCGCGATCGCCGATCCCCAGCTGCTTGCCGCTGCCTTCGGCGACCGCGATGACGTACTCGCCCGAGACGGTGTTCTCGGGGGAGACGGTGAGATCCGTGGTGAAGCGCAGGCACCCGCTCAGGGCCAGTGCCGTGAGGAGGGCCACGAGGACAAGACGGGCGGCGCGCGGGCGGTCGTGCTTCACCGTGTCAGGGTGCCATGGGCGGCTGTTCCGGCTGGCGTGCCGCGCCGAATGGCGGTGACGCGGCCAGCCTGTGCAAACGTGACGGTAGGGCGCGCAGCCCTCGCGCCGACACACGGGAGCGGGGTGACCCTTGCACGCTGAACCGTCACCTTTGCGCGCGCGCAACACCACGCCCCGTCAGCACTCGAGCGCCTCGCTCACCACCTCGCGTGCGGCGTCCTGCACCTGCGCCAGATGCGCCTCGGACACAAACGACTCGGCGTAGATCTTGTACACGTCCTCGGTGCCCGAGGGGCGTGCGGCGAACCAGGCATCGTCCGTGACCACCTTGAGCCCGCCGATGGCCGCCCCGTTGCCCGGCGCGGCGGTGAGCTTGGCGCGGATCGTGCCGCCGGCGAGGGAGGTGGCCGGCGCCTGCTCAGGCGACAGTTTCCCCAGGGCCGACTTCTGGGCCGGCGTGGCGGCGGCATCGACGCGGGCGTACCAGGACTCGCCCAGCCGCTCCACGAGGCCGCGGTGCAGTGCCGAGGGGGAAGCCCCCGTGGTCGCGATGATCTCCGCCCCCAGCAGGCACAGGATGAGGCCGTCCTTGTCGGTGGTCCACACCCGCCCGTCGCGGCGCAAGAAGGACGCCCCGGCAGACTCCTCGCCGCCGAAGGCCACGTCGCCGCTGAGCAGGCCGGGCACGAACCACTTGAAACCCACCGGCACTTCGAGCACGGTGCGCCCCAGTTCCGCACCCACTCGGTCGATGAGCGAGGAGGACACGAGCGTCTTGCCGATCGCCGCGCCCTCGCCCCAGCCCGGGCGGGCGCCCCCATAGAGATAGGAGATGGCTGCGGCCAGATAGTGGTTGGGGTTCATCAGGCCGCCGTCGGGGGTGACGATGCCGTGG
>CAZFEH010000020.1:0-22453 GCA_964517615.1 uncultured Demequinaceae bacterium
CGAGCGGCGCACCCTCCACCCGAGCATCGGCGTGCAACGCCCACTCCAGGTCGAACTCATAGGTGGCGGCGTTGTTCTCATCGAGCGTGGCCGTGGCCGCCGAGGTCGTGGCCGCCCCCCACGAGACCGGCGCGATCTGGACGCCCGAGGCCCGCAGGTGGTCCGCGACCAAGGTGCCATAGGCATCCTCTCCCAGCCAGGTCAGCAGCTCGGCCTGCCTGCCCAGCCGCGCGAGCCCCAGCGCCACGTTGGCTGGAGAGCCTCCCGGCAGCTCAGAGACGTCGCCGTCCCGGTAGTGCACCACATCCACGAGCGCCTCGCCGATGACCAATGCCTTGTCGCTCACTCCTGCTCCTCCTCGGAACTCTCAGAAATCTCAGAACCCAGCGGCTCACCGGAGCCGTCCACATCCACCACGGTGGCCCGCGCGGCCGCGATCCGCTTTCCCGCCCCATCGAGGAGGTCCTGGCAGCGTGCCGCGAGCGCCTCGCCCCGCTCCCACAGCGCGAGCGATTCGTCCAAGGTGGCCGCTCCGGCCTCCAGCTTCGCCACGATCTGGGTGAGCTCGTCACGAGCCTGCTCATAGGTCAGGGAACCCACGTCGGGAGTGCGAGATGCCATGCCCCACACGCTACCGCCTTGTGCAAAGCCTGTAATGACGGGAGAATGGAAGTGGCCAGGGCCGTCATACCACGACCCCTCGCACCTCTCATAGGGTGCAAGGCCTACGTTTCACAAGGGAGTGGAGCAATGTTCAGCGACAGCCACCAGACGCAAACGGCGATCGGGAGCGCCCAGCGCGCCCTTGACCCGAATCTCACCGATCACGAACTCGCGCAGCTTGCGCGTTCCGACGAGGCCAAGGTGCGTGCCGCCGTGGCCGAACGTCCAGATACCCCGTTGACCACGCTCGTGCGCCTGGCCACCGACGTGGCTCCGGCCGTGCGAGCCGGCGTGGCCCGCAACCAGCGGGTAGACATCCCCATCGAGTTGCGTGAGGACCTCGCCAAGGACAAGTCTCTTGAGGTGGTCTTCGGCATCATCGCGAACCCTGCCGTCCCCAACTCGCTGATCGGCAAGTTGGCACGCAGCCGTCAGCGCGAGGTGTCCAACGCGGCGCGCAAGCGCCTCTCCGACAACGGTGGCACGGCGGCGAAGGTGCTGGGCACCTTCGGAATCGCAGCCAACCGGGGATAGGAACCCCCGATGACCTCCATGACTGGCGACGGGATGGCGGCCTCCGAGGCGGTGCGACCCTCGCTGGCCGCCGACCCTGCGGTGATCGCGCAGGCGATGGCCAAACTCGCCAAGTCCTTGGACCCCGCCGAGCGGGCCCAGGCCGCCGCGCACCCGCTCACGCCTCTGACGATGGTGTTGCAGCTGGCCGAGGACCCGGAGCCCGCCGTGCGGGCAGGCCTGGCCTCTGCCCCACGTCACGACCTGCCCGACTATCTGGTGAGCCAGTTGATGGGTGACAAGGCGCCGCAGGTGGGTGTCGCCCTCGCGACCAACCGCGCCTGGGGCGAGAGCGTGGTCGCCAAGCTGCTCAAATCGCGCCACCGGGAAGTGGCCGACGCCGCACGGCAGCGCCTCGCGGCGGAGGGTCTGCTGAGCAAGTACGACCCCCTCGCCGCCTCGGCGGCGCTGCGCAACCAACTCGCCTCCGACGACGTGGGGCGAGGCTGGTAGTTCCCCTACGGGGATGTTGCCTGGGCGGTGAGTTCGCCCTGCGCCACGCGAATCGAGAGCACGTCGCCTGTGTTCACCTGCGCCGCGTCACGCACCACGGCACCCTGAGCATCCCGCACCACGGCGTAGCCCCGGTCCAGCGTCGACTGCGGTCCGAGCGCGCGCAGGCTCGCGGCGAGCTCCCGGTGAGCGGTCGAGGCGGCGTTCATCGTGGCCACGAGCGCCGCGCCCGATGCCCGATGCGCCAGCACCAGCCTGTGCCGGTGAGGGTCGAGCATGCGCAGCGGCTGGGCGAGCACGGGACGGGTACGGGTCTGTTTGAGCGCCTGGCGCTCGCGGGTCAGGCGCGTGGTGAGGGCCGCCGCGACCAATTCGCGACATCCGCCGACAAAGGCCCGCTCCTGGGCGGCGTCGGGAACGATGCGCTTGCCCGCGTCCGTGGGGGTCGAGGCACGGAAGTCCGCGACCAGGTCGAGGAGCGGGGAGTCCTTCTCGTGGCCGATCGCGCTGACCACGGGGGTTGCGATCTGCGCCACGGCCCGCACGAGCACCTCGTCGCTGAAGGGCAGGAGGTCCTCCAGCGAGCCTCCTCCGCGTGCCACGACGATCACGTCCACATCGGGGTTGGCGTCCAGGTCCCGCAGCGCCGCGATGGTCTCGGGCACGGCCCGCGCACCTTGCACCGTGACCCGGCGCACTTCGAACTCCACGGCGGGCCAGCGCCGCTGGGCGTTCTCCACCACATCGTGTTCGGCGTCGCCCTGGGTGGCGCACACGAGGCCCACTCGGCGCGGGAGAAAGGGCAGGGGCAGTTTGCGCTCCGCGTCGAACAGTCCCTCCGCTGCCAGAGCCGACTTGAGCATCTCCAGGCGCGCCAGCAGGTCGCCCACCCCCACGGAGCGGATCTCCCGGCCCACCATCTGCAAGTCGCCGCTCTTGACCCACCACTGCGGCTTGGCGTGGATCACGACGCGGGCGCCGTCCTCCAGGTCCATGCCCAGGCGCGCGACCTCGTCGGCGGGGACGGTGGCGCGCAACGACATGTTCTCGTCGGTGTCGCGCAACGTGAGGAACACCAGATGCTTCCACCGCTTGACGTTGAGCACCTGACCTTCGACCCACACGGGCGCCATCTTGGCCACGTACTCGCCGATCTTGGGGCTCAGATGCCGCACCGGCCACGGACGTTCGGGTGTGGTCTGCGCCGCCGTCGCGGGCAGGGTCAGGGGAGCATCGGCGGCCTGCGCGTCGTCCTCGTTCCCGGGTGAGGGGGGCATCGTCATGGGTCCCAGCCTGCCACGTAGGATGGACACCATGACCTCCACCCCCTCCAAGCGCGTGCTGCTTGCCGCTCCGCGCGGGTATTGCGCGGGCGTGGACCGCGCAGTGATTGCGGTGGAGAAGGCGCTGGAGCTGCACGGTGCGCCCATCTACGTGCGCAAGGAGATCGTGCACAACAAGTACGTGGTCGAGACGCTCAGCGCGCGTGGCGCCATCTTTGTGTCCGAGACCGACGAGGTGCCGGAGGGCTCGCGCGTGGTGTTCTCGGCCCACGGGGTGTCGCCCGCCGTGCGGGAGTCGGCTGATGCCCGCAGCCTCGTCACGATCGACGCCACCTGCCCGCTGGTCACCAAGGTCCACAAGGAGGCGGTGCGTTTCGCGCGCGAGGGTCAGACGATCCTGCTGATCGGCCATGAGGGACACGAGGAGGTCGAGGGCACGGCAGGCGAGGCGCCCGAGAGCACCATTGTGGTGAACTCTCCCGCCGATGTGGATCACCTGGACGTGCCCGACCCCAACAACGTGGTGTGGCTGTCTCAGACCACGCTGTCCGTGGACGAGACGATGGAGACCGTGCGGCGCCTGCGCGAGCGCTTCCCCCTGATCCAGGACCCCCCGAGCGACGACATCTGCTACGCCACACAGAACCGGCAGGTGGCGGTCAAGAAGATCGCGCCGCAGTGCGATCTGGTGATCGTGGTGGGCTCCGCCAACTCCTCGAACTCGGTGCGGCTGGTCGAGGTGGCGCTGCAGAACGGCGCGCGTTCTGCCTACCGGATCGACTGGGCCGCCGAGTTGCAGGATGACTGGTTCGAGGGCGTCGCCACCGTGGGGGTGACGTCCGGGGCCTCGGTGCCGGAGATCCTGGTGAGCGAGGTGCTCGCGGCGCTGGCTGCGCGCGGCTACGGCGAGGTGGAGGAGGTGCGCACGGCGACGGAGGACCTCATGTTCTCCCTGCCGCGCGAGATCCGTGCGGATCTCAAGGCCAAGGCCGAGGCGAAGGCCGCAACCGCCTGACCCCCCGGGCCCGGTTCCTCACCTTCCCTTGTGATGCGGGGTGCCGGTCCCTACGCGCCGGGCGCTTCGATCTCGGGCGCTGCCTGGAGCTCGGGGGCGACAAGCGGCCGGATGGCCACCTCTGAGGGGCGCGACTCGTCGATCTCGGCGGTGATCTCCTGCATCTGCCCGAACCGGCGTGCGGTGACGAGCACCCGGGATTCGAGCGACGCCACGGTGTCGTTGTACGCCTTGCCCGCATTGTCGATGGCCCGTCCGACCTTGGCCAGGTGCGCCCCCATGGTCGAGAGCCGGTCGTAGAGTTCCTTGCCCGTGGCGAGCACCTGCTGGGCGTTGCGCGCCAGGGTGTCCTCGCGCCACGCGTGGGCGACGGTGCGCAGCATGGCGACCAGGGTGGTGGGCGTGGCGATGAAGACGTTCTTGGAGTAGGCGTACTCCTGGAGGTCGGCGTCCTGTTCCAGCGCGGCCTGATAGAACGCCTCCGAGGGCACGAACATCACCACGAACTCGGGTGCGGAGGCGAACTGGTCCCAGTAGCGCTTGCCGCTGAGGTCATCCACATGCCGACGCACGTGCCTGGCGTGGGCGCTGAGGCGATCCGCCCGCACCGCCTCGTCCTCGGTCTCGAAGGCCTCGAGCAGGGCGTGGAGGGCCACCTTGGAATCGACCACGATGGTGCGGCCGCCCGCCAGGCGCACGGTGAGGTCGGGGCGCAGCACCTTGCCGTCCGCGTCGCGCACCACTTCCTGCTCGGTGAAGTCCACGTGGGGGAGCATGCCGGCGAGTTCCACGACCCGCTTGAGCTGCACTTCGCCCCAGTTGCCGCGCACATCCGAGCGGCGCAGGGTGTTGATGAAGTCGGAGGTCTTCTTGTCGAGCCGCTGCGAGGCGTCGAGCATCTGCTTCACCTGCGTGGTGAGCGTCGCCTGCCCCTCGGCGCGCGCCTTGTCCGCCTCGGTGGTCTGGCGCTTGACCTCGTCGAGTGCCTTGGCGACGGGGTCGACCAGCTGCTTGACGGCCTGTTCGCGCTTGGCCAGTTCCGCCTCGCTCGCCTGGTGCGCGCGCTTGAGGCGTTCGTCGGCGATCCCCAGCAACTGCTCCTGGCTGTTCTGGAGCACATCGGAGGCGAGTGATGCGAACTGCTGCTTGAGCGTCTCCTGGTCGCCGCGGATCTGGGCCACATAGAGCTCGTGGTGTTGGCGCAGTTCCTGCTCGCGCTCGCGCTGTCCCTCGAGAGCCTGCTGCAGGCGTGCTCGCTCCGACGCTCCCCGTGCCACCGCGACGAGGTATCCCACTGCCAGGCCCGCCACCAGGGCGAGGGCCGCCACCCACCATTCGGTCATGGGGACTACTCTCCCACCCCTGCCCGACATCGGTCGTGTTCGAAGAGCCGTTACGGTATCGTGATCGGAAAGACTATTTACAGTTAGAAACATTCCAGTAATGTCGCGTGGTAGCGGATACCCCGCGTTCCCTCAATGACGAAAGGAACACCTGCCATGCGCAGTACCACCCGAAAGGCACTTGCCCTGATCGCGATGGGCACCAGCCTCGCGCTCGCGGCCACGGCCTGCAGCCCGACCGGATCAGGCCCCGGCGCCGACGACTCCCCGGTCCTTCACGTGTGGGCCGGCTCGGCCACCCCCATCAACGAGAACTTCAACCCCTTTGCCGCCGACACCGCGGTCCACGCCACCTTCGGCGCGATCTACGAGCCCCTGTTCTTCTTCAACCAGCTCTCGTCCGACCCCGCCGTGGGTCTCGTGGGAGAGAGCTATGAGTACTCCGAAGACGGCACCGTTCTGACGGTGCACATCAAGGCAGGCCAGAAGTGGAACGACGGCACCGATCTGACCTCCAAGGACGTGGCCTTCACCTTCACCTACGGCCCCAACAAGGACGACCGGCTGGTGAGCGCCGAGACCCCCGACGAGACCACGGTGGTGCTCACCTACTCCGAGCCGCGCTTCACGGCGGCCTCGCTCATCCTCGGTTCCACCTGGATCGTGCCCGAGCACGTCTGGAAGGACATCACCGACTTCATGGCTGAGACCAACGCCGACGCTCCGGTCGGCTCCGGCCCCTACAAGCTCAAGTCCTTCTCCCAGGCGGCATACACGGTCGAGGCCAACCCCTACTTCCGTGACGGCGAGGTGGCCGTCAAGCAGGTGCAGTACCTCGGCCTTGACTCCAACCAGTCCTCCGAGGACCTGCTGAAGACCGGCAAGATCGACTGGGTGGGTCAGTTCATCGCCAACCCCGACCCGATCACGGCATCGGGCGTCATCGCGACCATGAACAACCAGCAGGACCCGACCACCATCATCACCTGCTCCAATGCCGACCTGGGCTGCAAGGGTGCCCAGACCGATCCCGCCGTGCGCCAGGCCATCAATGCGGCTATCGACCGCACCGCGATCGCCGAGAAGGCCTTCGCCGGACTCGTGGCCCAGTCCAACCCCGCCTTTGTGCTGCTCCCGCGTGACAGCCAGTGGCTGGGCGATCAGGCCAACGCGGTGAGCCCGCAGTCGCCCCAGGCCGCGCAGGCGGGTGCGATCCTCGAAGCCGCCGGCTACACCAAGGGCGCGGACGGCTTCTACGGCAAGGACGGCAAGGCCATCGAGCTCGACCTGTTCTCGCCCGACGGCTGGACCGACTACAACGACACCGCGAAGCTCATCGCCGAGCAGGCGGCCGCAGCGGGCATTCGCATCAACGCCCGCACCGTCTCCGACGCCGAGTACTGGACCCCCATCGCCAACGGCGACTTCGAGATGGCGCTGTGGGGCCTCACCCAGTCCGTGGTCCCCGACCCGTACTCCAACTACAGCGAGTACTTCGCCACCGACTCCACGGTTCCGGCCGGGCAGAGCCCCGTCAAGGGACAGAACTACTCGCGCTACAGCAACCCGGTGGTCGACGCCGGGGTCAAGACGGCGGGCGGCACGCTCGACGTCGCCACCAAGCAGGCCGCCTACGCCTCCATCCAGGCGGAGATCGCGCGCGACCTGCCCTACATCCCGGTGGTGCTCAACGCCTCCCAGGCCTTCTTCAACACGGAGAAGTTCACGGGCTGGCCCACGGAGCAGAACCTGTATGCGAACCCGCTTCCGTACCTCTCGGTGGCATCGGCGATTGTGCTGGCCCACCTTGAGCCGGTGAAGTAGCCGACGGCGGACGCGGGAGGAGGATGACATGAGGTTCTATCTCAGACGCATCGGGTTCTACCTGGTGACTCTGTGGGCGGCCATCTCGCTCAACTTCCTCCTCCCGCGGCTGCTGCCCGGCGACCCCGCCGCGATCATGCTCGGCAAGCTGCGCCGGGCCAACGGCGGCCGCCCGCTGTCCGAGGAGACCATCAAGGCGATCACCTCGATTCTGGGCGGCGACAAGAACACCCCGCTATGGGATCAGTACCTCACCTACTGGGGCCGCCTCCTCCACGGCGATCTGGGGGTCTCCTCCACCCGCTACCCGGCGGAGGTGTCCGAGCTCATCGGTCAGGCGCTCCCGTGGACCGTGGTGCTCGTGGGCGTGGCCACCGTCATCTCGTTCGTGATCGGCATCGTGGCAGGCGCCTGGGTGGGGTGGAAGCGGGGCACCTGGCTTGACCATCTCATCCCGTTCACCACCGTGCTGCAGTCCATCCCCTACTTCTGGCTGGCACTCGTGCTCGTCGCCATCCTCTCGGTGCAGATGGGGCTGCTGCCCATCGTGGGAGGCTACGACGTCTTCGCATTCCCCGCAGGCCCCGAGCCGAGCGCGGCGTTCCTGGGCAGCGCGATCAAGCACGCGATACTTCCGGCCACCACCATCGTGCTGTCTTCCGTGGGCGGCTGGCTGCTGGGGATGCGCAACATGATGGTGTCGCAGATGTCCGAGGACTACGTGATCACCGCCGAGGCCAAGGGCCTCAAGCCCTCCCGCATCCGCGACCGCTACGCCGCCCGCAACGCCGCGATCCCAAGCCTGGCCGGCTTTGGCATCGCGTTGGGATTCGTGGTGGCCGGCTCCATCGTGATGGAGCAGGTCTTCAGCTATCCCGGCATCGGCAAGTTGATGATCCAGGCCGTGCAGGGACTGGACTATGCGCTCATGCAGGGGGTCTTCCTCGTGATCACCCTCACGGTGCTCGCGGCCAACTTCGTGATGGACCTCATCTACGGGTTCATCGACCCCCGAGTGAGGCACGATGTCTGACGGCACCAGCACGAGCACCCCGGCCGATGCCGTGGCGGGGCAGCGTTCAACCACCACCCCACCCGCGACGCCAGCCACCACCCCACCCGCGACCCCTGGCGCGAGCATCAAGCACCTGCTGCCCCGCTGGTCGGGCAAGCTCGCCGTGGGCGTGGTGATCGTCTCGATCATTGTGATCTTCGGCATCGTGGGTCCGCTTCTCGCCCAGGACCCGCGCTACTCCGGCAACCCCTCGCTCCTGCCCCCCGGCGGCGACCACCTGCTGGGCACCACCAAGTTGGGCTACGACGTCCTCGCGCAACTCGCGCACGGCACCCGCGGCTCCCTGTTCGTGGGCGTGGTGGGCGGTGGCACGGCGCTGCTGCTGGCGATCCTGTTCGGCATCCTCGCCGGCTACTTCGGCGGCCTTCTCGACGAGGTGCTCACCGTCATCACCAACATCATGCTGGTCATTCCCGGGTTGCCGCTCGTGATGGTGATCGCCGCCTACGTGCAGCACACGGAGGGGCTGGGCTCGTTCGCGCGCAGCTCCCTGCTCGTGGCGCTCATCCTGGGCATCACGGGGTGGGCGGGATCCGCGGTGGTGCTGCGTGCTCAGGCCCGGTCTCTGCGCACCCGCGAGTACGTGGCGGCGGCGCGTGTGGCGGGGGAGAGCTCGTGGCGGATCATCTTCGTGGAGATTCTGCCCAATCTGGTGCCCCTCATCGCCGCCCAGCTGATCTTCGGCGTCATCTTCGCGGTGCTGGGGGAGGCGGGGCTGTCGTATCTGGGGCTTGGCCCCACGGGGTCGATCACCCTGGGCACCATGCTCAACGATGCGCAGACGGGGCAGGCGGTCGGCGCGCAGGCGTGGTGGTGGTTCGTCCCACCGGGCGCGCTCATCGCCGCGCTCGGCGCGGGTCTGTCCCTCATCAACTTCGCCATCGACGAGGTCATCAACCCGCGCCTGCGGCTGGCCCCCAAGGCCGCCCGCGCCCAGCGCAAGGCCCGGGCGCGCCGGGCGCCCGCGGCAGGAGCGACGGCATGACCGGCCCACGTCGCGCGACTGGCACCGTGGGAGAGCCGGTTCTGGAGGCCCGTGACATCTCCATCCGCTATGAGGTGGACCCACCGGTGGACGCCGTCCGCCACGTCTCGCTGACACTGCATCGCGGCGAGATCCTGGGCCTGGCGGGCGAGTCCGGCTGCGGCAAGACCACCTTCGCCTACGGCCTCAACCGCCTGCTCAAGGCCCCTGCGGTGCTCACCTCGGGAGAGGTCGTCTTCCACGACGCCACCGGCACGGATATCGACGTGGTCGCGCTCGACGGCGAGCACCTGCGCCGCTTTCGCTGGGACAAGGTGTCGATGGTCTTCCAGGGCTCCATGAACTCCCTCAACCCGGTCATGACGGTGCGCCGTCAGATCCATGACGTGTTCATCACGCATCGGCCGGGGATGGCCCGGAGGGAGCGCGATGCCCGGACCGCGGAACTGTTGCGTCTCGTGGGCGTGGACCCGGCGCGCGCATCGAGTTTCCCGCACCAGCTCTCGGGGGGCATGCGCCAGCGCGTGATGATCGCGATGGCGCTCGCGCTCGACCCCCAGGTGATGATCATGGACGAGCCCACCACGGCACTGGATGTGGTGGTGCAGCGCGACATCATCCGCGAGATCATGCGGCTGCGCGAGGAACTGGGCTTCGCCGTCATCTTCATCACCCATGACCTCCCGCTCCTGATCGAGATCAGCGACCGCATCGCCGTGATGCTGGAGGGCGAGATCGTGGAGGTGGGTGCCGCCGCGGACATCTACCGCAGGCCGCAGGCCGAGTACACCCGCACGCTCCTGTCGAGCTTTCCCAGTCTCACGGGCACGCGCGGCGGCTTCATCCGCTCGGGAACACAGGAGGTGGTGTCATGACCGCGGGGCTCGAAGTGCGTCACCTGGTGAAGGACTTCCGGCTGCGCAGTGGCGTGAGGTTCTCCACGGTGCACGCCGTGCAGGACGTCTCCTTCACGCTGGAGCCGGGGCGCACCGTTGCGCTCGTGGGGGAGTCCGGCTCGGGCAAATCCACGGTGGCGCGGCTCATCACCCAGCTGGAACGCCTCACGTCGGGCGAGGTGCTGCTTGACGGAGCGCCGATGCCCGTGCGCGGCAGGGCGCTCGCGGACTACCGCCGCCAGGTGCAGATGGTGTTTCAGGATCCTTTCGCCTCCCTCAATCCCTTTCACACCATCCGTCACCACCTCGAGCGTCCCCTGCACATCCACCACCCTCACCTGTCGCGTCTGCAGGTCCAAGCGCGGGCCACCGAGCTCCTGGAGCGGGTGCGCCTGGATGGGTCGTACGCGAACCGGCGCCCCCACGAGCTGTCGGGCGGCCAGCGTCAGCGGGTGGCCATCGCCCGGGCTCTCGCGCCCGGCGCACGCTTCATCGTGGCCGACGAGCCCGTCTCCATGCTCGACGTCTCGATCCGCCTGGGCGTGCTCCATCTGCTCGCGGACCTCCAGCGCGAGGAGGGCATCGGAGTGCTGTACATCACACATGACCTCGCAACTGCGAGACACTTCTCAGATGAGATCCTCGTGATGAACCGCGGGAAGGTCGTCGAGCGCGGTAACTCCGACGACGTCATCCTGCGGCCTCAGCACGACTACACGAAGGCGCTGCGTGACGCCGCCGCTGATCCCGAACGGCTCGGGCAGCTGCGGGATGAGGTGCGCGCGGCGAGGAAGGCCATCTGACGTGAGCACCGTGACCCCCCACTCCGCGCCCGGCACGCCCTCGTGGCTGCGCGTCCACAATGACCGGACGGCCTTTCGCCTGTTCTTGGAGCACGGCAACATGAGCCGCTCCCAGTTGGCGAAGCTCTCGGGACTGTCCAAGCCCACCGCGGCGGAGATGATCCGGCGCCTGGAACGGGCGGGACTCGTCCACACGGTGGGCGAGGTGACCCCTGCGCGTGGCCCGAACGCCGTGCTCTACGGTGTGCGTGGGGATGCGATCACGGGCGTGGCGATCAGCGTGCTCGCCTCGGAGATCGAGGCCGTGCTGGTGGACGTCACCGACGCCGATCATCCCGTGGTGACCATTCCCGTGGACGGCATGGATCGGGCCCCCGTGGACGATGTTCGCGCGGCGGTGGAGGCGGCGTGCCAGGCGGCAGGCGTGTCGAGTGACTCGGTGAGCATGGTGGCCGTGGGCGTCCAGGCGGCGGTCGATCCGCATGAGGACACGGTGGCCTTCACCGACACCCTGCCGGGCTGGCCGCAGACGGGCGCGCGTCGTCTCATCGAGGAGCAGACGGGCCTTGCCGTGATCATGGACAACGATGTCAACCTGGCAGCCATCGCCGAGCGGGCCGTGGTGCCCACCACGGACGTGGGCAGTTTCGCGATGCTGTGGGTGGGCGAGGGCATCGGTGTGGGAATCGACCTCGACGGCGAGGTGCAGCGCGGCGCCTTCGGTGGCGCCGGTGAGATCGGCTACCTGGAGGTGCCCCGCTCGGTGGGGGCCATCGATCCGCAGGCTGTGGACTTCACGGACCTGCTGGGCGGCGACGCGGTCCGCAGGCTCGTGGGCGCCTCCGCCACCTCACGCCTGGCCGATGCTCTCGAACGGATCGAAGCCGATTCCGGTCTGCGGGAGGCCCTCGCGCAGCGGCTCGCGTTCGCGATCGCTCCGATGGCGGCGGTGCTCGATCCGGCCGCGGTGGTGCTGGGCGGTCCCACCTGCCAGGCAGGAGGTGCCGAGTTGGCGCGTGCCGTGCAGGAGAGCCTGGAGCGCATGCCGGTGCGCGGTGCCGAGTTGGCCGCACCCGGAACACTGCGGCATCGGATGGAGATTCGTGCCTCCGTCGCCGGGACCCAGCCGATCCTGCGCGGCGCCCGTCGGCTCCTGGTCGAGCAGTTGCGCGACCGCCTCGATTCGGCCATTACAGACGACTAGACCGCGCTGCCGCGCACCTACCCGAGAGGAACATCATGAAGCTCGCCATCGTCGGCGGGGGCTCCACCTACACCCCGGAGCTCATCGACGGCTTTGCCCGCTACCGCGACGCGCTGCCCTTGGAGGAGATCGCGCTGATCGATCCCGACCCGCATCGTGTGGACCTGGTGGCGGGCGTGGCACGGCGGATGCTCGACCACGCCGATTACCCGGTCACGGTGGTGGGCACGCACGACGTGGCAGCCGGCGTAGAGGACGCCGATGCCGTGCTGTTCCAGTTGCGTGTGGGGGGACAGGAGGCGCGGCACCAGGACGAGACGTGGCCGCACGAGGTGCACTGCATCGGCCAGGAGACCACCGGGCCCGGCGGTCTGGCCAAGGCGTTGCGCACCGTGCCGGTGGTGAGGGAGATCGCGGAGGTGGTGCGTCGCAAGGCCCGCCCCGACGCGTGGATGGTGGACTTCACCAACCCCGTGGGCATCGTGACGCGGGCGCTCCTGGCCGACGGGCATCGGGCCGTGGGCCTGTGCAATGTGGCGATCGGCTTCCAACGGCGCTTCGCCGCGCAATGGGGTGTGGCCCCCGACGCCGTCACGTTGGGGCATGTGGGCCTCAACCACCTCACCTGGGAGCGCAGCGTGACGGTGAACGGACGTGACGTGCTGCCCGAGATGATCGCGCAGCGGCTCGACTCCCTTGCCGAGGAGGTCGAGCTCCCCGCGGAGCTCATCGCGCACCTGGGCATGCTCCCGTCCTACTACCTGCGCTACTACTACGCGCACGACGAGGTGCTCGCCGAGCAGGAGCATGAGCCCACGCGTGCCCAGGCGGTGAGGGATATCGAGAACCAGTTGCTTGAGCTCTACGCGGACCCGACGGTCAACACCAAGCCCGAGATCCTCTCGCGGCGTGGCGGGGCCTTCTATTCGGAGGCGGCCGTGGAACTGCTTGCGGCCATCCACGGCGGGGATGCGCGGTCCCGGGTGGTCAACCTCCGCAACGACGGACTCCTGCCGTTCCTGCCCGACGATCATGTGGTCGAGGTCCCGGCCTCGTTCCGGGACGGCCGCTTCGTGGGCGAGGAGGTGGCCCCGCTGCCCGATGATGTGGCCGGCCTGATCGCTGCCGTCGCGGGTTACGAACGGCTCGCACTGGACGCCGCGATTCACGGCGGGCGGGAGCGGGTGGTGAGGGCGATGCGCGCCCACCCGCTGGTGTTGCAGCACGAGCGCGCGGACAAGCTCACGGATCTGCTGCTGGCCGCCAACGCCGAGCATCTGGCGTGGGCGCGATGACCGAGTTCGTGGTCGCGGTGGATGGCGGGGGATCCAAGACCGATGCCGCGGCGGTGGGACTCGACGGCACGCTCCTGGCGCGTCGGCGCGGGCCGGGAAGCAGCCCGGACTTCCTGGGAGTCGACGGCTCCATCGACGTGGTCGATGCGCTCGTCCGGGAGGTGTCCGGCGATGCCGTTCCTCTCCATGTGGGGCTGTACCTGTCGGGCCTTGACCTGCCCGTCGAGATCGAGACGTACCGCGCCGCAGTGGCATCCCGTGAGTGGGCCGGCCGTGGCCTCGCGGTGGACAACGACCTCTTCGCGCTTCTGCGCGCTGGCACCGATGCATCGGACGCCATCGTGGTGGTGTGCGGCACGGGCGTCAATGCGCTCGGGGTGCGTGCCGACGGTGTCCACGCGCGCTTCCCCGCGCTCGGGGCCATCTCGGGCGACTGGGGGGGCGGGATGGGGCTGGGACAGGCCGCGCTGTGGCACGCCGCCAGGCATCTCGATGGCCGGGGGGTTCCCACACTCCTGACCGATCTCATCAGGCAGCGGCTCGGCGTGGCTGTGCCACGGCTCATCGAGGACCTGCACTTCGGCCGCCGTGAGCACGCCGACCTCGCCCTGCTTGCCCCGGACGTGCTCGCCGCGGCACAGGAGGGCGATGCGGTGGCCACCCGGCTGGTCGACAAGCAGGCTGACGAGGTGGTGGCGTTCGTGAGGGCGGTGAGCCAGCGCCTCGGGCTCGCCGGGCAGGCCATTCCGGTGGTGCTTGGCGGCGGGCTGCTGGCCTCCACGGAGGGCCGACTCCACGAGCGCGTGGAGGCCGGGCTGGCCCACGTGGCGCCGCTCGCGCACACCGTGCTGGTCACGGACCCGCCGGTGCTGGGCGGGATACTCCTGGGCCTTGAGCGGGCCGATGCCGCGCCTGAGGCGCTGCTGCGGGCGCGCACTGCGTGGCGTGACGCCGAGGCCTGAGGCACGCCTATGCGGGGATTTTTCACCCCCTTGGGATGTGACGTATGTCACGCCCCAAGCGTGAAGATGGGCGATTTCGCAAAGCGTGATCACTTCGTAATCAACAAATTCCTACCATGAAGTGAACGCGGGGAAATCCCCTCGCGCTTTCGTGCGCCAGTAGATGACGATCGCGATCCGCTCGCCATCCCGCGCAGGCAATGAAAGGAGTCGAGTATGAAGCTCGGCAACACTGTGAAGGGCCTGGCCGTGGCAACCACGGCCGCCCTGCTTCTGGCGGCATGTGCGTCGTCCAGCGGCAACAGCTCGGCGGTGGTGACCGCGAATGGCTCTGAGCCCGAGAACCCGTTGATCCCCGGCATGACCAACGAGGTCGGTGGCGGTCGCATCATCGACTCGATCTGGGCCGGCCTGGTGTACTACGACGCCGACGGCGCCGTGCACAACGAGGTCGCTGATTCCATCACGGTCGAGGACCCGCAGCACCTCACGGTCAAGCTGCAGGACGGCTGGACCTTCACCGATGGCACCCCCGTGACCGCCTCGTCCTTCGTCGACGCATGGAACTGGAACGCGGACACCGCGAACGGGTACTACAACCAGTACTTCTTCGAGGACATCGCGGGCTTCTCCTGGGATGAGTCCGTCCCGGAGCTCCCGGGCCTCGTGGTGGTTGACGACCTGACCTTCACGATCGAGCTCAGCGTCCCGGCTTCGGACTTCGCGCTGCGCCTGGGCTACTCGTCCTTCTTCCCCATGCCCGAGGCGTTCTTCGCTGACCCCGACGGCTTTGGTGAGAACCCCATCGGCAACGGCCCCTACAAGCTGGACGGCCCCGATGCGTGGCAGCACGACATCGAGATCAACCTGGTCAAGAACCCCGACTACAAGGGTGGACGTGAGGCCAAGAACGGCGGCCTGACCTTCGTGTTCTACGAGACCCAGGACGCTGCCTACGCAGACCTGCTGGCCAACAACGTGGACGTGATCGACGGCGTTCCGGCCTCCGCTCTGGAGACCTTCGAGACCGAGCTGGGCAACCGCGCCGTCAACCAGCCCGCCGCGATCTTCCAGGCCATGACCATCCCGCAGTGGCAGGAGCACTTCACCGGTGAGGAAGGCGCTCTGCGCCGTGCGGCACTGTCCATGTCCATCAACCGCACCGAGATCACCGACGTGATCTTCCTGGGCACCCGCACCCCCGCCTCCGACTTCACCTCTCCGGTGATCGACGGCTGGTCGGACTCGCTCGCGGGCGCCGAGGTTCTCGAGTACAACCCCGAGAAGGCTGTGGAGCTGTGGGCGCAGGCCGACGCGATCAACCCCTGGACGGGTAAGTTCACCATCGCCTACAACGCCGACGGTGGCCACCAGGAATGGGTCGACGCTGTGGCTCACTCCATCAAGAACACGCTGGGCATCGAGGCCGAGGGCAACCCCTTCGCCGCCTTCGGTGACTACCGTGCCGCAGTGACCGACAAGGACAACCCGATCCAGTCCGCGTTCCGTGCTGGATGGCAGGCCGACTACCCCGGTCTGTACAACTTCCTCGGCCCGCTCTACGCGACCAACGCCGGAGCCAACGACGGTCACTACTCGTCCGCCGCCTTCGACGCTCTGCTCAACGAGGGCATCACGCAGACGGACCAGGCCGCGGCCAACAAGAAGTTCCAGGAGGCTCAGGAGGTCCTGCTCCAGGACCTGCCCGTGCTGCCTCTGTGGTACTCCAACGTGACCGGTGGCTACTCGGAGAACGTGTCCAACGTTCACTTCGGGTGGAACTCGGTTCCGCTGTACTACGAGATCACCAAGAAGTAACACCGTGTCGGAGGGCCCGTCCTGGTCACCCCAGGGCGGGCCCTCCGGCCGTGAGCGGGCAGGTGTGTCTGGGGCATACTCTTGGACACATCGTGTTTTTGAAATGACGACCATGAGGACATCCGGATGCTGAGATACGTATTGCGCCGCCTGTTGCAGGCGGTGCCGGTGTTTCTGGGCGCCACTTTCATCATCTATGCGCTGGTCTTCGCCATGCCGGGCGACCCCGCTCTGGCGCTCTTTGGCGAGAAGACCCCCAACCCCGCGCAGCTCGAAGCGGTCCGCGCCCAGTTCAATCTCGACAAGCCGTTCCTGGTCCAGTACGCCCTGTACATGAAGGGCGTCATCTCCGGAGACCTGGGCAACACCTTCTCCGGCCAGGCTGTGTCCGACGTCTTCGCGCGGGCCTTCCCCGTGACGCTCCAGCTGGTGCTGATCGCCACGGCCATCGAGTTCATCCTTGCCGTGGTGGTGGGACTCATCGCGGGTCTGCGCAAGGGTAAGTTCTTCGACCACGCCAGCCTGGTGGTGTCCCTGGTGCTGAGCTCGCTGCCCATCTTTGTCGCCCTGTTCATTGCGCAGCACATCATCGCCATCAAGTGGGGATGGGCGTCCCCCACGGTGGGAAGACATGCTGACTTCAGCACCCTGTGGTTGCCTGCCACCGTGATCGCGCTCACCATCTTTGTGACGGGCATGCGCCTCATGCGCGGCTCGGTGGTCGAGTCGCAGCACGAGGACTACGTGCGCACCGCCTACGCCAAGGGCCTTGCGCCGCGCCGGGTGATCCCCTTCCACATCCTGCGCAACTCGATGATCCCGGTGGTGACCAACTCCGCCGCGACCTTCGGCATGCTGCTGGCGAGCACCACGGTGACGGAGGGCATCTTCAACATCCCTGGCGTGGGCAACACGCTCTACAAGGCGATCCTGGCAGGCGAAGGTCCCACCATCGTGTCCTTCGTCACGATCCTCACGATCATCTACGTGCTCGTGAACATCCTGGTGGACTTGTTGTACGCCGTACTCGACCCGAGGATCCGCTATGTCTAGGCCCAAGCCCGCACATTACGTCGCGCCTCGTGACGAGGCCGACGCCATCGTCGTCGATGCCCCGCAGTTGGCGGACAAGCGCTCCAATCTGTGGCTCGACGCCTGGCGCGACCTGTATCGCCGCCCCATGTTCTACGTGGCGCTCGTCATCGTGCTGTTCGTCCTGGCACTGGCCACGTTCCCCACGCTGTTCACGCAGGTGCCCCCCAATGATCAGTGCTATCTGGCGAACTCCAATGGAGCTCCCGAGCCCGGTCACTGGCTGGGCTTCACTCGCCAGGGCTGCGATGTGTGGTCGCGGATCGTCTGGGGTGCGCGCACCTCCGTCATGGTGGGGCTGCTGACCGTGGCCATCACGGCGGTCATCGGCATTCCGATGGGAGCCATCGCGGGCTACTACGGCGGCAAGCTTGACTCGGTGCTGTCGCGCATCGGCGACGTGTTCTTCTCCGTGCCCTACTTCCTGGCCGCCGTGGTGGTGATGTCGGTGCTCCACGACCACCGCAACGTGCTCACCATCTCCCTGGCCATCGGTGGGTTCTCGTGGGCGGTGCTCGCGAGGCTCTTGAGAGCCGAGGTGCTCCAGGTGAAGAACCGGGACTTCGTGATGGCCTCCCGTGCCCTGGGACGCTCGCGCATGTCCACGCTCATCAACCACGTGCTGCCCAACTCGCTCACGCCCGTGATCGTCTCGCTCACCATCTCGCTCGGCGCGGCCATCGTGGCCGAGGCGACGCTGAGCTTCCTCGGCATCGGCCTGGGCTCGTCGACCATGTCCTGGGGCCTGGACATCGCTCAGGCGCAGACCACGATCCGCACCTCACCCATGACCTTGATCTACCCCTCGATCGCGCTCACTTTGACGGTGCTCGCGTTCATCATGCTGGGTGAACTGATACGCGATGCGCTCGACCCGAAGGCGAGGGCCCGGCGATGACGCTCACCGACGTGGAGACAACCAGCGTGGACCAGGCGTCCCAGCCGCTCGTGTCGGTCAAGGACCTCTCGGTCACCTTCCGCACCCAGAAGGGCATCGTGGAGGCGGTGCGCGGCATCTCGCTCGACATCTACCCCGGCGAGACCGTGGCGATCGTGGGCGAGTCGGGTTCCGGCAAGTCCACCACCGCCACCGCGATCATCAACCTGCTGCCCGGCACCGGCCGCGTCAGCGGCGGCTCCATCGAGGTGGAGGGCGAGGACATCACGTCCTATGGTCACGCCAAGATGGCGCAGTTCCGCGGCAAGGTCATCGGCTACGTGCCGCAGGACCCGATGTCCAACCTCAACCCCGTGTGGTCCGTGGGCTTCCAGGTGGAGGAGGCGGTGCGCGCCAATGAGCTGGGGCGCACCAAGGAGGAGGTGCGTCAGCGCGCCATCGAGGTCTTGCAGGAGGCGGGGCTTTCCGATGCCGACCGCCGCATGAAGCAGTTCCCGCACCAGTTCTCCGGCGGCATGCGCCAGCGCGTGCTCATCGGCATCGGCCTGGCGGCGGACCCTAAACTGCTCATCGCCGACGAGCCCACCTCGGCCCTGGACGTGACCGTCCAGAAGGTCATCCTGGACCACATCGCCAAGCTCACCTCAGAGCGCGGCACCGCACTGCTGCTCATCACGCACGACCTGGGGCTCGCCGCCGAGCGCGCCGAGAAGCTCATCGTGATGCACCGCGGCAAGATCGTGGAGTCGGGACCGAGCCTGGACATCCTGCGCGACCCGCAGCACCCGTACACCAAGACGCTCATCGCGGCGGCGCCCTCGCTCGCCTCGCGGCGCATCCGCAGCCACGATGCCGTGCTTGAGGTGGAGCCCGGCGCGGTGGACCTGCTCAAGGTGGCGGCCTTGCGCGACGACGACCCGGAGTTCCCGGTCGACACGCCCCCGGCGATCAAGGTCACCGACCTCACCAAGGTCTATTCGATCCGCAAGGGCTCGTTCAAGTCCGAGCCGCTGGTGGCCGTCGATGCGATCAACTTCGAGGTCAAGCGCGGCACCACCCTCGCCCTGGTCGGCGAATCCGGTTCCGGCAAGACCACCGCGGCCAAGATGATCCTCGGCCTGGAGACCCCCACGTCGGGCGACATCGAGGTGGGCGGCCTGTCCACGGCCGGGATGAACCACCGTCAGCTGTTCGACCTGCGCCGCACCATGCAGCCGGTGTTCCAGGACCCTTACGCCTCGCTCGACCCGCAGCGCTCCATCGGCGCCCTCATCGCGGAGCCGCTCAAGGTGCATGGCGTGGGCGACCGGCGCGAGCGCGCCGCCCGCGTCAGGGAACTGCTCGAGCAGGTGGCGCTTCCCACGGCTATGGCCGAGCGCTACCCTAATGAGCTCTCCGGCGGGCAGCGTCAGCGCGTGGCCGTGGCACGGGCGCTCGCGCTCAAGCCGGACATCGTGGTGCTCGATGAGGCGGTCTCCGCCCTGGACGTGCTGGTGCAGGCGCAGGTGCTGCAACTGCTCGCGCAGCTCCAAGAGGAGTTGGCGCTCACGTACCTGTTCATCACCCACGACCTCGCGGTGGTGCGACTGGTGGCGGACAAGGTGGCGGTCATGGAAAGCGGGCGCATCGTGGAGTACGGCGCGACCGACACCATCTTCGACAACCCCAAGCAGGAGTACACCCGGCGCCTGCTGGACGCCATCCCCGGTGCGGGCATCGACTGGGGCAAGTAGCCCCGTCGCTCATCCCGCGCCCCACTAGACTGGACGCTCGTGGCTCTTACTATCGGCATCGTCGGCCTGCCCAATGTGGGCAAGTCCACCCTCTTCAACGCTCTGACGCGGGCCCAGGTGCTCGCCGCGAACTACCCCTTCGCGACCATCGAGCCCAATGTGGGCGTGGTGTCACTGCCCGACGAGCGTCTGGGGGTGCTGGCCGGGATCTTCGGCTCGGAGCGCCAGCTGCCCGCCACCGTGAGCTTTGTGGACATCGCGGGCATCGTGCGCGGTGCCTCCGAGGGCGAGGGTCTGGGCAATGCGTTCCTGGCCAACATCCGTGAGGCCGATGCCATCTGCCAGGTCACGCGCGCTTTCGAGGACCCGGACGTGGTGCACGTGGATGGCAAGGTGGACGCCGCGAGCGACATCGAGACCATCAACACCGAGTTGATCCTCGCGGACCTGCAGACGGTGGAGAAGGTCATCCCGCGCCTGGAGAAGGAGGTGCGGGCCAAGAAGGCCGATCCCGCCTTCCTTGCCGCGGTGCAGATCGCCAAGGAGGTGCTGGAGGCGGGGACGCCGTTGTCGGCAGGCGCTGCCGGCGCGGGCCTGGATCTGGCCGATGTGCGCGAACTCAACCTGCTCACCACCAAGCCGTTCATCTACGTGTTCAACACGGACGAGGCCGGGCTGGTGGACGATGCCAAGAAGGCCGCGCTGGCCGCCCAGGTGGCGCCTGCGGAGGCGATCTTCCTGGACGCCAAGTTCGAGTCCGAGCTGGTGGACCTCACGGAGGATGAGGCTCGCGAGATGCTGGAGGCCAATGGTCAGGAGGAGTCCGGACTGGATCAGCTAGCGCGCGTGGGCTTCGACACGCTGGGGCTCCAGACGTATCTGACCGCTGGCCCCAAGGAGGCGCGTGCGTGGACCATCCGCAAGGGCTGGACCGCACCGCAGGCCGCAGGGGTGATCCACACGGACTTCCAGAAGGGCTTCATCAAGGCCGAGGTGGTGTCCTTCGCCGACCTCGTGGAGGCCGGGTCGATGGCCGAGGCCAAGGCGCGCGGCAAGGTGCGTATGGAGGGCAAGGACTACGTCATGGCCGATGGCGACGTGGTGGAGTTCCGCTTCAACGTATAAACAAGGAGCCCCGCCGTGGCGGAGGCTCCTGAAGTAGATGCACCGGTCCAAGCCCGATGCTCGCACCTACCACGATGCGCTCTCAGTTGTGAACGGTCAACGTCCCATCGAGGCCCTGGCTGGCCCAGTGCGCCTGGCGCCGTACCTGACGAATGCCGGTGGCGACGAGGCTAAGGCTGCCGAGTTGTACCTGTGGGCAGGGGACCTCGCTGGAGCCCTCCACTCGACAATTGCCTTCGTCGAGGTTGCGGTGCGCAACTCGCTCGATGCTCAGTTGGCAGAGTGGAATGCGGAACAGGTCGGTGAGCCTGGGCGAAACTGGGCGTTGCGTGACTGTTCCACGCCGACGCTGGAATGCGACATGAACCGCCGCTCACATCTATTCACGTTGCTCAGCGATCATCACAACACGCGGGACGTCGTGGAGTTCTGTCACCGTCATGAACTAGGTGGCGTCACCGGACTATCGCTGTCGAAACGTGAGTTGCTGATGAGGGTGAGATGCTGCAATGACTGAGTGGTTTGCCTCAAACTGGATTGCGTCAGTCGCCCTGGCCGTATCGACGGGGCTTGCAGTGCTTCAGCCGTCGCGGCTGTCATCCCTTCAGAAAACGGGCGGCGCTCGACTCCGCGAGTGATATCGCGATATCATTGTGGTGGAGGTGGTTGCGATGACGAGCGTGCTGATCCGTGGACTGAGTGAGGCTGCCATCGAGCGCATCGATGCTGAGGCGGCGGCGCTAGGGCTATCGCGCAACGAGTTCCTGCGTCGGCGACTGGAACAGGACGCTTCGACCCCGGTCGCCGCGACGGTTGCTGCCGATGACTGGAGTCGTTCGGCGGCGGCCTTCGGAGACCTGGCCGATCCTGACGTGATGGATGCTGCGTGGCGGTGACGAGCTGGCTGGTCGACAAGTCGGCATACGTGCGCATGCAGGCGGGCCAGGCAGCGAACATCGCCGTGTGGAACTCGCGCATCGAGCGTGGGCTGATGCGTCTTTCAGCGGTGACGCGGCTCGAACTCGGCTTCTCCGCCCGCTCGGGGGAAGTAGGTCGCGAGGCGTTCGGGCTGCCACCGCTTTCGCTGATGCCGATCGAGCACCTCACCCCCGCGATGGAGGACCGCGCCTTCGAGGTGCAGATGCTCCTTGCAGACCGTGGACAGCACCGCGCTCCGTCCATCCCGGATCTGCTCATTGCAGCGACCGCGGAGAAGGCTGGGCTTACGGTCCTAGCTGTTGACAAGGACTTCGACATCATCGCCGAGGTCACCGGTCAGCCCGTGGAGACGCTCGCGCTGCTCTGACTCATCGAGGTCGTGCAGCCGGGCCATGAGATGGCTGTGCGTACCGGAATGTGGTGTGGTTCCGGCTTAACATCTGGATATGTCCGATGTCAGGGGCCAGGTCCCTC
>CAZFEH010000020.1:22553-29671 GCA_964517615.1 uncultured Demequinaceae bacterium
TTGAGTATGCGCCGTACCGTCCTACGCAGGATTGATGGAATCGCCTGGGTCTGAACGCCAGATGCGCGCATGGAGGGCAAGGACTACGTCATGGTCGATGGCGACGTGGTGGAACTCCGCTTCAACGCCCGACGCCGCAGCGCCCCCGGGTCAATGACGATTGCTGGACAGGAACTCCAGGACGGCCGCCTCGAAACCGGGATGGTCCTGCGCTCGGTGGTGTGAGCCTTCGAGAGTTGCCCTCGATGCACCTGATCGGGCGAGCACCGCCGCGATGGCCGCGCTTCCTCGCGCGATATCGAACAGCGCCGGTTCCACGAGGATGAGGTGCGTTGGCGATAGCCCGTGATCGCGCATGGCGAGCACGGCTGCAACGGCCCCTAAGGAGTGTGCGATCAGAGCGTATGGGGCGCGGGGTGCCTGTCTTGCGACTAGGTCTGCCTTGTCCTTGGCGCTCTGAGCCGATCCATGGTCGCAGAACGCTGCAGTCGCTTCTGGTGCTTGTGCTGGCCAGGCATCTTTGCCCGTCCGTCCGGCCCCGTGGACGTAGTACCTCATGGTCGATGACACTAGCCCACGGTCGAGGCGCAGCTCAGATGCCCTTCTGTCCCGGAATACAGCGGAGCCGGGGCTTTGCGTTGAGCGCCTGGCCGATCACTCGAACGCTTGAGTACAACTTGTACAAGTAGTACGATGATGCCATGACCTCCGTGACCCTGTCTCAGTTCCGTAGCCAGCAGAGCGACTACATCGCCGCTGCGCAGCGCGAGCCTGTCGAGATTACGTCTCGTGGTGTCGGGCGCCGCGCGGTGGTCGTCTCTCCCGAGTTCTTCGACCGAGCGATACAAGCTCTTGAAGACATGGAGGACATCCGCGCAGCGGCTGAAGCGCGTAAGGAACCGCGTGTTTCCCATGCTGAAGTGATGGCTGAGTTCGGACTCTGACGCGTCCGCATGCCGTACGAGATCACGTACGCTCACTCCGCGCTCAAGGCGCTGCGCAAGCTTGACCGCATTGTCGCTCAACGAATACTGAGGGCAGTTGACTCGCTTGCGCAAGACCCTCGACCTCAGGGGTGTCTGCAACTGAGTGGCGGTGATGGGGAGTTCCGCATTCGCGTCGGTGATTATCGGGTCATCTAAGACGTGAACGATGAGGAGCTGGTGGTCTTGGTTCTCCGCGCCGCACATCGGCGAGAGGTTTATCGATGATCCGTGGCGGGATTCCCCACCTCCAGTGACGCGGCCTCCGTCAGCCGCGTGATCGAGCGCAACTACTGAGGCCACTCACCATTCAGGACCCACTCCAGGGCGGGCGGGAACGGCCCGTGGCCGTCGTCGATGGTGAGGTGGCCGTCACCGGGCAGCACGTGCACCGCGCGCGCCCGGCCGCCGTCGAGCAGGGTCAGTGACGTATTCCGGTAGGGGTCGCGCTCGCGCGCGACGAGCGTCACTCCGCCGGTCTCGAGGTAGTCGGGGCCGAGACCCTCGGCAAAGGGAGCGATCACGCCGTCGAGGCGGTCGAGCGAGGGCGGCGCCACCATCAGCACCCGCTCGCCACCCGTGAGTCCACGCCGCACCAGGTGCGACCACAGCACCCCGCCAAGCGAGTGGGTGATCACCACGCGGTCGCCGTCACCAAGCATCTCCAACTCGGCGCGGGCGGCGGACACCCACTCCGCGAGCACGGGCTCGTCCGGGCTGGGCAGTTGCGGGTACTGCACCGGGATGCGGCGCTCCCGCAGTTGCTCGGCAAGCCACCACAGCCAATGCTCCCGCGCACGATGGTGCTGGAAGCCGTGGAGGATGAGAACACGCGGCTGAGACATGGGCCCATTATCGCCGCGCAAGGAGGGCGTGGGAACGGACATCAGCCCACTCATCGGCAATGCGAATCAGTGCGCGTGGACTACCCGGATGCAGCCTCGCCGCCCGCTCCATTGGAGGCCTCGCTCTCCGGGGCGCCGGCGGCCTCTGCGACCAGGGCGCGCATCTGATTGGCCAGATCCACCGACCATTCCACGGGCAGCAGTCCCGAGACCTTCCACACCGCCTTGTCGATCCGCTCCCCGAAGCGTGCCTCCAGATCGGGCGTCATCTGCTCCCGCATGTATTCCCGCACCATCGCTATTCCACCGCCATCACAGTGCCGTCCGCGTCGAGCACCACCTGCACGGGGGTCCAGCACGATGCCGTGGGCTCGCCATCGGGAGCGGCCCCTGAGGCGGCGAAGCCAAACGTTGTCGAAGCGCCGGCCGCAAGCACCCCGTTGTAGTCCACGTTGCCTGCGGGCACCAGCGCCCCGGTGGAGCCCGCGGCGAGCGTCGTGTTCCATGCCTGCGTGACCTTGCCCGGCTTGACGTCCAGCAGCACCTCCCACTCGGTGATGTCCGCCAAAGCGGTCACCACGACGTTGCCCTGCCAGCCGCCCTCCCAGGCATTGATGGTGAACTCCGCCCGGCATGCCGACACGGGCTCGCCCGGCACCACGGGCACCGCCGATGACGGCGTCACCGAAGGAGCCGGCGTCGCCCCGGAGGAGGGCGAGGGTGCGGAGGCGTCCGGGGCATCGGCGCGGGAGCCCCACAACGCCCAGCCCAGCCCGACGCCCACAAGTCCCGCCAGGAGCGGCACGCCGATGACAAGGATCCACTGCTTGGCGGTGAGAAGACGCATGGCAGGAGCCTATCCGGGTGTGCCGGGCTCCCCGCGTACCCTGTACCCATGACCAGGGTGATCGCCGGAGAGTTCGGTGGCCGCGCGCTCACCGTGCCCAAGAGCGGCACCCGGCCCACCACGGACCGGGTGCGCGAGGCGATCTTCAGCCGCCTCGATCACGCCAATGCCCTGCGCGGTGCGACCGCGTTGGATCTCTTCGCCGGCTCCGGCGCCCTGGGGCTGGAGGCGCTCAGTCGCGGCGCGGCGCATGTGACCTTCGTGGAGTCGGCGCTACCGGCGTCCAGGGTGATCGAGGCGAACATCCGCGCCTTGGGGGCGGGAACGCGCGCCACGGCGGTGCGGGAGCGCGCCACCGCATTCCTGTCCCTGCACGGCGGCCGCTTCGACCTGGTGTTCATCGATCCTCCCTACGATCATCCCGTGGGCGATCTCGCGCAGGTGCTCTCCGCACTCGTACCGCGCCTGACCCGCAATGCCACGGTGGTGCTCGAAGGCTCGCGCCGCACCGTGGGCCCGCAGTGGCCGCCCGGCCTGGAGGTGGTCCACTCGAAGGACTACGGCGACACCGTGGTGCACTACGCCCACGCATCGGGTAGCGTCAACGCATGACCATCGCGGTCTTTCCCGGCAGTTTTGACCCCGTGACCTCGGGGCATATCGACATTGCCCTGCGCGCCCGCCGCCTCTTCGATCACGTGATCGTCGCCGTGGCACACAACTCTTCCAAGGCGCCGCTTCTGACGGTCGAGTCTCGCGTCGCACTGTTCTCTCGGGCGCTTGAGGGCGCCGAGGGGATCACCGTCACGAGCACCCAGGGTCTCCTGGTGGACTTCTGTGCGAACGTGGGGGCCAACGCCATCGTCAAGGGCCTGCGTGGCGGCTCGGACTACGACGCGGAGCGTCCGATGGCCCTCATGAACCGCTCGCTGACGGGCATCGAGACGGTCTTCATCATGGGCGACAACGCCCTGTCTCACGTGGCATCGTCCCTGGTGAGGGACGTGGCACGGCACGGCGGGGACATCGGCCCGTACGTTCCGCCGGGCGTGGCCGATGCCGTGGCCGCAGCCTTGCGCACCGAGGTTGAGCCGGGGCCGGGTATCGCGTAGACTTGTGCGCTGGCCCAGCCGGTGTGGCACGGGTCGAGGTCCATCGTGGGCCGGAAGGTGATGGAGGAGCGGGTGAACCACTCTCCCAAGTCGGGCGCCTCGCCGTTCCAGTTCCCCTCGCGGGATCTGGTGCGCAGGCCGGGTGCACGACGCGATGTGAGCATCGACCTTTCGCTTCCCGAGGCTCTCGGCACGGACCTGATCGCGGTGCCGCACGGTGCCTCCGCGCAACTCCAGGCGAGTTTCGAGGTGGTGACCGACGGCATCTGGGTCTCCGGATCCTTCCGCTCCGAGGCAATCGGGGAGTGCGGCAGGTGTCTGGAGGAGGTTCGCCGTGAGGTGGACGTCCCCTTCCAGGCGCTGTACCTGTACCCCGAGGCCGAGCTGGGGGAGGACGAGGACTCGGACGACGTCCACGTGTTCGATGGCGAGACCATCGATCTCGAGGAGGCCGTGCGAGACGCGGTGGTGACGAGTTTGCCGTTCACCCCGTTGTGTGCCCCGGATTGCCCCGGGCTGTGCGACCAGTGTGGCGTGCCGCTCAAGGACAACCCGGGTCATGCCCATGAAGTGCTCGACCCGCGTTGGGCGGCACTGGACAGTGTGAAGGACCGCGTGGTGCGGTCCGATGAGAAGGAGAGTTAGCCGTGGCTGTTCCCAAGCGCAAGATGTCGCGCAGCAACACCCGCTCGCGTCGTTCGCAGTGGAAGACGACCGCTGCCAACCTCACCACGTGCCCCACGTGCAAGGCCGACAAGTTGCAGCACACCGCATGCCCCGCGTGCGGCGCCTACAACGGTCGCCAGTACGTCGAGGCACTGCGCACTGAGCACGAGGCGTAAGCCGCGCTAGGTGGTGCCCGCAGACCTTGTCCCGGCGGCGGCCGGGACGCTGACGAGCAGGCTGGGAGTCGAACTCGACCCCGACCTGCTCGTTCTTGCGCTCACCCACCGGTCTTTCGCCTACGAGAACGGCGGTCTGCCGTCCAATGAGCGTCTGGAGTTTCTGGGCGACTCGGTGCTGAGCATCGTCGTCACGGACCGTCTGTACCGCGACCACCCCGACCTTCCGGAGGGCCAGCTCGCGCCCATCCGCGCCGCGACCGTGTCTCAGCGTTCGCTTGCCGTCGTGGCACGGGAGCTGGGCCTGGGGAGCTTCATCCTGCTGGGCAAGGGAGAGATCTCCACCGGCGGTGCGGACAAGGACTCCATTCTGTGCGACGGCCTTGAGGCGCTGTTCGGCGCGATCTATCTGGCGCACGGCATCGAGGTGTCCCGTCGTGTGATCCTGAACCTGCTCAGTCCTTCGCTGGTTGCCGCCGCACAGGCCGGCGTGGCGCTGGATTGGAAGACCTCCCTCCAGGAACTGTGCGCCGCACGCGGCCTGGGCAAGCCCGTCTACACCGTCGAGGGCGAGGGGCTGGCCCATGCCCGCACCTTCACCGCGCAGGTGAGCGTGGACGGGGTGGTGCGCGGCACCGGCACGGGCAGTGCCAAGAAGCACGCCGAATACGAGGCGGCGGAGGCGGCCTTCCGGTCGTTGGAGAGTGAACTGGGCGACGCCGATGCCGGAGTTGCCTGAGGTAGAGACCGTCCGGCGAGGCCTGGCTCACCTGGTGGTGGGTGCGCATGTGGAGGCCGTGGACGTGCGCCGGGACTCCGTGGTGCGGCTGCATCCGGGAGGCCCCGCCCAGTTCGCGGCGCTGCTCGCGGGCGCTCGTCTCACCGAGGCCGCCCGGCGTGGCAAGTTCCTGTGGCTTCCCCTGGATGGGGGCGAGTTTGCGCTCAGTGCCCATCTGGGCATGTCCGGCCAGTTCCGCGTCTTCCCCGGCCCCTGGGGCGAGGCCCCCGCCCCACATCCGCATTGCCGGGCGCGGCTGTCCCTGACCCGCGACGGCTTGCCCCTCACCCTGGACTTCCTGGATCAGCGCACCTTCGGCTACCTCCAGGTGGAGCCGTTGGCCCCCACGGCCGATGCCCTGGCCGGGGGAGCGGGCACCTCCCGGGCCGTCGTGCCGCAGTCGGTGGCGCACATCGGCCGCGACGCGCTGGACCCCGTGCTGGGTGCGGAGGCGGTCGCGGCACTGTGGCGGCGCGGCACCCGCGGCGTCAAGCAGGTGCTCCTGGACCAGAACCGGGTCTCGGGCATCGGCAACATCTATGCCGACGAGGCGTTGTGGCATGCGCGGATGCACCCTGAGACGCCGGTGGACCGGCTGAGCGCGCGCCGTGCGCGGGAGTTGTTCGAGGCGGTGCGTACGGTGATGGTCGCGGCGCTCCAACAGGGTGGCACGAGCTTTGACGAGCTCTACGTCAATGTCAATGGTGAGTCGGGCTACTTCTCCCGCTCGCTGACCGCCTACGGCCGCGCCGGAGAGCCATGCCTGCGCTGCGGGAGTGTGATCGCGCGGGCGGTGATCGGCGGACGCTCCACCCACTGGTGCCCCAGGTGCCAGCGGCGGTGAGCGGGCGCTCCCCGTGCGTCACAGTGTGCTCTGGCGATGACATGTCAGTGGTGGTGCGTAGGTTGGCCCCATGCACAACACACCGCCCATGAGTGGCGGCCATGACGCGCTTGGACGCGCTCAAGCTTGCTGCGAGGTTGCGGCAACCATGCTTGATGTCGGGCGTCCAGACCTAGCCGAGGTTACCAATTATTGGTATGATCGGGGCATGGCTCAGAACACCTCGATCAGTTTGGACGATCACTTCGTGGGATTCCTCCACCGAGAGGTCGCTTCCGGACGCTATCGCTCCGCCAGCGAAGTCGTTCGCGCCGGGCTGCGCCTCTTGGAGGATCATGAGACCCAGCTGGCTGCTCTGCGTGCAGCCCTCATCGTCGGTGAAGAAAGTGGCGCACCAGAGCCCTTTGACTTCGATGCTTTTGTCGCGGCAAAGAAGTCGTGACGCGCTATCGACTCACCCCAGCCGCACAGCGTGACCTCTCCTCGATCTGGGACTACACCCAGGACCATTGGGGCGCCGGTCAGGCCCAGTCCTACGTGGCCGAGATCCGGATCGCGATCGAGCGGATCGCCGCTGATCCTGGCCGTGGTCACCCCTGCGACGAGGTGCGCTTAGGGTACCGCCGCTACGGAATCGGCAGCCACCTGCTCTTCTACATTGAGCGCGAAGGCGGCGTGGACGTGATCCGTATCTTGCATCAGCGGATGGACCCCACGCGGCATCTGTAGTGTGCGTGGACAGCACGCTCGCGCGGGCGGTGATCGGCGGACGCTCCACCCACTGGTGCCCCAGGTGCCAGCGGTCACCCACATCCTCTACCGTGGTGCGGAGAGATTCCACCCCCCGATCACGACGGAGTTCTGATG